>NZ_CP187527.1:3617975-3919473 GCF_049852175.1 Xylanimonas sp. McL0601
CTGACGCCGTCGGCGGCGACGACGACGGGGGCGCGGTAGACGACCTCGCGCTTGTCCGCGGTCTGGGCGTGGACGCCGACCACGCGGCCGGTGCGCTCGTCCTGGAGCGGGCCGGTGACCTTGGTGCGCTCGAGCAGCTTGGCGCCGCTGCGCTGGGCGTGCTGGGCGAGGCGGTGGTCGAGCGTCGCGCGCGAGCGGGCCATGCCGTAGCCGGGGAACGCCGCGACCTCGGGCCAGGGCAGCTCCCACGACCGGCGGCCGGCGAGCACCCGCAGACCCTCGTTCCGGATCCAGCCGTCGGCCGTGTCGATGTCGACGCCCATCCGGGCCAGCTCGGCCACCGCGCGGGGGGTGAGGCCGTCGCCGCAGACCTTGTCGCGAGGGAAGGCCGACTTCTCGAGCAGCAGCACGTCGAGGCCCGCCGAGGCGCACCAGTGGGCCGTCGAGGAGCCCGCGGGACCGGCGCCGACGACGATCACGTCGACGTCGTCGTTCGCTCCTGCGCGCACGTTCCCACCTCCTCATCAAGGTCATGCTGACGCGGCCTTGTGAACCGGGTCACAACTTCTGGGTCACCTTAGCCACTCCGGCGCCCGCATGGGTAGCGCTGACCACGTGGTGCCGCTGACCTGCAGCACGACCGGGGAAATCCTCACCCCGCCGCGGACCCGGATCGGACGATCCCGGCCCGCCGGACGGCCCGAGATGGTGGGCCGAAGGTCCTTGTGTGCCCGGTGGCCGGGCCGGTCAGGCGGGCTTGCTCGCGCGGTGCAGCGCGACGATGCCCCCGGTGAGATTGCGGTACGCCACGCTCTCCCCGCCGGCGTCGAGCATGAGGTGCGCCAGCCCGGCCTGGTCGGGCCACGAGCGGATCGACTCGGCGAGGTACTCGTACGAGCCCTTGTCGCGCGTCACGGCCCCCGCGACCACCGGCAGCGCCCGCATCAGGTACTCCATGTACACGGTGCGGAACGGCCCCCAGGTCGGCGTCGAGAACTCGCACACGACGATCCTGCCCCCGGGCCGGACCACGCGCAGCATCTCCTTCAGCGCTCCCGCGGTGTCGACGACGTTGCGCAGGCCGAAGCTGATCGTGACGGCGTCGAACGCGCCGTCGGCGAAGGGCAGCGCCGTCGCGTCGCCCGCGACGAACGGCAGGTCGGGGCGGCGGCGCTTGCCCACCGTGAGCATGCCGAGCGAGATGTCGGAGGGGACGACGGAGGCGCCGTCGAGCTCGAACGGCTCGCTGGAGGTACCCGTGCCGGCCGCGAGGTCGAGCACCTTCTCGCCCGGCAGGGCCGCGACGGCCTCGCGCACCAGGCGGCGCCAGCGCCGGTCCTGTCCGAGGGAGACGAGGTCGTTGACGAGGTCGTAGCGCTCGGCGATCCCGTCGAACATCGACGCGACCTCGGCGGGCTTCTTCTCCAGGCTGGCGCGGGGCATGCGCTCATGCTCGCACGCGCCCCCGGCCTGTCGGACGCAGGCGAGCGCGTGCATCTGACATGCCTCCCGGCGCCCTCCGGTTGCCAGAGCCACACCAGCACGGAGGTGGGTGCAGATCTGACGGTTCGAGGGCGGGGCGGGACCGGGATTACGCTGGACGGCGATGTCCGCGACCGCATTCCCCCAGCCCGCAGGCCGGCCCGCCGGCCGGCCCGACCACGCCCCGCCGGCCTCCGAGGCTCGGCGACTGGTGGTCCGGACGGCACCCGTCGACCTGCCGGACGACGGCCTCACCACGCTCGTCGACCTCCTGCCCGACGCACGCCCCCTCGCCTGGGTGCGTCGCGGCGACGGCCTCGTCGCCTGGGGCGAGGCGCTCCGCGTCACCTCGCGTGGCGACGGCCGGTTCGCCGACGCCGAGGCCGCGTGGCAGGCGGTGCTCGAGCGCGCCGTCGTGCGCGACGACGTCCGCCTGCCAGGCAGCGGGCCGATCGCGTTCGGCTCGTTCGCGTTCGACCCGGCCTCCGAGGAGGGCGGCGTGCTCGTGGTGCCCCGCGTCGTCGTCGGGCGCCGTGGGGACCAGGCCTGGATCACCACGATCTCTCCCGGGCTCGGCGCCGCCCCGACGGCCGCCCTGCTCGCCCCGTCGCGCCGGACGCCGGTCACGGCGCCGGGCGCGGTGACGGAGTCCGACGGCGCCGTCGCGGCGCCCGACTGGCCCGGCATCGTCGCCGACGCCGTCGCCCGCATCCAGGCGGGCCGGCTCGAGAAGGTGGTGCTCGCGCGCGACGTCGTCGTGACCACCGAGGGCCCGCTGGACCCGCGGTGGCTGCTGAGGCGCCTCGCGGCCGCCTACGAGGCGACCTGGACGTTCTCCGTGGCCGGCATGGTGGGGGCCACACCCGAGCTGCTGGTGCGCTCCGAGAAGGGCCTGGTCGCCTCCCGCGTCCTCGCCGGGACCATCCGCCGCGAGCCGGGCATGACCGACGACGACGCGCTGCTGCGCGCGGCCCAGCTCGCCCGCTCGTCGAAGGACCTCGAGGAGCACGAGCACGCCGTCGTCTCCGTGGCGCGGGCGCTCGAGCCCTTCTGCACCTCGATGAACGTGCCCGAGCAGCCGTTCGTCCTGCACCTGCCCAACGTCATGCACCTCGCCACCGACGTGACCGGGGTGCTGGACCGCACGGGGGCGCCGTCGTCGCTGGCGCTGGCGGCGGCGCTGCACCCGTCGGCCGCAGTGTGCGGCACGCCGACGGCGCGTGCGCGCGACCTCATCCGCGAGATCGAGGGCATGGACCGCGGCCGCTACGCGGGCCCGGTGGGCTGGACGGGCGCGGACGGCGACGGCGAGTGGGGCATCGCGCTGCGCTCGGCCCGCATCGACGACATGCACCCGCACCGCGTCCGCCTGTTCGCGGGCTGCGGCGTGGTGGCGGCGTCCGACCCGGCAGCGGAGCTGGCGGAGTCGGAGGCGAAGCTGGTCCCGATGCGCTGGGCGCTGGGAGGCTGAGCCCTCACCGGGAGCGGGCTCAGCGGACCTCCGCCAGCTCTACGGACCGCGTCAGGTCCGGCGCCGGCAGCGGCATCGCGTCCGCCCGCACGGCCGTCGGCTGCGCGTGCGTGCGTGCGTCCTCGCGCTCGCGCTCGGCCAGCAGGCGGCGCTGGCGCGCCCAGGCGAGAGCGACCGGGACCAGCGCGCCGAACCACGCGAGCGGCGCGGCCCACGCGACGCCCACGAAGCCGAAGTGGCGCACGAGCACCAGCGCCGCCGTCGAGCGCATGACCAGCTCGAGCGCGCCCGCGATGGTCGGGATGCTCGACAGCCCCATGCCCTGGACGACGTTGCGCAGCACGAACAGCAGGCTCAGCACCACGTACAGCCCGCCGTTGACCAGGAAGTAGGTGCGGGCCATGCCGAGCACCTCGGGCTGGTCGGGGCCCACGAACAGCCCGACGATCGGCTGCGCGAACGTGACCAGCACCAGGCCGAGCACGACGGCGGTACCCGCCGCGAGCACGCTGGTGCGGAACGCACCCACCCGGATGCGGTGCCACTGCCGGGCGCCGCGGTTCTGCGCGGCGAACGTGACCATTGCGACGCCGAACGAGTTGAGCGGCGCGACGGCGAGCTGGTCGACGCGCATGGAGGCTGTGAACGCCGCGACCGAGACGGCGCCGAGCCCGTTGACCGCGAGCTGGAGCACCAGGGCGCCGATCGCGATGACGGACATCTGGAAGCCCATGGGCAGGCCCGTCCGCAGCGGCTCGCGCAGGCTGTGACGGGCCGCGGCCCAGTCCTCGCGGTGCAGGTGCAGCACGGGCATGCGGCGCACGATCAGCACGATGCACGCCGTGACCGAGGTGAGCTGTGCCAGCACGGTGGCGGCAGCCGCCCCCGCGACGCCCCAGTGCGCGGCGCCGACCAGCAGCACCACCAGGCCCGCGTTGAGCACCGAGGCGGCGATGAGGAAGTACAGCGGGGTGCGGCTGTCGCCGAGCGCCCGGATGGTCGCGGAGAGGAAGTTGAACGCCACCGTCACGCCCGCGCCGGCGAACGTCACCGTGAGGAAGAGCGCGGACTGGTCGAGGACCTCCGGCGGCGTGTGGAGCAGGCGCAGCAGGTCACGGGCGAACACGACCCCGACCGTGGTGATCACCGCGGCGATGGCGGCCGACGCGCAGGCGCCCGCTGCGGTGTAGCGGCGGACTCCGGCGAGGTCACCCGCACCGAACGCGCGCGCGACGGGGATGGCGAGGCCGGCGCTGGCCCCCCACGAGAACCCGACGAGCAGGAAGATGAGGCTGCCCGAGGCCCCCACGGCGGCGAGCGCGTCGAGACCCAGGAGCCGGCCGACGACGGCCGCGTCGGTGAACGTGTAGATCTGCTGGAAGAGGTTGCCGATCAGCAGGGGAAGGGTGAAGGCGAGGATGAGGCGTGTCGGCGGCCCGACGGTGAGGTTCTGCACGGTGGCCCGTCTGTGTCTGCGGGCCGCGTGGCGCGCCCGTCAAATCGATTCGACAGGCCCTTATGGTACGCCTCGGCGACAGTTGCGCCCATGTGATTTGCGTTGCCCCGCGGCAGCTCCGTCAGCTCGCCCAGACGCTCTCGCGGAACCCCGACCACACCTGCTCGTCCGAGGTCGCGCCGAGCAGCCCGACCGTCGGGTTGAGCGCCGCGAGGACCAGCGCCGTCAGCGTCGCGGGCGGGTTGTCGGCGTCGAGCCGGAGCGACTCGCCGTCGGGCCCGCTGGCCGTGAGCGACGTGATGTACATGGTCGCGTCGCCGTCCATCGTGACGAAGTCGGCAATGGTGTTCGTGCCGGCAGCGCCTCCGTCGGCGTACGTCTTGAGCCTGAAGCCCGAGACCTTGACGTGGTCGGCGACCAGCTTGATCGCGTTGCGGCGCTTGCCCGAGATGCCGTCGACCGGCACCGACACGAGGGCGACGGCCTTGATGCCCGAGATCTCGAGGTCGGCGGCCTTGAGCTCGGCCGGGACCGAGTAGACGTCGACGTCCTCGTTCCCGCCGAGGACGAGGGGTAGGCCCTCGTCCTCCGGCAGCGGCACGTCCTGCGGCACCTCGGCCGTAAGGCCGGAGCCGGACGGCGGCTCGTTCCCGGTCGGCGCAGGCTCGGCCGGCGCCTGCGCCCCGGCGTCATCGCCGAGCACGCCGTCGACGACGGCGCCGACGGCGCCGCCTAGGCCCGGGTCGGCGGGCGACGGCGACGGCGCGGTGGACGGGTCCACCGACGGCGACGCTGACGAGTCAGGCGCCGGGACGGCGGACGGGTCTGCGGACGGGCCCGCGGACGGGTCCGCCGAGGCTGACGGCGACGGCGTCGACGACGGCAGGTCGCACAGGATGACCCCGAGGATGCACGGCCCCTCGGCCGGCACGGCTCCGGCGAGGCCGCCGGCGACAAGAGCCACCGAGAGCGCCGCCGCGACGGACCGCCGGGTGTGCGGGTCGGGCTGCGGCCCGTCGTCGAACAGCAGGAACGGGTCTTCGGCAGGCTCCGGCAGGGCCGGCGGGGCGGACGGGACGGGCGGCGCCGCGGCGACCGCCCGCCCCATCCACGAGACCACGACGATCGAGCCGATGACGCCCAGCAGCATCCCGACGCCGATCCCGCCGCCGTTCACGGCGACGAGCGAGTACAGCGACAGGACCAGCGCGATCACACCGTAGAAGACGTGGTGCACCGGCTGGAGCATCACCAGCACGCCGGCCAGCACGATCACCACCGGGATGATCGTCGTCTGCAGCCCGGAGAACCCGAGCTGCAGGACGACGCCACCCATCGCGATGTCGAACCGCCCGGACACGAAGAGCTCGAGGCCGGCAAGAATCGTCAGGAGCGCGCCCCAGAAGGGACGCCCCTGCCGCCACTGACGGAATCTCAGCCTGGGAAGCACTCGTCGCCGTTCATGTTGATGCCGAGCTTCAGGTCGGTGAGCTTGAAGACCGCGGCCTGGGTGCTCCACGACACCTGCTGGAGGTCGGTGATCGTGACGTGCTTGGCATCCATGGCGAAGTCGTTCACGCTGCCCACGGCCTTCGTCTGCACCGCCGACGCGTCGACGCCGATCCGGATGTCGCTGAACGTCGCGTCACCTGCGAGGTTGTCCATGCCGATCTGCAGGCCGCTCGCCTCTACCGGCTTCTTGGGGTTCGAGCCCGCGTGGATCAGCAGGCTGACGCCGAACGGTGTCTTGACCGACTGGCAGAGGTTGTAGAGCTGGGCCTTGTCGATGTTGGCGATGGCGGCCGGGTGCTGCTTGGTCTTGTCGGTCTCCAGTGCGACGCCGGCGTACTGCGAGAAGCCGTCGCCCTCGAGCCGGTCGGCCGCGATCTTGAACTGCTGCCCCGACACCGCCATCGAGACGGGGACGACGCCCTGCGCCACCCCTCCCCCGACGAATGCGAGCGCCGCGACGGTCGGAACCGTTGCGAGCAGGACGCGCCCTCTGCGCGTCCGCGTGAGCGAGCTGAACCTCATGTGTGCCCCACGTTCCTCACGGGCGACTCCAATGTCGCCGGACAGACGCCGAACCTAGCGGCCCTACTGACGGCTCGTCAATAGATTGTTGAGGGCAACTCAACAACGACTCACCGCCGCCTCCCGGGCTACGCTCGGGCCATGCCACCAGCGCTCCACGGATCCTCGGGACGCGGCCGCCGCACGCGGCTCAGCCCGCAGGAGCGCCGCCAGCAGCTGCTGGCGCTCGGCGTCGACTGGCTGGCGGACCGCCCGCTCGAGGCGATCTCCGTCGAGGACCTCGCGGGCGCGGCCGGCGTCTCCCCCGGCCTCGTCTTCTACTACTTCGGCACCCGCCAGGGGCTGCACCAGCAGATCGTCCGCACGGCGCGCGACGCCATGCTGCACGCCACCGAGCCGGACCCCGCGCTCCCCCCGCGCGAGCGCCTGCGCGACGTGCTGACCCGCTTCGTCGCCTTCGTCCAGGAGCACGACGCGACGTTCTACTCGATCGTGCGCGGGGCGTCGTCGGGCGACGCCCAGGTGCGCGAGACGATCCAGCACGCGCGCGACGTGCTCGCCCGGCACGCGACCGACATGGTCACGGAGCTCGGCGTCACCGCGTCGCCCCTTCTCGGCGTCGCCGTGCGCGCCTGGATCTCCCTGGCGGAGCAGGCGCTCGTCGACGCGGCGACGGACGAGGCGATCCCGACGCAGGACCTGGTCGACTTCCTGGAGCGCAGCGCCCTGGCCACGATCCAGTCCACGGCCCCGCAGGCATAGGGAGAGGCCCGACACCTTCCGGCGCCGGGCCTCTCACCACCTCGCGGTCAGGCGGTCAGTTGCCGCCGAACAGCCAGTTCCACAGACCGCCGTCGCCCTGGTTCGAGCCGCCCGAGCCCGAGCCATCCGAGCCGCCGTCGCCCTGGCCGCCGAGGCCCGGCGGCAGCTGCTGGCTGCCACCCTGGCCGCCCTGGTTGCCCTGGTCGCCGGAGCCGCCCTGGTTCTGCTGCGTCGACTCGTCGCGCACCGCGAGCGTCACGGTGATCTGCTCCGCCTTGCCGCCGCGCACCACCGACAGGGCAACCTTCTCGCCGGCCTCGCGCTCGCGGACGAACGCCGTGAGCGACTCGGCGCTGCTGACCGGCTGGTCGCCGATCGCCACGACGACGTCGCCGACCTTGATGCCGGCGGCTGCCGCGGGCGACCCGCTCGAGACCTCCTGGACCTGCGCGCCGCGGCGCGTGACGCCGTCGGCCGTGGCCGTGCCGTCGTGCATCGAGACGCCGAGGAACGCGTGCTGCGCCGACCCGTTCTCGATGAGCTGCGCGCTGATGTTCTTGCCGAGGTTGACCGGGATGGCGAACCCGAGGCCGATCGAGCCCGACTGGCCGCCGCTCGACAGGCTCGCGATCGAGGATGTGATGCCGATGACCCGGCCGCTCGCGTCGAACAGCGGTCCGCCGGAGTTGCCCGGGTTGATGGCCGCGTCGATCTGGATGGCGTTGGTGACCACCTGCGTGCTGCTGCCCTCGCCGCTCGCCGTCACGGGGCGGTCGAGCGCGGACACGATGCCCGTGGTCGCGGTGTTGGCCAGGCCCAGCGGGTTGCCGACGGCGAGCACCGGGTCGCCGACCTTGACGTCGTCGGAGTTGCCGAGCGCGACCGGGCGCAGGCTGCTGGGCGCGTTCTCGATCTTGACGACGGCGAGGTCCGTCGTCGGGTCCGTGCCGACGATCTTGGCCTGGAAGAGCCGGCCGTCCGAGAGCGTGACCTGGACCGTGTCGTTCTGAGCACCCGAGACCACGTGGTTGTTGGTGAGGATGTGGCCCTTGTTGTCGAGGATGAGGCCCGAGCCCTCGGCGCCGCCCTGGGAGCTGGCGACCTGGATCGAGACCACGGACTGAGCCACCGCTGCCGTGACCGCCTGCCAGTCGGGGTTCGTGGCCGTCGAGTCCTTGACCGGCGCCGAGTCCACCCGGCCCGGGTCGCCGAGCGAGGAGATCGACGTCGACGTGCCGTTGCCGTCCAGCCCGTGCACGACTGCTGCCGTGCCGCCGCTCGCGAGCAGCGCCGCGATGACGGCTGCGCTGCCCACCAGCAGCCACGTGCGCGGCTTGCGCTCGCCGGAGTCCCGCTCGCGGGGCTCCTGGCCCGGCTGGTCAGGGCCCGACGCCGGGGTGAGGTACGGGTTGGAGAAGCTGGCACCCGGCGGGTACTGGGCCGGCTGCTGCTGCGGGTACGGCGCGCGGTGCGGGGGCTGCGGCGGGACCTGCTGGTGGCCCTGCTGCGGGTACGGGGCGTGGCCGTAGTGCTGGCCCGGCGCGTACTGGCCGTACTGCGGCTGCGGGCCCGCGCCGCCGTACTGCTGCGGGTAGGGGGCCGTCGCGTGCTGCTGCGGGTGCTGCAGCTCCTGCGTCGCGTGGGCCTGCGGGTGGAGCTCCTGCGGGGGAGCGCTCACCGGCTGGACGGGCTGGGGCTGCGCGGCGGGCTGCGACGCGGGCGCCTGCTCGGTCGGCGCGGGGGACGGCGTCGGCACCTGCGGCGCCGTCGGGGGAACCTGCTCGGCCGCCTGTGACCCCTCGGGCGCGGACCCCTCGGGAGCAGCGGGCTGCTGGTCGTGGTTCTCGGTGCTCATAGTTGTGGCCTCCTCGACGATCTCCTGACCCGAGATAACACCACGATCCTGACGCGCCTCTGGGTCGTACCTGAAAGTTCTCTGCGATCGCTCACTCGACTGGCGCGTCGCGAGCGGTCACGGCCGCCGCGCGCGCCGCCGCGACGATCTCCTGGTGCAGCGCTCGCGACTCGGCAAGTCTTCCCGCGCGTGGCACGCGGACCTCGACGACCTCGACGCCGGCGCCCCGCGCCGCGAGCGCCGCGCGCAGCCCCACGAGGTCCTTGACCACCCGGTGCCCGACGCCGTAGCCCGCGCACAGCGCGCCGAGGTCCGCGCCGTGCGGCGTGCCGAAGACGCGCTCGAAGACCTTCGCCCCCGCGTCCGACGCGGCCGCGAGCGCCCCGTGCTCGAGCGTCGCGAAGATCGAGCCGCCGTCGTCGTTCACGACGACGAGCTGCAGGTCCACGGCGGGCTCGAACGGCCCGCGGAGCAGGCCGCCGACGTCGTGCAGGAAGGTGAGGTCGCCGAGCAGGGCGCGGGTGCGCCGGCCGCGGCGGGCGGCGGCGAGCGCGACGCCGAGGGCCGTGGACACCATCCCGTCGATCCCGGCGAGCCCCCGGTTGGCGATGACCTCGGGCGGGGCGGCGTCGGCCCGGTCGAGCCCGAGCACCAGCTCGAGGTCGCGGACGGGGTTGGACGACCCGACGACCAGGACGTCGTCGGGTCCCGTCGCCTCCGCGACCGCGCGTGCCACCGCGAGCGCCGAGTGGGGCGCGGCCTCGAGCGGGCCCGGTGCGGCGTCGTCGGACGTCAGGCGGTCGATGACGCGGGCCGCGGCGCGCGAGGCGGCGCGCCACCGCTCGAGGAACGCGGGGTCGCGGGGCTCGCGCGGCGGCAGGTACCACCGGTCGTCGAGCGTCTGGACCACGGCTGCGGCGTTCCGCGCGGCATCCGGCCACGGCCCGCCCCCGGGCTCGACGACGGTCACGGCGACGTCGGCCCGCCCGAGCAGCTGCTGCACGGGCCGCGAGAGCGTGGGGTGCCCGAGCACGACGACCTGCTCGACGTCGCGCGCGAGCTCCTCGACACCGAGCACCGAGCGGTACCCCTGGACGGCGTTCGGTCCGCCGCACGCCCCCGAGGACGGCTCGGCGAGCAGCGGCCAGCCCTGGGCCTCGGCGATGCGCCGCGCGTCGGGCCCGGCGCCGTCGCCGGCGACGACGAGCGTGCGCGCGGGGTCGCCGAAGAGGGCGGGATCGGCTCCGGCGATGTCGACCGCGGCAAGCGAGGGCACGACGACGGTGCGCCGGTACCCGTCCGGCCACATCCCCGTGTCGGCGACAGGCGAGCCTCGGTGCTGGCGCGAGTCCGACGGGTCCGGCTGGAGCGGGGGCTGCAGCGGCTCGCGGAACGCCAGGTTCAGGTGTACCGGGCCCGGGTTGCGGTCGCGCAGGCCCGTCGCCGCGGCGAGCGCCCGGCCCGTGACGGCGAGCAGGTCGCGCACCTCGCCGTCGCGGCCGTCGGCCGCGGGGACGTCGGCCGCAAACCGCACCGAGCTGCCGAAGATCCCCACCTGGTCGGTGGTCTGCGACGCGCCGGTGCCCCGCAGCTCGTGCGGGCGGTCGGCGGTGATCACCACGAGCGGCACGCCCGTGTGGTGCGCCTCGAGCACGGCGGGGTGCAGGTTCGCGACGGCGGTGCCCGACGTCGTCACGACGGGGACCGGCCGCGGCACACCCGTGTGCCACTCGCCCTCGGGCCCGGCCCCGTGGGTCACCGGCTCGGCACCCCGCGAGAGCCCGAGCGCCAGGAAGCCCGCGGCCCGCTCGTCGACCCGCACGTGCAGCGTGATCCGCCGCGCCACCGACGGGTCGGCGAGCGCGTAGGCCAGCGGCGCCGACCGCGACCCCGGCGCGAGCACGACGTCCCGCACCCCCTGCATCCACAGCTCGGCCACGAGCGCCCGCGCGGCGGCGATCGCGGGCGGGAGCCCGCCCGGGCCGGCCGCACTCATCGGCGTCCCTCCGCGCCCAGCGATCGACCCCGGGCGAGAGCCGCCGCCGACGATCCCGCGTCGAGCAGCGCCCCGAGGCGTCCCAGCCTCGCGAGCCAGGCCCCCTGCACGTCGTCCGACGGCGCCGCGGTCGCGAGCGCGGGCGGGTCCGGCGCCAGGCGCGCGTCCCCCGCCGCCAGCACCGGCAGCGCACCGTCGACCGGTAGCAGGGGCACGGCGACGACGTCGTGCGCGAACAGCTGCGACGTCGCGAGCCCGCACGCGTACGGCAGCTCCGGCAGCGCGGCCGCGAGCGCGACGCCCGCGGCGAGCCCCACCGACGACTCGAGCGCGGACGACACCACGACGGGCAGCCCCACCTGCTCGGCGAGCTCGAGGCACGCCCGCACCCCACCGAGGGGCTGCACCTTGAGCACGACGAGGTCGGCCGCCTCCAGCGCGACCACCCGCAGGGGATCGGCCGCGCGCCGGACGGACTCGTCGGCGGCGACCGGGACGTCGACGCCGGCCCGCAGCAGCGCCCGGCGCAGCGTGGCGAGCTCCTCGACGGTGGCGCACGGCTGCTCGGCGTACTCCAGCCCGCCGGCGGCGGTGTCGATCGCACGCAGGTGAGCCACGGCCTCGTCCACGGACCAGCCGCCGTTGGCGTCCACGCGGATGCGGCCGGCACCGGGCCCGTACAGCTCCTCGAACGCGGCCCGGACGGCCGCGACCCGCTCGACCTCGGCCGCCACCGGTTCCAGCACCCCGGAGGCTCGGCCGGCATCGGGGGCCGTCGAGCGCTGCGCGACCTTGACCTTCGCGGTGCGGCAGCCCCCGGAGGCCAGCACGATCTCGCGCGCCTTCTCGGGGCCGACCGCGGGCACGGTCACGTTGACGGGCACCGAGTCGCGGACGGGAGCGGGCCACCCCACGAAGGCCGCCTCGCGGGCGGCGCGCAACCAGGTCGACGACTCGTCGTCGTCGTAGTCCCAGAACGGGCTGAGCTCGCCCCAGCCGGCGTCGCCGCGCAGCAGCACGCCGTCGCGGACGTCGAGCCCGCGGAACCGCGTGCGCAGCGGCGTCGACCAGACCGCGGGAGAGGAGACATCACCGGAGGGCACGCGCCCACAGTAGTCAGGCGCGCGCCCCGGCGACCGGTGCGCCGCGGCGTCGCGGCGCGGCGCGGTCAGTCGACGAACTCCGTGAGGTCCGGCTGGTGCTCGAGCGTGCCGGGGCTCGGAGGCACCGTGTCGTCCGCGAACCGGTCGCAGACGGCGGCGTTGTAGGCGTACAGGTCGTGCGAGAAGTCACGATCGATCACGGTCAGATCGAGCACCTCGCGAGAGAGAAGGCTGCTCATGGGTCCATCGTCCCGCCGCCCGTCGGGGAATCGGCCGCATTGACGCCGAAGGCTCTTGTGAATGTCGTCACAAGCCTGCCCGGGCCGTCGCGACCGTAGGCTGGCCGCCGTGAGCACCCCATCCGCGGCCCTGCCCGACGACCTCCCCGCGCGTGTCTCGGAGACGTTCGACCCCACGCGCTGGCGCACCGTCGCGGGCTTCGAGGACCTCACCGACCTCACGTACCACCGGGGCGTCGAGCGCGGCCCCGGCGGCACCCGCGACCTCCCCGTGGTCCGCGTCGCGTTCGACCGCCCCGAGGTGCGCAACGCGTTCCGCCCGCACACGGTCGACGAGCTCTACCGGGTCATGGACCACGCGCGCATGACCTCCGACGTCGGCACCGTGCTGCTCACCGGCAACGGCCCGTCCCCCAAGGACGGCGGCTGGGCGTTCTGCTCGGGCGGCGACCAGCGCATCCGCGGTCGGTCCGGCTACCAGTACACGACGGCGCCCGACGGCGAGGGCACGCCCCGCGAGACTGCGGACCACATCGACCCCGCGCGCGCCGGCCGCCTCCACATCCTCGAGGTGCAGCGCCTCATGCGGACGATGCCCAAGGTGGTCGTGGCCGTCGTCGACGGCTGGGCCGCAGGCGGCGGGCACTCGCTGCACGTGGTCGCCGACCTGTCCATCGCGTGCCGCGAGCACGCACGCTTCAAGCAGACCGACGCCGACGTCGGCAGCTTCGACGGCGGCTACGGCTCGGCCTACCTGGCCCGGCAGGTGGGCCAGAAGCGCGCCCGCGAGATCTTCTTCCTCGCCCGCGAGTACTCGGCCGACGACGCCGAGCGGTGGGGCGCGGTCAACGAGGTGGCCGCGCACGCGGACCTCGAGGGCCTCGCGATCGAGTACGCCCGGATCATCGCCACCAAGTCCCCGCAGGCGATCCGCATGCTGAAGTTCGCCTTCAACCTGGCCGACGACGGCCTGGCGGGCCAGCAGGTGTTCGCCGGCGAGGCGACCCGCCTGGCCTACATGACCGACGAGGCCGTCGAGGGCCGCGACTCCTTCCTGGAGAAGCGAGACCCGGACTGGTCGCGGTTCCCGTACTACTTCTGAGCCGCGCCTGGGGTCAGCCGATGCCCCACAGGCCTGACGCGTTCGTCGGCACCAGCTCGACCCACGTGGTGCCCGGGTCGAGCTGGACCTCCTTGCCGTCCTTCCCCTTGAGCAGCACGCGCGCGTCGAGCGACTCCTTGCTCCACGAGAGCTCGACGTACTTGCCGCCGCTAGCGAGCACGCCCGACCCGCTGCCCACCAGCTGCGTCTCGGGCACCGGGTTGCCGGCAGGGTCGCGCCACTGGGTGTTGACCATGTGGACCGCCAGCAGCAACACGTTGCGGGCGCTCAGCCGCGTGCCCGCGGTCGACACCGACGGCGTGGTGCCGTCGCTGCGCAGATAGGTGCCGCTGGCCGCGTCCCAGTCCCAGACCGTGCGCTGGATCCCGGACATCCGGACGTCGATCCGGTGCGCCGCCGACCCGGTCGAGGAGGCCGTCCCCTTGCCGACCTCGGCCGCGAACGCGAGCTGCTGCGGAGGCGGCACCGTGCGGTCGCCGTGCGCCTGGTCGAGGAACGTCTGCGGGGTGCCGATCACGTTGTGCGGGGCGCGGCGGGAGGGGTCGCGCCGGAAGCCGGCATCGCCCCTGTCCATGATCACGGACTGCACGCCCGACGCGTTGATGGCGGCGATGAACTGCGGCTGCGCGCCCGAGTAGGCGAGGATGCCACCCAGCGGCGCCACGATGGCCGGGTCCATGGGCCGGGCCGAGCGCACCGGGAGCACTGTCTCGGGGATCTGCGAGTGGTAGACGGCGACGAACCGGGTGATCCCGCCCTCGACCACCTCCTCCCACACCATGTCGGCGAGCTCGAGGCCGGTCTGCGGGCGCGCGTCGCGCGAGTTCTCGATCTTGATCGCGAGGGCCGGCCGCTGCGCCACCTTGTCCACCTGGACCCCGGTCAGCGGCCAGACGACCGGCGCCGCCGGTTCGGGCGGCGCACTCTTCGACACCGACACGTCCGGCGAGACCGTCGTGGTCACGCTCGCGGGCTGGTCCGCGCCGCACGCGGCGAGCGCGAGCGACGCCGCCAGCACTCCGACGACGGCCCCCAGGGTTCGCCTCATCACGTACCTCCTCAACTGTGCCGTCACCCTACGGTGCGCCGCCCTCAGGATGGGACAGGCGCCCTGACACCTACCCTGACCATGTGGATCACACTCCTCTCACCGGCGACGTCGGCCGCCTCGCGCGCCAGGTCCGCGCGGCCCTCGACGGCGGTCCCGCCGTCGCGCCGCTCCCGCGGCTGCACGACGCCGAGCCTCCCGCCGGCACCGCGCTCGTCGTGCGGACGTCGGGCTCGACCGGGGCTGCGCGCGAGGTCGCACTGGGCGCCGCGGCGCTGCGCGCGTCGGCCTCCGCGACGCACGAGCGGCTCGGCGGGCCCGGCCGGTGGGTGCTCACCCTCCCGGCCACGCACGTCGCCGGGCTGCAGGTGGTGGTGCGCTCGGTCCTGGCCGCCGACGCCGGCGTGCCGGACGCCCTGGTCGCGGCCGAGCCGGACGCGCACTTCACCCCGGACGCGCTCGCGGCCCTCCTGGCGCCGGCGCTCGCCGACGGCGCCCCGGTCCACGTGTCGCTCGTGCCCACGCAGCTGCACCGCGTCCTCGCCGCGGCCGACGCCGGCTCCCCCGCCGGCCTGGAGGCGCTGACCCGCTGCGCGACGGTCCTCCTGGGCGGCGCCGCGACCCCGCCCCCGCTGCTGGCCCGCGCGACGGCGGAGGGCGTCGGCGTCGTCCGCACCTACGGCATGTCGGAGACGTCGGGTGGCTGCGTCTACGACGGCATCCCGCTCAGTGGCGTCCGCCTCCGCCTCGCTCCCCCGGACCCCGCCCTCGACCTGTCAGGCCCACGGAGCGCCCTGGCGCACCCAGCCCCTGACAAGGCCCTCGGCCACACCGCGCTGTCAGCGCCACGAGGCGCCATGGCACCCCCTGGGCCTGACAAGTCGAGGTTGGGGGTGGGGGTCGTCGAGATCGCTGGGGCCACGCTGGCACTCGGGTACCTCGGCGACGACCTCGCCACCGCTGGCGCGTTCCGCACCGACGCCGACGGGGTGCGCTGGTTCCGCACGTCCGATCTCGGGGCCTTCGCTGCCGTCACCTCGACCGGCTCGGGGCAGCCCGGCGTCCTGTCCGTGCTCGGGCGGGCCGACGACGTCGTCGTGACCGGCGGCGTCAACGTGGCCCCCGCGGCCGTCGAGGCCGCCCTCGCGGCGCTCGCGCCCGCCGTGCTCGGCGTGCCCGCCGCCGAGCCGTGTGTCGTCGGCGTGCCCGACGACGAGTGGGGGCAAGCGGTCGTCGCCGTCGTCGCCGTCACCGGTGGTCCGGCAGGCCTCGACGCCGTCGGGCCCGACGCGCTCGCGCAGGTGCGGGCCGCCGTCGCGGCTAGGCTGGGAGCACCGTCGGCCCCGCGACGGGTCTACGTCACCGGCGCCCTGCCGCTGCGCGGGCCCGGCAAGGTCGACCGCCGAGCTGTGGCCGCGGCGGCCGAGGCCGCAGGCCGCTGACCCGAACCGACGCACGAGGAGCACCATGGCCACGCCCGCCGAGTGGACCGCCGGGGCCCGACCCCGCACCCTTCCCGCCGCCACGGCGCCCGTGCTCATCGGCTCGGCCGCCGCTGGGCAGGTCGGCGCCTTCTCGTTCGGCCGGGCGGTGCTCGCGCTCGGCGTCGCGCTCGCGCTCCAGGTCGGTGTCAACTACGCCAACGACTACTCGGACGGCGTGCGCGGCACCGACGTCGACCGCGTCGGCCCGCTGCGGCTGACGGCGTCGGGCCTGGCGCGGCCGGGGCACGTCAAGGCCGCGGCATTCACGGCGTTCGGAGTGGCCGCGGTCCTCGGCCTCTGGCTCACCTGGCTGACGGGGCACTGGTGGCTGCTCGCCGTCGGCGCGGCGTGCGTGCTCGCGGCCTGGTACTACACGGGCGGCAGGCGCCCGTACGGGTACGCGGGCATGGGCGAGGTCGGCGTGTTCGTCTTCTTCGGGCTCGTGGCCACGCTCGGCACCACCTACACGCAGGCCGACCGCCTCACCGGGCCGTCGGTGCTCGGGGCCGTCGGCGTCGGGCTGATCGCCTGCGCGCTGCTCATGGTCAACAACCTGCGCGACATCCCCACCGACTTCCTCGCCGGCAAGCGCACCCTGGCCGTCCGCCTCGGCGAGTCCAAGGCGCGCCGCGCCTACGTCGCCGGGATCTGGCTGCCGATCCTGCTCGGTGTCCTGTGCGCGTTCTGGACCCCGTGGGCGCTGCTCGTGGTGCTGCTCTGCGGGCCGGCCCTGCTGCTGTCGCTCCCCGTGCTCGCGGGTGCGCGCGGCACGCTGCTGGTCCCGGTGCTGGCCGGGACGGGCATGTACGAGCTGGCCTACGGCGCCCTGCTGGCGCTGGCCCTCGTCATCTGACGGGCGTCAGGCCGCCGCGGCGCTAGCTGGCCTCGTCGGGCGCTAGCTGGCGTCGTCGCCCGCGTCCTCCGCGGACTCGTCCTCGGCGACCCGGCGGGCGAACCGGCCCTGCGGGCCTTCCGCCCGGCGCGCCTTGCGGGCCTCGGACTTCGACGCCAGCCACGCCGTCGCGGCGTCGCGCTGCCTGCGCAGGAAGAGGTAGGCGACGGCCGAGGCGACGACGACGGCGACGACCGCCGCCACCACCGGGTGCGCCCCGAGAAGGAGCAGCAGCCCGAACGCCGCCAGGAGCACGACGACGCGGTAGAGCGAGTACAGGAAGAGGGGCACGCTCCAGGGTAAGCGCCCGCTGCATGCCTTCCGGACCGGCATACGCTGGGAACATGCTCCGCTTCCTGCTCACCCTGGCCATCATCGGCCTCATCGTCTACGCGATCGCCGACGTCGCCGGCGCTCGCAAGGAGGAGACGGGTGGGCTGCCGAAGTGGTTGTGGGTCGTGGTCATCCTGCTGGTGCCCGTCGTGGGCGCGCTCGCGTGGATCATGGTCCGCCGCACCGGTGGGCCGGCGCCGTCGAGCCATGGCAGCAGCACCAGCGGCCCACGCCACACGGGCCCCGTGGCCCCGGACGACGACCCGGACTTCTTGTGGCGCCTGGACCAGGAGCGTCGCCGTCGCACCAACCACGACGACCAGCCGCCCCAGCAGTCCTGAGGTCAGCCGCGCGCCGCGAGCGGCGCGGCGTCAGCTCGTCAGGCCCGAGTAGCTGTGCAGGCCGTTGAAGACCAGGTTCACGCCCGTGAAGTTGAACAGCACGCACGCGTAGCCGACGACCACGAACCAGGCCGCGCGCGAGCCCGCCCACCCGCGCGTGGTGCGCGCGTGCAGGTACGCCGCGTACACGACCCAGATGACGAACGTCCAGACCTCCTTGGGGTCCCAGCCCCAGTAGCGACCCCAGGCGTGCTCGGCCCAGATGGCGCCGCCGATGAGCGTGAACGTCCACAGCACGAACCCGACGGCGTTGAGCCGGAAGCTCAGGGCCTCGAGCGACGTCGCCGTGGGCACGCGCTCGAGCCAGCGCCAGCCCGCAGCCCACGGCGCCCCGCCCTCGCGCGCGGTGCGCAGCAGCTGCAGCACCGAGGTGACGAAGGCCACGGTGAACACGCCCGACGCGATGATCGCGACGCCCACGTGCAGCACCAGCCAGTACGACTGCAGCGCCGGCTGCACGCCCATGGCCGCGATGTAGAAGACGTTCAGCCCCAGCGTGAGGAACACGGCCGCGAGGCCGGTCACGAACGCCCCGAGGAACCGCACGTCGCGCCGGGTGTTGACGGCGAGGAACACGGCGAGGGCCACGAACGACCCGACGAGCGTGAACTCGTACATGTTGGCCCAAGGGGTGCGACCGGCGGCGATGCCGCGGGTGACGATCCCCGCGAGCAGCAGGACGGCGCCGAGCACGGTGGTCGACATCGCGATGCCGGCGGCGCGGCGATGCTCGACGGCGTCGCCGGACGGCGGAGCGCCCGCGCCGCCCGTGGCCGCGGCGACGCGGCCAGGCGCGCGCCCGGCCGCGACGGTGCCCGCGAGCGCGGGCTCCGCGGTCCGCGCCTCGACCCGTCCCTTGGCGTCGGTGCGCCGGGCGAGGTCGACGGCGAACGAGACGAGCGCGATCGTCAGCGACACGAGCGTCGCCCAGACGAGCAGCTCGCTCAGGTTCCCGATCTGCTCGGTGGTCATCGGTGGTCCTCCTGGTGGTTCGTGGCGTCCACGGTAGTGAGGTCGGTGTCGTCGGGCTCGCGCAAGCCGGGCACGGCGGCCAGCGCCCGATCGACCTCGCCCTGCAGCCCCGCGTCGTCGCCCCGCGCGAGGCCGGCGAGCTCGACGCGCGTGCCGCCGCCGTCGGGCAGGGACCACGCGCGCAGCCAGACGCGGCGGCGCGGCGTGAAGAGCGAGACGCCGAGCCCGGCGAGGGCGAGCAGGGCGAAGGTCAGCACCCAGGCGAGCGACGGGTCGTAGCGCAGGTCGAGCGCGACGTAGCGCGGCACGTCCTTGCCCAGGGTGATGCTGCCGAGGCCGTCGGGCAGGTCGACGGTCTGGCCCGGCTGGACGATCACCTGGGCGCGCTTGCCGTCGGCGCCCGTGGCGGCGGTCATCGACGCCGTGTCGAGCTTGTAGACGTTCTGGGGCACGCCGCCGTCGAGCCCGAGGTCGCCCGTCCACACCTGCAGCACGAGCATCGGGTTGTTCGGCTGCGGGAACACCGAGCGCGCCCTGCCCGCGTCGTCGACGACGGCGGTGGGCAGGAAGAATCCGGTCAGGCCGATCTGGTCGAGGCCCTTGCTGACGTCGGGCACCTTGATGACGCCGCGCGACGTGTACATCGTGTCCTGCGGGATGAACGGCACGCGCCCGGAGAATGCGACCTGGCCCTTCGCGTCGTGGACCGTGACCTCGGGGGCGAACCCGTTGCCCTGCAGGTAGATCTTGGCGCCGTCGATGGTCAGCGGGTGGTTGACCTTGATGGTGGTCTTGTCCGTCGACTCGCCGTCCGCGCCCGTCACCGTGACGTAGGCGGTGAAGTCGCGGGCCTGGGCGAACGCGACGGTGTCGGAGGCGAAGGTCGAGGAGAACTCGTCGAGCGTGAGCGAGAACGGGCTCAGCTCCTCGGCCCGGAACCACGCGCCCTTGGAGAACGTGTCGTAGTCGACGACGGCGTTGGCGAACCCGCGACTCTCGGTGACGATCGCCTGCCCGCGGTAGTGGAAGAGCTGCCCGAGCGCGATCGCCACGAGCAGGCCCAGCAGCGCGACGTGGAAGACCAGGTTGCCGGTCTCGCGCAGGTAGCCGCGCTCGGCCGCGACGGTGCGGGTCGCGGGGCGCGTGCCCTTCGCGTCCTCGGTGCCGACGTCGACGCGGAACGTCCGCCCGCGCCGCAGCCGGCCGGCGACGGCGGCGACGACGTCGTCGGGCGACGCCGTCGAGATGCCGGACGCCTGCGCGGGGAACCGCGTGAACCGCGCGGGCGTGCGCGGCGGGCGGCCGCGCAGGTTGCGCGCGTGCTGGATCGCTCGCGGCAGGATGCAGCCCACCAGCGAGACGAACAGCAGCAGGTAGATCGCGCTGAACCACGGCGACGTGTAGACGTCGAAGAAACCCAGCCGGTCGAGCCACTTGCCGCTGGTGGGGTGGTCGCCCAGGTACTGCAGCACCTTGTCCGGGTTGGGGCCGCGCTGCGGCAGGACCGAGCCGGGCACCGCAGCGACGGCCAGCAGCATGAGCAGCATCAGGGCCACGCGCATCGAGGTGAGCTGCCGCCAGGTCCAGCGCAGCAGCCCGACGACGCCGATCGCGGGCAGCTTCGGCGCACCGTCCCCGCCGGTGGTCGAGCTGGTCGAGCCTGCGGCCTCACCGCCGGGAGCGCCGACGAACTCGTCCGCGATCCCTTCGGGCCGGTACTGGGTGCGCTCAGCCATCAGACCACCGTCTCCCAGCTCCCGACCCAGCCCTGCAGCGCGCGCGTGATCTCGCCCCACGCGCCCGTCACGAGCGCAAGACCGATGAGCACCAGCAGACCGCCGCCGAGCCGCAGCATCGCCAGGCGGTGCCGGCGCAGGAACCCGAGCATCCGCTGCGAGGACTGCAGCCCCAGCGCGACCAGCAGGAACGGCACGCCCAGCCCCACGCAGTACGCGACGCCGAGCGCCACCCCGCGCGCGGCCGACGCCTGGTCGAGCGCGAGCGCCTGCACGGCCGCGAGGGTCGGCCCGATGCAGGGCGTCCAGCCCAGCCCGAACACGACACCCAGCAGCGGCGCACCCCACAGCCCCGCGCGCGGGCTCAGGTGCAGCCGCCGCTCGCGCTGCAGGAACGGGATGCCTCCGAGGAACGCGAGGCCCATGAGGATCACGACGACGCCCAGCACGCGCTGGAGGGTGTCCTCCCACCGCACGAGGTGGGCGCCGACGGCGCCCGCGGCAGCCATCAGCGCCACGAACACGACGGTGAACCCCGCCACGAACAGTCCGACGCCGACCAGCACGCGGCGGCGCCCCGGCGTCGTGCGCGCGCTGCTCGCCGGCCCCGCACCCGCGGCGGCCATGCCGCTGACGTACCCCACGTACCCGGGCACGAGCGGCAGCACGCAGGGCGAGGCGAACGACACGAGCCCGGCGAGGATCGCGACCGGGACGGCGAGCAGCATCGACCCGGAGAACGCGGTGGTGGCGAAGGTCTGACCCATCACTTGCCCGCCAGCACGTCGTCGATGAGGGCCTTGAGCGTGGACGGGTCGGCCTTGCCGACGATCCGGGCCGCGAGGCGGTGGTCCTGGTCGAGCACCACCGTGGTGGGCACGGCCTGGAGCGCGACGACGCCCGACAGCTTGGCGATGACGACCCCGCTCGAGTCCGCGATGGTCGGGTAGGGCACGCCGAACGTCCGCTCGAACGCCTGCGCGGCCCCGGCGTCGTCCTGGGTGTTGATGCCGAGCACGCGCACGCCGTCGGCCTCGCGCTCGGTCGCGAGCTTGACGAGGCCCGGCGCCTCCGCGCGGCACGGCGCACAGCCGGCGTACCAGGTGTTGACGACGACGACGTCGCCGGCCCAGTCGGCCGTCGTCACGGCCTTGCCGCCGAAGTCCTTGCCCGCGATGGTCACGGGGTCCTCGCGCTCGGCGGGCTTCCACTGGCGCACCGAGCCGTCGCCGGAGACGAACCCCTGGTCGACGACGTCGCCCGCGCCGGAGGCCTGGGTGCAGGCGGCGAGAGACATCAGAAGTGCGGCCGACGCCATGGCGGCCGTCGCAGCGATCCGGAGCTTCACTTGACGGACCACGCACCCTTGCTCAGCGACTTCGCCAGGTGCCCGGCCGGCTCGGAGTACTCGATGCCGGCGAGCTCGTCGTCCTCGAAGTGGAGGCTGGTCAGCGACGCCAGCGTGCACTGTCGGTGCCGCGGGTCGTGCCAGAGGTGCTTGCCCTCGTAGGCGAGGCGAGCGACCCAGATGGGCAGCTGGTGGCTGACGAGCACCACCTCGTGGCCGGCGTGCGCCGCGCGCGCGGCCTCGACGGCGGCCTGAATCCGGTCGGCCTGCTGGCGGTAGGGCTCGCCCCACGACGGGCGCATCGGGTTGCGCAGCAGCGCCCACCAGCGCGGGTTGAGCAGCTGCCACGGCCGGGAGCCGATCGTGGTGCCCTCGAACCGGTTGCCGGCCTCGACGAGTCGCGCGTCGGTGCCGGTCGCCAGGCCGAAAGCGGCGGAGACGGGCGCCGCCGTCTCCTGCGCGCGCTGCAGCGGTGAGGCGATCACGCCGGAGACGTCGCGGCCCTGGTCGGCGAGCGTCTTCGCGACGACGCGGGCCATCTCGTGACCGCGCTCGGACAGGTGGTAACCATCGAGCCGGCCATATAGCACGCGCCCGGGGTTGTGCACCTCTCCGTGGCGCAGAAGGTGGACGGTCGTGGTCACCATGGCGCCAGTGTCCCATGCGGGACTGGGCGCTCCGTGGGCTCCCGGCGCTCTGAGACCACCGTCACGCCATCGCGCTCTTGGCCTCCTGGGCCACCTTGGCCATGGCGCGGCCCAGCACGGAGAGCTCCTCGGCGTCCAGCACGTCGACCATGAGCCGCCGCACCGCGGCCACGTGCAGTGGGGCGGCCTCGACGAGCAGGGCCCACCCGGCGTCGGTCATGACGCAGTTGACGCCCCGCCTGTCGCCGGGCACGTCCTCCCGCACCACGAGCCCGCGCTTCTCCATGCGGTCGACGGTGTGCGTGAGGCGGCTGCGGGAGAGCGCGAGCCCGTCCGCCAGCGTGGACATGCGCAGGGTGCGGTCAGGCTGCTCGGAGAGCCGGACCATGAGGTGGTACTCGCCGAGGCTGAGCGGGATGCCGGCGTCGTGCGCCCGGTCGAGCGCGTCCACGAACCGCGCTGTGCCCTCGACGTAGGCCCGCCAAGCACGCTGCTGATCGTCCGTCAACCACCGCGGCTCTGCCATGGGAATACGCTACGCGAGCCCGTGGTTGACAAGGTCGTAAACGCTGATAGTTGCGATTTCAACTATCTACGCGACAACAGCTCGACCACCACGAGGAGCAAACCCATGGCCACGCCGCTGCCCTCCGGCCTCACCGCCGGCACGTACACCATCGACGCCTCGCACTCCACCGCGTCGTTCTCCGTCCGCCACGCGGGCATGGCCAAGGTGCGCGGCACGATCGCCATCACCTCCGGCACCGTCACCGTGGGCGACGACCTCGAGTCGTCCTCCGTCACCGCCGTCCTCGACGCCGCGTCCGTCAGCACCGGCGACGCGAACCGCGACGGTCACCTCAAGAGCGCCGACTTCTGGCACGCCGAGGAGCGCCCCACGTGGACGTTCACGTCGAACGCCGTCAAGGCCCACGGCCGCCACCTCGTCGTCGCGGGCGACCTGACCATCAACGACGTCACCCAGCAGGTCGAGCTCGAGACCGAGTTCGTCGGCACCGGCACCGATCCGTTCGGCTACGCGCGCGCCGGCTTCGAGTCGACCGTCGAGATCTCTCGCGCCAACTTCGGCCTGACCTGGAACGCGGCCCTCGAGACGGGTGGCTTCCTGGTGGGCGACAAGGTCAAGATCGCGCTGGACGTCTCCGCGGTCAAGCAGGCCTGAGCCAACCCCTCCTTTCGACGTCGTACTTGGTGGCGTTCTCGGCGCGAGAACGCCACCAGGTACGACGCTCAAAGGGAGGAGAGCTTCGGTCCGGACGAGGGCGTCAGCCCGCGACGGACGGCGGAGCTTCAGCGCGTCGCGGCCCGGGCCGCCGCGTGGAACGCCAGGATCTGCAGCTCGCCCGCGACGTCGACGCTGCGGACCACCGCGTCGTCGGGCAGCTGGAGCGCCACCGGCGCGAACGACAGGATCTCCCGCACGCCCGCCGCGACGACCCGCTCGGCGATGGCCTGCGCGGCCGGCCCCGGCGTGGCGAGCACCACCATCGTCACGGCCTCACGCTCGAGCACCTTCTCGAGGTCGTCGAGGTGCTCCACGACCAGACCCCTGGACGGCCGCGTCCCCACGACGGCGGATGCGACGTCCAGCAGCGCCACCACCTCGAAGCCCCGCTTGGTGTAGCCGGAGTAGTTGGCGAGCGCCTGCCCCAGGTTGCCGAGGCCGATGATGGCGAGCCGGTGCGTGGACCCCAGCCCCAGCGCCCCGGCGATCACCGCGGACAGCGACGCGACGTCGTACCCCACGCCGCGCGTGCCGAAGGAGCCGAGGTACGACAGGTCCTTGCGCAGCTGCGCGGACCCCACCCCTGAGACGTCGGCGAGCTCGGTCGACGACGTCACCCGCACCCCCGCCGCCTGCAGGTCGCGCAACGCGCGCAAGTAGTAGGGAAGCCGCGCCACCGTCGCCGCAGGGACCGCCAGCTCGCCGGTCTCGATCACCGCATCCTCCTGTCCGCCATCAGCGGCGGCCCGCCACCAGGCGTCGCGCCAGCCTGTCACCGTCGACCTGCCAGAAGCCTTGCTGCACGCCGTCGACCTCGACGACGGGCACGTAGTCGCCGTACCGGTTCTGGAGAGTAGCGGAGTCGGGGCCGACGTCGATGTCGACCTCACGCCACGTCTCACCGACCGCCTGGCAGACCCGGGCCACGACCTCCCGTGCGTCGTCGCACAGGTGGCAGCCCACCCTGCTGAACAGGACCACGCGCGGAGTCTTCTCCTGCGGCTCCACCGGCGGCATGTCCACGACCACAGACTACGCGCGCGGATAAGGTGGGCGGCATGTCCGACGCGCAGGCTGCCTCACCGCACCGCCGGGCCGCCGCGTTCTTCGACGTCGACAACACCGTGATCCGCGGTGCGAGCGCGTACCACCTGGCTCGCGCGCTGTACCAGCGCAAGTTCTTCGGCACGGGAGACCTGGTGCGGTTCGGGTTCATCCAGGCCCGGTACCTGTTGTTCGGGGAGTCCAAGGAGCAGATCGACCAGGTGCGCGAGCGCGCGCTGTCGCTCATCGCGGGGCGCTCGGTGGCCGAGGTCACGGCCGTGGGCGAGGAGGTCTACGACACCGTCCTCGAGCTGCGCATCTTTCCCGGCACGAAGAAGCTGCTCGACGAGCACATCGCCGCGGGAGACGAGGTGTGGCTCGTCACGGCGACGCCCGTCGAGATCGGCCGGCTCATCGCGCGACGCCTCGGCGCCACGGGCTGCCTCGGCACGGTCGCGGAGCACAAGGACGGCTTCTACACCGGGCGCCTGCTGGGCGACCTCATGCACGGCGCGGTCAAGGCCGACGCCGTCCGGGAGCTCGCCGAGCGCGAGGGGCTCGACCTCGACGAGTCGTACGCCTACGGCGACTCGCTCAACGACCTGCCGATGATGAACGCCGTCGGCCACCCGTGCCCGATCAACCCGGACGGGCGGCTGCGGCGCCACGCGCGCGACATCGGCTGGCCGATCCGCGAGTTCCGTGGCCGCCGCCAGCGCGTGGCGGGACGCAGCGTCAAGACGGCGTCGTGGGCCGGCGCCGCGTGGGTCGCCGGGCTGGTGGTGCGGGCCGTGCGCCGGCAGGTGCGCAAGCGCCTCGACCTGCGCTGACCCGCAGCGGGCGCGGCCGGGACTGCGCCGGGACTGCGCGGGGAAAGCACGAAGCCCGGCCCCTGAGGGCCGGGCTCCGGACGTCACTTCTTGTTGCGACGCTGGTGACGCGTCTTGCGAAGCAGCTTGCGGTGCTTCTTCTTCGCCATGCGCTTGCGGCGCTTCTTGATGACGGAGCCCATGAGGTCCTCCACGGTGCGGGTCGGTCGGCGGAACGTCGTCGGTCCACCGGGGCCCCGCGAGGGGCGACCGCCGACCAACTCAGAAAAGTCCGTCCGCCAGCCTACCCGATCGGTGGCAGTGGCCGGAAAACGGAGGCGCTCACGCGCCATCACACATCGCGAACGCCCCCGGCCTTCGTCCGCTTCCGGCGGGCACGGTCAGTCCTGGTACGGGTCCAGGCCCCAGAGGGGGAACACGTGCTTGCGCGTGGCGAGCACCGCACGGTCGACGTCGTCGGCCGGGTCGTAGCCCGCGGTCCACGGCTGCCACTTGACCGCCTCGACGCCGAGGACCGTCGCGGCGTCGAGCCCCGAGACCGCCGCCACGTGTTCGCGCCAGCCCTGCGGCAGCGGCTGCGAGAGGTCGAGCGGCCGGTGCAGCGCCTCCGCGACGAGCGACGTCCACACGAGCGGCACGACGTCGACGACGGCGTACCCGCCGCCGCCGAGCGCGACCCAGCGGCCCTCGCACAGCTCGTGCGCGAGCTCGTGCACCAGACGGGCTGCGTGCCGCTGCGCGTCGACTCCCACGCGGAGGTCGCTCAGCGGGTCGCGCGCGTGGGCGTCGGCCCCGTGCTGCGACACGATCACGTCGGGCCGGAACTCGCGCAGGACGGCCGGCACGACGGCGTCGACAGCCCGCAGCCAGCCGGCGGAGGCGGTGCGCGGCGGCAGCGCGATGTTGACGGCGGTGCCCTCGGCGCCCCGGCCGCCGACATCGGCGGGGCTGCCGGTGCCGGGGAAGAGCGTGTTCCCGTCCTGGTGCACCGACACCGTGAGGACGCGAGCGTCGTCCCAGAACAGGTTCTCGACTCCGTCGCCGTGGTGCGCGTCGAGGTCGACGTAGGCGACGCGCCGGGCCCCGGCGTCGAGCAGGCGGCGGATCGCCGCGGCCGCGTCGTTGTAGATGCAGAAGCCCGACGCGGCGTCACGGTGCGCATGGTGCATGCCGCCCGCGATGTTGAGCCCGTGCAGGGCCGTGCCGTCCCACACCGCCTGCGCGACGTCGACCGACCCGGCGACCAGGCGGGCAGCGGCCTCGTGCATCCCGGGGAACACCGGGTCGTCCTCGGTGCCGAGCCCGCGCTCCGGGTCGGGGACGCCGTCGGTTCCGGCGCGGCGCACGGCCGCGACATAGGCCCGGTCGTGGACCGTCTCGACCAGCGCGTCGGGCGCCGGCGGCACGGTGACCACCTCGAGGTCCGGCGAGGCGAGCAGTCCCAGGTCCTCGACGAGGCGCATCGTGAGGTCGAGGCGCGCGGGCGACATCGGGTGGCCGCGGCCGAAGTCGTAGTGCAGGAGCTCGGGGCTCCAGACAAGACGGACCAAGGACATTCCGTCACGGTAACGGACCACGTGGCAGAGTTGGTCCGGCGTCCAGGCGGCACGGGACAAGGAGGTCACGGATGGCGCGCGCGCAGGGCGGCCTGCTCGGGTTCCGTGAGTTCGTGGACCGTACCGCGCGGCAGTCCCCCGCCCGGCTGGCCGTGACGGTGTTCCTCGGCGTCTGCGGCCTGTTCACTTTGCTGCTCCTGGCCCCATGGGCGACGGCGACCGGCCGGTCGGTGCCCTTCGTCGACGCCTTGTTCACCGCGATCTCGGCGGTGTGCGTCACGGGCCTGACCGTCGTCCCGACCGGGACGTACTGGTCCGCGTGGGGCCTGGTCGTGATCCTGGTCGCCATCAAGGTCGGCGGCTTCGGGGTGATGACGCTCGCCTCGATCCTCGGCCTTGCCGTCTCCCGCCGGATCGGCCTCACGGCGCGCCTGCTCACGGCGTCGGAGACGCGCACCGAGCGCCTCGGCGAGGTCGGCTCGCTGGTGCGGGTCGTCATCGTGACGTCGACATCGCTCGAGCTGGTCGTCGCGACGCTGCTCTTCCCCCGGTTCCTGGCCCTCGGCCAGCCGCTGGGCGAGGCGGCGTGGCACGCGCTGTTCTTCGGCATCTCCGCCTTCAACAACTCCGGCTTCGTCCCGACCCAAGAGGGTCTCGCGCCGTACGTCGGCGACTGGCTCCTGGACCTGCCGATCATCCTCGGCGTGTTCGTCGGCGCCCTCGGCTTCCCGGTGATCCTCAACATCCTCGCCACGCGCCGCAAGCGGCACCGCGCGTGGACGCGCTGGTCGCTGCACACCAAGCTGACGATCGCGACGAGCGGGGCGCTGGTGGTGCTCGGCTGGCTGCTCATGGCGGCGCTCGAGTGGGACAACCCGGCCACTTTCGGCCCGCTGCCCACGGGCGACAAGCTGCTGGCGTCCTTGTTCGCGGGCGTCATGCCCCGCTCCGCCGGGTTCAGCACGGTCGACGTCGGCGCGATGCACCAGGGCACGTGGCTCGTCACCGACGCGCTGATGTTCGTGGGCGGCGGCTCGGCATCGACCGGTGGCGGCATCAAGGTGACGACGTTGGCCGTGATGCTGCTCGCGATCCTCGCCGAGGCGCGCGGCGACAAGGACATCGAGGCGTACGGCCGGCGCATCCCCCGCGACACGCTGCGCGTCGCGATCGCCGTGGTCTTCCTGGGCGCGACGACGGTGCTGGTCGGCTCGATGCTGCTCCTCGAGATCACCGGCAAGCCGCTCGACGTCGTGCTCTTCGAGGTGATCTCCGCGTTCGCTACGTGCGGGCTGTCCACGGGCCTGACGCCCGGCCTGCCCGACGCCGGCAAGTACGTGCTGTGCGTGCTCATGTTCGTGGGCCGCACCGGATCCATGACGTTCGCGGCGGCGCTCGCGCTCCGCGACCGGCGGCGCATCGTAAGGTTCCCGGAGGAACGCCCGATCATCGGTTGAGGGGGTGGCCATGGCGGACATGCGAAGGCCGGCGAAGGAGAAGAAGGCGCCCGAGCGGGACGCGGGCGTGCTGGTGCTCGGCCTGGGCCGGTTCGGCTCGGCGATCGCGGAGACGATCGACCGGCTGGGCCAGGACGTGCTCGCCGTCGAGCGCGACGAGACGCGGATCGCGCAGTGGTCCGGCCGGCTGCCGCTGGTGCAGGCGGACGCGACCAACCCCGAGGCGCTCGAGCAGCTCGGCGCGAAGGACTTCGCCGTCGCCGTCGTGGGTATCGGCAGCTCGCTCGAGGCGTCGGTGCTGGTCACCGCCAACCTCGTGGACCTCGGCACGCCGCAGATCTGGGCCAAGGCCGTCTCGTCCGAGCACGGGCGCATCCTGCAGCGCATCGGCGCGCACCACGTCGTCTACCCCGAGTCCGACGCCGGGGCGCGCGTCGCGCACCTCGTGAGCGGCAAGCTGCTCGACTACATCGAGGTCGAGGACGACTTCACGATCGTCAAGATGCGCCCGCCCAAGGAGATGCAGGGCTTCACGCTCGCGCAGTCGGACATCCGCCGGCGCCACGGCGTCACGGTCATCGGCGTGAAGTCGCCGGGCCACGAGTTCCTGTACGCCAGCCCGGAGACGCTCGTCCACGCGACCGACCTGATCGTCTGCGGCGGCCACGCCGACCTCCTGGAGCGCTTCGCGGCGCGCCCCTGACCGCCGGCGCGCGCGGCCAGCTCCTTTCGGCGTCGTCAGGGACGGGCTACGTCGGCCGGCGGCCGGCCAGCGCCCGTTGCAGCACCACGAACACGAGCATGAGAGCGCCGATGACGATGCGCGTCCACCACGAGCTCAGCGTGCCCTCGAACGTGATGGCCGTCTGGATCAGCCCCAGCACGAGCACGCCGAGCAGCGAGCCGATCACGAACCCGGTCCCGCCGGTCAGCAGCGTGCCTCCGATGACGACGGCGGCGATCGCGTCGAGCTCCATGCCGACGCCCGTCAGCGAGTAGCCGGACCGGGAGAACATCGCGAACAGCAGGCCGCCGATGCCCGCGCACGTGCCCGAGACGACGTAGACGAGCACCTTCGTCCGCGCCACCGGGAGACCCATGAGCAGGGCCGACTGCTCGCTGCCGCCGATCGCGTAGACCGTGCGCCCGAACCGGGTGTAGTGCAGCACCCAGAAAGCGACCGCGAGGGTCGCGAGCGCGATGAGCCCGGCGCCAGTGATCCGCCAGCCGTTCACGGACTGGAGGCTGAAGTTGGTGAACGCGACGAAGGACTCGTCGCGGATCGGCACCGACTCGGGCGCGATCACGTAGCACAGACCGCGTGCCAGGAACATGGCAGCGAGCGACGCGACGAACGGCTGCACCTCGAAGACGTGCACCATCAGCCCCACCACCAGGCCGATTGTCGTGCCCACGAGAACGACCGCGGGGATCACCACCGGCGCCGGCAGGCCGGCCCGGAACGCGACCGCGGCGACGATCCCGGACAGCGCCACCACCGCACCGACGGACAGGTCGATGCCCCCGGTGAGGATCACGAACGTCATCCCGACGGCCAGCGCCACGAGGTGGGCGTTGTTGATGAGGAGGTTCGACAGCACCCGCGGTGAGGCGAACGCCTCGTAGCGTGCGCCGCCGACGACGAGCATGAGCAGCAGCACGGCGAGCGTGCCGACGACGGGCAGGTAGCGGCGGTCGAGCCGCACCCGCTTGACAGCGCCCACGAGAACCGCCACGCGCGGCGGCTCCTCGGGCGACTCGACCTTGGTCATCAGGCCACCTCCGCGGCTGCCGCGGCCGTGGGGGCCACGCGCCGTCGTCGGGCCGCGATGCGACGGCGGACGGCCGGCGACTGGGCCAGGCACACCGCGATCACCACCACGGCCTTGAACAGGGGCGTCACCGACGGCGAGATGCCGAGCATGGTTACGGTGACGCTCAGGGTCTGGATGACGAGGACGCCCACGAGCGTCCCCGACAGGGAGAACTTGCCGCCCGCGAGCGACGTGCCGCCGATGACGACGGCGAGGATCGCGTCGAGCTCGATGAACAGGCCGGCGTTGTTCGCGTCGGCCGCCATGGTGTTCGCGGCGATCATCAGCCCCGCGAGGCCGGAGAACACCGCGCTGACCACGTAGACCGCCCACGTCAGCCCCCGCGCGCTGACGCCGGCCAGCCGCGCGGCGGGCGGGTTGACGCCCACGGACTCGATGAGCATGCCGAGAGCCGTGCGCCGCGTCAGGAGCGCGACGCCCCCGAACACGAGGCCGGCGAGGATCACCGCGATCGGCAGGCCCACCCAGAACCCGGTGCCGATCGCCTTGAACGGTGGGCTGGTGACGGTGGTGATCTGCCCGCCGGTGATGAGCATGGCGATGCCGCGCCCGGCGGTCATCAGCACGAGGGTGGCGATGATCGGCTGGATGCGCAGCACGGCGACGAGGAACCCGTTCCAGACCCCGAGCACCGCGCAGGTCGCCAGCGCGAGCAGGCAGGCGATCGCGACGGTGGCGCCCGCCGTCGGGTCGGGCGCCCCGGCCACGAACGTCAGCCCGATGGCCCCGGCGATCGCCACGACGGCGCCGACGGACAGGTCGATGCCGCGCGTGGCGATGACGAGCGTCATCCCGAGCGCGACGAGAAGCAGCGGCGAGCCCTGCCGGAGCAGGTTGATCAGCGCTCCGAACAGGTGCCCGTCGAGCACCTTGACCTCGAGGAAGCTCGGTTTGCGCACGGTGTTGGCCACGAGGAGCGCGACGAGGGCCATCACGGGCCAGAACAGGCGGTGCCGCACGACGTCCTTCACGAGACCTCCCCGCTCGCGATGAGGTCGACGACGTCGTCGATGCCGACGTCGTCGGAGTTGACGAGCTCGCCGACCTTCGCCCGGTCCCGCAGCACGGCGACGCGGTGGGACAGGCGCAGGACCTCCTCGAGCTCGGCCGAGATGAACACGACCGCCATGCCGTGCGCGGCAAGGTCCGCGACGAGGCGCTGGATCTCCGCCTTGGCGCCGACGTCGATGCCGCGCGTGGGCTCGTCGAGGACGAGCACCCGCGGGGCGGTGGCCAGCCAGCGCGCGAGCAGCACCTTCTGCTGGTTGCCGCCCGACAGGTTGCGCACCAGCGCGTCGGGGTTGGCGGGGCGGATCCCCAGCGTGGCGACGTACCGCTCGACGATCTCGTCGACCAGCCGGCCCGGCAGGCGGCGGGCCCACCCGCGGTCGGCCTGGAGCGCGAGCACGATGTTCTCCCGCACCGTGAGGTCGCCGACGAGCCCCTCGGCCTTGCGGTCCTCCGAGGAGTACGCGATCTTGCGCCGCAGGGCCGCGCGCGGCGTCCCGAACCGCACGTTCCGGCCGTCGACGCGCAGCCGTCCGGTGTCCGGCCGGTCGGCTCCCGTCAGCAGCCGCGCGAGCTCGGTGCGGCCCGAGCCCAGCAGCCCCGCGAGGCCTACGACCTCGCCAGCGTGCACCTCGAGGTCGAAGGGCTGGATGGCACCCTTGCGCCCGAGGGCCACGGCCTCGACCACCGGTTGCTCGGCGGCCGACGTGCCGACGTCGGGCCGCGGCGCTTCCTCGATCTGCTCGAGCACCTCGATCGACCTCCCGATCATGTGGTGCACGAGCTCGCGGCGCGGCAGCTCGACCGTGCGGAACTCCCCCACGAGCCGGCCGTTGCGCAGCACCGTCATGCGGTCGCTGATTGCGTAGACCTGCTCGAGGAAGTGCGAGACGAACAGGATCGCCACGCCGTCGTCGCGTAGCCGGCGCACGACGCCGAACAGCCGCTCGACCTCCTCGGAGTCGAGGCTGGAGGTCGGCTCGTCGAGCACGAGCACCCGCGGCTCGACCACGAGCGAGCGGCAGATGGCCACCAGCTGCTGGACGGCGAGCGAGTGCGCGCCGAGCGACGACGTGGGGTCGATGTGCACGTCCAGACGCGCCAGCAGCTCCTGGGCCCGGCGGCGGGTGGCCCGCCAGTCGACGGAGCGGGCGCGCCGGAGCTCGTGGCCGAGCATCACGTTCTCGGCCACGGACAGGTTCTCGCAGAGGTTGACCTCCTGGAACACCGTGCTGACGCCGGCGGACTGGGCGTCGCCCGGCCCGCCGAACGCCACCGGCTCGCCGTCGACGGTGACGAACCCCGCTGTCGGCTGGTGCACGCCCGTGAGGGTCTTGATCAGGGTCGACTTGCCGGCCCCGTTCTCGCCCAGCAGGGCGTGCACCTCCCCGCGACGCAGGGTGAGGTCGACGCCGTCGAGAGCGCGCACCCCGGGGAACTCCACGGTGATGCCACGCATCTCGACGACGGCGGTGGCCTCAGCCATTGTCAGTACTTGCGGTCCGGGAGCGCGGCCTTGGCGGCCTCCTGGTCGAACGCGTCGTCGTGGGTGACGATGCGCTTGTCGACCGCCTCGCCGGCCACGACCTTCTTGGCCATGTCCGCCAGGTCCGGGCCGAGCAGCGGGTTGCACTCGACGATGTAGCTGATCTTGCCGTCCGCGAGAGCCTGCATGCCGTCCTTGACGCCGTCGATCGAGACGATCTTGATGTCCTTGCCCGGCGTCAGGCCCGCGGCCTCGATGGCCTCGATGGCGCCGAGGCCCATGTCGTCGTTGTGCGCGAACACCACGTCGATGTTGTCGTGCGCCTGGAGGAAGCCCTCCATGACCGTCTTGCCCTCCGCGCGCGTGAAGTTGCCGGTCTGGGAGTCGATCACCTTGATGTTGCTGTTGCCGGCGATCGCCTCCTCGAAGCCCTTCTTGCGGTCGATCGCGGGCGCGGAGCCCGTGGTGCCCTCGAGCTGGACGACGTTGATCGGCTTGGTGCCGAGGTTCTCGGAGACCCACTCGCCGACGCGCTTGCCCTCCTCGACGAAGTCGGAGCCGATGAAGGAGGCGTAGAGCGAGTCGTCGGTGACGTCGACGGCGCGGTCGGTGAGGATCACCGGGATGTGCGCCTGCTTGGCCTCCTGCAGCACGGCGTCCCAGCCGGACTCGACGACGGGCGAGAACGCGATGACGTCGACGCCCTGCGCGATGTAGGAGCGGATCGCCTGGATCTGGTTCTCCTGCTTCTGCTGCGCGTCGGAGAACTTCAGGTCGAACCCGTTCTCCTTGGTGATCGTGTCCTTGATGGACTGCGTGTTGGCGGTGCGCCAGCCGGACTCGGCCCCCACCTGGGCGAACCCGAGGGTGATGACCCCGTCGCCTCCTCCGCCGCTGCTCCCGGAGCCGCCCGGGTTCCCGGAGCTTCCGGAGGCGCACGCGGCGAGCGCAAGCAGCGCCGTGGCCGAGAGTGCTGTCAGAACGGTACGGCGGTGGTGCGTGCGTGCCATATCTCCTCCTCGAGACCAGCCACTTCGATGTGGCCCGACGGAACGGTCGCTGACGCGATGTCGCGATGTTAACGCTCACATGGCGACCCCGAAAGTGGTGCACGTCACGATCGGGTTACAGTCGGCGGCCCGCCGTCACTCGGTCCGACGCCGCAGCGTCAGCACGCCGAGCAGGGCCGCGCCGACGATCCACAGCACGATCACGCCGACGGCCCCGCGCACGTCCGTCCACGTGGCCCCGGCCGCCAGCTGCTGCAGCGCCTCGACCGCGTAGGTCAGCGGCAGCACGCGGCTGATCCACTCCAGCACCTGGGGCATCTCGTCGCGCGGCATGAGCACGCCGCACGTGATGAGCTGCGGGATGATCACCAGCGGCATCATCTGGACGGCCTGGAACTCCGTGCGGGCCACGGCCGACGCCGCCAGGCCCAGCGTGCAGCCGAGGACGGCGTCGAGCAGCGCCACGACGACCACCAGCCCGAGCGATCCCGCGACGTCCATGCCCACGAGCAGCGCGAAGCCCACGACGACGAACGCCTGCACGACGGCGAGCCCGCCGAACGCCATGGCATAGCCGGCCACGAGGTCGCCCTTGCGCATCGGCGTGGTCATGAGCCGCTCGAGAGTGCCTGACGACCGCTCGCGCTGGGTCGTCACGCTCGTGACCAGGAACATCACGAACAGCGGGAAGAACCCGACGAGCACGGGCCCGAACTGGTCGAGCACCGGCGTGCCGTTGAACATCCACGCCACGAGGCCCACGATGAGGCACGGCAGCACGAGGATCAGCGCCACCGTGCGGTGGTCGTGGCGCAGCTGGGCGAGCACCCGGTCCGCCGTCGCCAGGGTCAGGCTCATCGGGCACCTCCGGCGGCGTTCGCGCGGTCGATCAGGGCGAGGAAGGCTCGCTCGGCGTCGGGCGCGCCGGTCTCGGTGAGGAGCGCGTCGGGCGTGGTGTCGGCGACGAGCGTCCCCGCGCGCAGCAGCAGCAGGCGGTCGCAGCGCGTGGCCTCGTCCATGACGTGGCTCGAGACGAGCAGCGTGCGGCCCTGGGCGGCGAGCTTGTGGAACATGGTCCACAGGTCGCGCCGCAGCACGGGGTCGAGCCCGACCGTCGGCTCGTCGAGAACCATCAGCTCGGGGTCGCCCACCAGCGCCGCGGCGAGCGAGACGCGCGAGCGTTCGCCGCCGGAGAGCGAGACGACCTGCTGCCGCTCGTGCCCGCCGAGGTCGACGGCGGTGACGGCCTCCGCGACCGCGCTGCGCGCGGTGGCACCACGCAGGCCGGCGAGAGCCGCGAAGTGCGCGAGGTTCTCCGTCACGGTGAGGTCGGGGTACACGGACGCCGCCTGCGTCACGTACCCCACGCGGCGCCGGAGCGACGGCGAGCCCGCTGGGAGCCCCAGCACCTGGAGCTCGCCCGTGACGTTCGCCTGCACGCCGACGACGGCGCGCATCAGCGTCGTCTTGCCGGAGCCGGACGGGCCGAGCAGACCCACGACCTGACCGGTGGGGACGTCGAGGTCGAGGCCCTCGAGGACCGTCACACCGCCGCGCACCACGCTCAGCCCGCGGACGCGGACGGCCGACGCGTCGATGTCCGCCAAGTTATTCACCATGTGAGGAATTCTGCTCCTGCGAGGCCGCCACCGCAACAGGCTCGCCGCGCGGATCTTCCGGGCTCCCGGCCGGCGCGCCCCCGAGGTCACCCACGAGATAACGCTCGAGCGTAGGCCCCACGAGGGCCGCGACCTCCGACGACGGCAGCGACGCGAGCGGCTCGAGCCCGACGACGTAGCGCGCGAGCAGCACCCCCACGATCTGCGTCGCCGCGAGGGTGGCCCGCAGCCGCGCCGTGGCCGGGTCGAGCCGTGCGGCGATCGGACCCAGCACCTCGGCGCCGAGGAACTGCGGCAGCAGGGCGCGCCGGTCCGGGTCGGCGAGCGCGACCGGGAGCGCGATGCGGATGCCGGCCCCGGCGTCGTCGGCGTCCCAGGCGTCCAGCACGTGCCGCACGACCCGCGCGCCGATGCCCTCGAGCGGCCCCTCGACGGCGGCGCGCACGACCGCAGCGGGGTCGACGTCGGACAGCCCGATCGTCGCCGCGAACAGGTGCGCCTTGTCCCCGAACCAGTGCCGCACCGTGCCGGGGTCGACGCCGGCACGGCGTGCGACCGACCGCACCGACGCGCCGTCGTACCCCTGCTCGAGGAACTCGTCGCGCGCGGCGGCCAGGATCTGGCCACGCGTCTCCTGCCCGGCGGGCCGCCGCCCCCTCCGCGTTGCACCCCTCTCGGCGTCCATGCACCTCATTCAACCGCGTGAGTGCACTCACACCCTCGCGAGGCGGAGCATCGACCACGACACCGGGGGCAGCTGCGCCGCCGCCCGGCCGTCCGCGACCGCGGCGGTCGTGTTGGGCCGCGGCAGCACCGACGTGGCGTCGTCGGCCGTCGCGGACCACGTGTGGTCCGGGTTCGCGAGCGTGACGGCTTCGACCACCCGGAGGCCGGGAAACCCGCGCAGGTCGACGTCGAGCGCCACGGGCTCGGTCAGGGACCGGTTGACGGCGAACAGCACGACGTCGCCGGTCTCCGGGTCGTGCGTGGCGACGGCGTCGAGCACCGGCACCTCGCCGAACCGTTCGGTCTCCTGCTGGGGAGCATGGACCGCGAGCCTGAGCACCTCGCCCGCGGCGTGCCGCGCGGTGAGCGCGAACGGGTGGAACGTCGTCTGCCGCCAGGCCCGCCCGCCCGGCTCGGTCATGATCGGCGCGATCACGTTGACGAGCTGCGCGAGCGACGCCGCGTGCACCCGGTCGGTGTGCCGCAGCAGCGAGATGAGCAGGTTGCCGACGACGACGGCGTCGGCCACGTTGTACCGGTCCTCGAGCAGGACGGGCGCCACGGGCCAGTCGTCGCCCGACGGCAGCCGGGACTCGGCCCGCCTCTGGTACCAGACGTTCCACTCGTCGAACGAGATGTGGATGCGCTTGGAGTGCTTGCCGGCCGCGCGCACGGCGTCCGCCGTGGCGGCGACGTCGTCGACGAACCGGTCCATGTCGACCGACGACGCGAGGAACGACGTGAGGTCGCCGTCCTCCTCGTAGTAGTAGGCGTGGGCCGACACCAGGTCGACCTGGTCGTAGGCCTCGGTGAGCACGGTGTGCTCCCACGCGCCGAAGGTCGGCATGCTCCGGCTCGACGACCCGCACACCACGAGCTCGAGGCCCGGGTCCAGCTGCCGCATCACGCGGGCGGTCTCGGCGGCCAGCCGGCCGTACTCGAGCGCCGTCTTGTGGCCCGTCTGCCACGGGCCGTCCATCTCGTTGCCGAGACACCACATCGTGACCTTGTACGGGTCCGCGGCGGCGTTGGCCTTGCGTGCGTCCGCCCAGGCGGTCCCCGCGGGGGCGTTGCAGTACTCCAGGAGCGCCAGGGCCTCCTCGACTCCCCGTGTGCCGAGGTTGATCGCCATCATCGGCTCGACGCCGGCCTTGGCGCACCACCGCATGAACTCGTCCACGCCCACGAGGTTCGGCTCAATCGAGTGCCACGCGAGATCGAGCCGGCGGGGTCGCTGGTCGACCGGGCCGACGCCGTCCTCCCACCGGTAGCCCGAGACGAAGTTGCCGCCCGGGTAGCGCACGGTGGTCACGCCGAGCTCGCGCACCAGGTCGACGACGTCCCCGCGGAAGCCGTCGGCGTCGGCGGTCGGGTGACCGGGGTCGTGGATGCCGGTGTAGACGCAGCGCCCGAGGTGCTCCACGAAGGAGCCGAACGTGCGCGGACGGACGGGGCCGACGACGAAGGCGGGGTCGGCGGTGACGGAGACGGAGACGGGCAGCATGAAGGAGCTCCTCAGCGATGGGCAGGTCAGCGAGGGCTGCGGGACGTCGGTCCCGGTCCCGCCGGGCCCGGGCGTGAGTGCCCGGGCCCGGCAGGCTGTGCTCGGGCTACTGGCCGAGCTCGTTCTTCAGGTCGGACTCGGCCTGTGCGAGGGCGTCGTCGACCGGGGTACCGGACTCGAACATGTTGTTCAGCGTCTCGGTGGTGAACAGGTTGCCGACCGACGGCGCGTTCGGGCTCGTCGCCGACGTGAGCAGACCGATGGAGTCGCTGACGGCGTTGAGGCTGTCAAACGGGTTCGTCTTGAAGTACTGGACGTACTGGTTGCTCGGGTCCTTGGTGATGGAGTCGTCCTTCCACATCGACGTGTTCATCGGGTCGAAGCCGAGGGTCTTCCAGATCTCCTCGTTGCCGTCCTTCGACAGCTTCGCGTAGGCGATGAACTCGGCGGCGAGCGCCTTGTTCTTGCCGGCGGCCGGCACGGCCGTGCCGGTGCCGCCACCGCCGACGGTCTTCACCTTGGCGCCGTCGACCACCGGGGCCGGGGCGATCGCGATCTTGCCCTTGAGGTCGGGCATGTAGGCGGTGAAGCGCGACATGAACCACTCGGGCATGATCATCGCGGCGTAGTCGCCCTTGTTGATCGCGCCGTACGCCTCCTCCGTGTCGGGCTGGCCGCCCGGCGGCACGGACGCCGCGCCGGCGTCCTGGATGCCCTTGAGGATCGCGAAGGCCTGCTTCACCTGCGGGCTGTCCACCGTGACGTTGCCCGCGGAGTCGAGGTAGTCCCCGCCCAGCTGCCCGAGCAGCAGGTTGGACTGCCACATCGCGGAGGTGTCGGTGGTGCCGAAGTCCTTGCCCGTCCCCTGGTGGTACTTGGCCCCGGCGTCCTTGAAGTCGTCCCACGTCTTGATCGTCGTGTAGTCGATCCCGGCGGCGTCGAGCAGCTCGGTGTTGTAGAAGGCCAGCGTGGTTCCGACGTGGAAGTCGAACCCGTAGATCTTGCTGTCCTTCGAGTACAGGTCGAGGCGTGCCTTGACCAGGTCGGCCTTGTACGGGTCGGCGTAGCTGGTGAGGTCCTCGAGCGCGGGCGTGCCCTTGGTGAAGTTCGGGAACTTGCCGAGCTCGATGTCCACCAGGTCCGGCACCCCGCTGCCCGATGTGAGGGCGAGCTGGAGCTTGTTGTGCATGTCGTCGTACGGCATGACGTTGATGTGGAGCTTGACCTGCTTGTCCGGGTGCTGCTCGTTCCAGTGACCGGCCATCGTCTCGTAGAACTTGCCGTGCAGCTCCACGAACGTCCACAGCTCGAGCGTGGTGGCGGCCTTGCCGGCCTTCTGGTCCACGGTCGACGAGTACTGGGCGTCGGGCTGGCTGGACGACGAGGGCTGAGCGCACCCCCCGGCGAGGGCGACGGCGCCGACGGCGGCCATGGCCGCCAGGGATCGGATGAGCTTCATGCGGGTGGATCTCCTTTGATCTCGTTCGCGGGCCACGACTCCGTGGCCCGCTGAGGTGTCAGCCCTTGACGGAGCCGGCGGTCATTCCCTCGACGAAGAAGCGCTGGAAGGCGAAGAACAGCAGGAGGATCGGGAACATCGAGAAGAAGGCGCCGACGATGAGCAGCGAGTAGTTGTTGCCGTACGGCGTGAGCAGCGTGTTGAGGCCGATGGGGAGCGTGTACTTCTCCGGTGAGCGCAGCACGAGCAGCGGCCACAGGAAGTTGTTCCAGCTCGCCATGCCGTTGAGGATCGCCATGGCCCCGAACGCAGGCTTCATGAGCGGGACGACGAGCCGGAAGAAGATGCCGAACTCGGTCACGCCGTCGAGGCGTCCTGCCTCGAGGATCTCCTGCGGCACGCCCACCAGGTACTGGCGGAAGAAGAAGATCGTTGCCGCCTGGGCGAGGAACGGCAGGACGATCGCGGCGTAGCTGTCCGCCAGGCCCATCGCGTTCGTCTGCACGTAGAGCGGCAGCATGAGCATCTCGAACGGGATGGTCAGGAGGATCAGGACGAGGACGAACATGGCCCTCTTGAAGCGGAACTCGTACATCGCGAACCCGTAGGCGACGAACGAGCTGACCAGGAGCGTGCCGATCACCTGGACGGTGGTGAGGACCAGCGAGTTCGCGAACCAGCCGAAGTAGGGGCCGGAGTCCGTGAAGAGCATGACGTAGTTCTTCACGTGCGCCTGGCTGAGGTCGATGCCCAGGTTGAGGCCGTACCGGATCAGCATGTCGCCGTCCTGGAACGTGCCGACCAGCATCGCCCAGAAGGGGATCAGGGCCAGCGCAGCGACGAGAAAGAAGGCGACCGCCATGCCGACGGCGGCAGGCCGGACGCTCGCCCGCGAGCGGCGGAGCGCGGGAGCGCGGCGGCTCATCGGGCCTCCTTCCGGAACATCCCGCTCAAGGAGAGATGGGTGAGGTTGATCGCGAGGATGACCACGAGGAGGACGACGCCGACGGCCGAGGCGTAGCCGAGGTCGTTCTTCTCGATGCCCTGGCGGTACAGGTAGCCGACGATCGTCAGGCCGATGTTCTGCGGCGAGTTGTTGCCGCCGTAGAGCATGAAGCTCTCGAGGAACATCGCCATGCCGCCATACACGGAGATCGTCAGGACGTAGATGAGGGTGGGCCGCAGCTGGGGCAGCGTGACGTAGCGGAACTGCTGCCAGCGCGAGGCGCCGTCGATGTCCGCGGCCTCGTAGTACTCCGTCGGGATCGACTGGAGGCCGGCGATGAAGTAGAGCATGTTGACGCCCGTCCACCGCCAGAGGGCGACCACGAGCAGCGCGGCGAGGCCGGTGAGGTCGTGCTTGAGCCACTTGATGGGCTCGAACCCGAACGCCCCGATGATCTGGTTCATCAGCGCGGTGCTCGACTCGGAGAACATCAGGCGGAACACGATGCCTGCGACGACGACGCTCGTCAGGGCCGGCACGAACATCGCGGACTTGAAGAACGCCTTGATGCGCGGCGAGCCGATCTTCGAGTTCACGAACACGGCCAGTGCCAGCGGGATCGGGATGAGCAGCGCCAGTGTCAGCGCGGTGTAGCGAAGCGAGTTGCCCATGGCGAGCCAGAAGAGCCGGTCACCGATCAGGCGCCGATAGTTGTCGAGGCCGACGTTCTGCACCTGACCGGGCAGGATGTTCTGCCCGCTCATGATGATCGACCGGCCGAGCGGGAAGGCCCAGAAGATGCCGCAGGTCAGGATGAACGGCAGCACGAACAGGTACGGGGCCGCCTTCTGCGAGTAGAGCAGTCGCCTCACACTGACTCCTCCTTGAGTCCGACGTGGCCTGCATGTACATCGTTGTACGCGGACTCTTCATCGTTGGAGACGCGGGCGCAAGGGGTGCGTGACGGCCGATATCGAACCGTGACAAAGAGAGAGAGCCGCTCGGCACCGGGGGTCGGTGCCGAGCGGCTCTCGTGCGGTCAGGCGGTCAGGCGCGCGGTCAGCGCACCGCGCCCGCGCGGCGCTTGTTGTAGATGTCGAACGCGACGGCCAGGAGCAGCACCAGGCCCTTGACGATCTGCTGCGTCGACTGGTCCACGCCCATGATCGACATGCCGTTGGACATCACGGCCATGACCAGACCACCGACCATGGCGCCCGTCACGCGGCCCACACCACCGGTCGTCGAGGCGCCACCGATGAAGCAGGCCGCGATCGCGTCGAGCTCGAACATGTTGCCCGCACCGGGCTGCGCGCCGTTGGAGCGCGAGGAGAACACCGCACCGGCCACACCGGCCAGCAAGCCCATGTTCACGAAGATCCAGAAGTTGACCTTCTTGACCTTCACGCCCGAGAGCTGTGCCGCGGCGAGGTTGCCGCCGATGGCGTACACGTGGCGGCCGAACACCGTGCGGGTGGTGACCACCTGGTACGTGAGGATCAGCACGGCCAGGATGATCAGCACGATGGGCAGGCCACGGCTGTGCGCGAGCTGCCACGCGAACGCCATGGCGACGACGGCGACCAGCACGAGCTTGGTGATGAACAGCGACAGCGCCTCGACGGGCTGCTTGTAGGCGAGCCGGGCGGCGCGGGTCCGCCACTGCGACCACGCGAACCCTGCGACGGCGATGCCGGCGATCACCAGCGTGAACACGTCGTACCCGTTGCCGCCGAGCACGCCGTTGATGAACCCGTTGGCAACCTTCTGGTAGGCCGGCGGGAACGGCGACAGCGAGATGTTGTCGAGCACGCGCCACGTCAGGCCGCGGAACAGGAGCATGCCCGCAAGGGTCACGATGAACGCCGGGATGCCGACGTAGGCGACCCAGAAGCCGTGCCACGCGCCCACCAGCAGGCCGACGGCGAGGGCGGCGAGCAGGCCCGCCCACCAGGGCGCGCCCTCCCTGATGACCACGGTGGCCGACACGGCACCCGTGAGCGCCACGACCGAACCGACCGACAGGTCGATGTGCCCGGCGACGATCACGATGATCATGCCCAGGGCCAGGATCAGCACGTACGAGTACTGCAGCACCAGGTTGGAGATGTTGCCCGGCTCCAGCAGCATGCCGTGGGTCAGGAAGGCGAACAGCACCACGATCGCGACGAACGCGATGTAGATGCCGGATGTACGCAGGTTGCGGGTGAACAGGTCCCGCACGTCCGCGAGCGCGCTCATCGGACTGCCTCCTTGCTGGTTCGAGCGGTCTTCGCGACCGCTCGTTCGATGGTCATGAGCTCCATCAGCCGCTCCTGGGTGGCCTCGGAGACGGGGAGCTGGCCGGTGATCCGGCCGTAGGCGAGCGTGTAGACGCGGTCGCAGATGCCGAGCAGCTCGGGCAGCTCGGAGGAGATGACGAGCACGGCCTTCCCGGCCGCGGCGAGCTCGTTGATGATCGTGTAGATCTCGTACTTGGCGCCGACGTCGATGCCGCGCGTGGGCTCGTCGAGGATCAGCACCTCGGGGGCGGTGTGCAGCCACTTGGACAGCACGACCTTCTGCTGGTTGCCGCCCGAGAGGTTGCCGACGGTGGCCATCACGGTGGGCGTCTTGATGTTCATCGACCGGCGGAAGCTCTCGGCCACCTGGATCTCCTCGTTGCCGTCGACGAACCCTCGCGTGGAGAGCTTGCCGAGGCCGGCGGCGGAGATGTTGGTGCGGATGTCGGTGATGAGGTTGAGGCCGTAGCGCTTGCGGTCCTCGGACACGTAGGCGATGCCGGCCCCGATGGCCTCGTCGACCGAGCGGGTGGCGACCTCCTCGCCGTGGACGAAGACGCGGCCGGTGATGTCGCGGCCGTAGGTGCGTCCGAACACCGACATCGCCAGCTCGGTGCGCCCGGCACCCATGAGCCCGGCGATACCGACGATCTCGCCCGCCTTGACGTCGAGGTTCGCGGAGTCGACGACGAGGCGGCCCTGCTGGGTGGGGTGGTAGACCGTCCAGTCCTCGACGCGGAAGACCTCGGCGCCGATGCTCGGCGTGCGCTCGGGGAAGCGGTGCTCGAGGTCACGGCCCACCATGCCGCGGATGATGCGGTCCTGGGAGGCGTCGGGACCCTGCATGTCGATCGTCTCGACCACGGCGCCGTCACGGATGACGGTCGTGGAGTCGGCGATGTCCTCGATCTCGCCCAGCTTGTGGCTGATGATGATGCAGGTGATCCCCTGCGCCTTGAGCTGGCGCAGCAGGTCCAGAAGGTGCTCGGAGTCGGTGTCGTTGAGCGCCGCTGTCGGCTCGTCGAGGATGAGCAGGCGCACGTCCTTGCTCAGGGCCTTGGCGATCTCGACGAGCTGCTGCTTGCCGACGCCGAGGTGGCTCACCGGCGTGACGGGGTTCTCCTTGAGGCCGACGCGCTCCATCAGCTCGCTGGCGTCCGCGTTGGCGCGGTTCCAGTCGATGAGGCCGCGGCTGACGCGCTCGTTGCCGAGGAAGATGTTCTCCGCCACCGACAGGAACGGGACCAGTGCCAGCTCCTGGTGGATGATCACGACGCCCTTGGCCTCGGAGTCGTTGATCGAGGAGAACTGCACCTCCTCGCCGTCGAGCAGGATCTTGCCCTCGTAGGTGCCGTGCGGGTAGACGCCCGACAGGACCTTCATGAGCGTCGACTTGCCGGCGCCGTTCTCGCCGCAGATGGCGTGGATCTCGCCCGCGCGGACCTGGAGGCTGACGTCCTTGAGAACCTTGACGCCGGGGAAGTTCTTGGTGATGTCCTGCATCTCGAGGATCGTGCTCGACATGCTCGACCGCCCTTCGTGGTGGTGCTTCGGACGCGGGGCCCGCCGGGACTGCGCCCCGGCGGGCCCTGCATCATGCGGCGCGGATCAGGAAGCCTGACCCTTGGCGATCTCGTCGGTCGTCCAGTAGCCCGAGTCGACGAGGAGCGACTGGATGCCGTCCTTGACCACGACGTCGGACTGCAGCAGGAAGGACGGGACGACCTTCACCTTGTTGTTGTACGACGTCGTGTCGTTGGCCTCGGGCTCGCCGCCCTTGGCGTACGCCGTGGCGGCGTCGACCGCCTGCGCGGCGAGCTTGCGGGTGTCCTTGAAGATGGTCGAGAACTGCACGCCGTCGTTGATGAGCTTCACGGAGGCGATCTCGGCGTCCTGGCCGGTCACGATGGGGAGGCCGTCGGCCTGCGTGGCGCCGTAGCCGGCGTTCTGCAGGGCGGTGATGATGCCGCGCGAGATGCCGTCGTAGGGCGAGAGCACGCCGTCGAGCTGACCCGAGCCGCCGCCGTACGTGGAGGTGATCAGGTCCTCCATGCGCTTCTGCGCGGTCTCCTGCGACCAGCGCAGGGTGGCGGCCTGCTCGATCTTGGTCTGGCCCGAGCCGACCTTCACGACGCCCGAGTCGAGGAACGGCTGGAGGGTGTCCATGGCGCCCTTGAAGAAGAAGTGCGCGTTGTTGTCGTCGAGCGAGCCGGCGAAGAGCTCGATCGTGAACGGACCCTTCGCGCCGGTGTCCTTGCCCGAGGCGTCGAGGACGCCGAGGCCCTGGAGCAGCGAGGTGGCCTGCTGCACGCCGACCTTGTAGTTGTCGAACGTGACGTAGAAGTCGACGTTCTTGGTGCCGTTGATCAGGCGGTCGTACGCGATGATCGGGATGTCCTTGTCGGCGGCGGCCTGGAGCTGGTTGGCCAGCGCGGTGCCGTCGATCGAGGCGACGATCAGGATGTCGGCACCCTTGAGGATCATCTGGTCGATCTGCTGCTGCTGCGTGGGGATGTCGTCGTTCGCGTACTGGAGGTCGACCTTGTAGCCGGCCTTCTCGAGGCCCTCCTTGACGGCCTTGCCGTCGGCGATCCAGCGCTCCGACGTCTGGGTCGGCATCGCGACGCCGACGGTGACCTCGTCGGCAGCCGCCGACTTGCCACCGGCGGCCGGGGACGCGCCGGTGCCGCCGCCGGCACCGGAGCCCCCGCACGCGGCGAGGCTGAGGGCGAGGGTGGCAGTCGCTGCGAGGGCGACGAACCGGGAAGCAGATCGCTTCATTGCAGTGCCTTTCTCATCGTTGAGAACCAGGGCTAGCCCCGGGGTTCGGAAGATGTTAACGCTCACATCCGGTCGCGACGAAGCCAGCAGGCCCCTGATCACGTCACAGTCGCGCAACGAAATCTGGTCGCAAACGATGTCAGCGGGACGGGCGAAGGTCCCGGGCTGGCGATCGCCGTCGAGGACCTTCGCCCAGAGCGTCCGGTCGGCCTGGGGCGCCGGCCGATGCGCGCGCCTGAGCCCGCGGACCGCTCGGCCGACGGGCGTGCGGGGCGACGAGCGCCCCGCACGCCCGGGTCTCAGAGACCCTGCGCCAGGCGGTGGTAGGCGGCGTTCCAGCGCACCTGGTCCGCGAAGCCGCGGCGGGTGGTGGACTCGTCGATGACGAGCAGCTCGACGCGCGCGATCTGCGCGAAGACCTCGAACGCCTCGATGCCCGCGGCCGTCGACATGACGGTGTGGTGCGCCCCGCCGGCGGTCAGCCAGGCCTCGGCCGAGATGTCGAACGACGGGCGCGGCTTCCACACCGCGCGCGCCACCGGCAGGTGCGGCAGCGGCGCCGTCGGGGGGACGACGTCGATGACGTTCGCCGTGAGGCGGAACCGGTCGCGCATGTCGGCCAGCGAGACGACGACGGCGCCCTCGGTCGTGTCGGCGTCGAACACCATGCGGACCGGGTCCTCCTTGCCGCCGATGCCGAGCGGGTGGATCTCGACGCGCGGCTTCGAGGTGGTCAGCGAGGGGCAGATCTCCAGCATGTGCGCGCCGAGGATGACCTCCTCGCCGGGCGTGAGGTCGTAGGTGTAGTCCTCCATCAGCGAGGCGCCGCCGGGCAGCCCCTCGCCCATGACCTTGGCAGCGCGCACCAGCACGGCCGTCTTCCAGTCGCCCTCGGCGCCGAACCCGTAGCCCTTGGCCATGAGCCGCTGCACGGCGAGGCCGGGCAGCTGGCGCAGGTCGCCGAGGTCCTCGAAGTTGGTCGTGAACGCCTTGGCGCCCACCTTCGTGAGGAACGACTCGAGAGCGACCTCCTGGCGCGCGGCGTAGCGCAGCGACTCGTGCCGCTCGCCGTCCGTGCGCAGCTCGGGGACGACGTCGTACAGCTCCTCGTACTCTGCGACGAGCGCGTCGACGTCGGGCTCGGCCACGGCCTCGACCGCGGCGACCAGGTCGTTGACACCCCAGGTGTTGACCGAGACGCCGAAGCGCAGCTCGGCCTCGGTCTTGTCTCCCTCGGTGACGGCCACGTTGCGCATGTTGTCGCCGAAGCGGACGAGCTTGAGCTCGTGCGTCGCGGCCCAGCCCGCGGCGCCGCGGATCCACGTGCCCACCCGGCGCTGCACGGCGGGGTTCGACACGTGCCCGACGACGGTGGTCCGGGCGACGCCCAGGCGCGCGGCCAGGTAGGCGTACTCCCGGTCGCCGTGCGCGGCCTGGTTGAGGTTCATGAAGTCCATGTCGATGCTGTCCCACGGCAGCTCGACGTTGGCCTGCGTGTGCAGGTGCAGCAGCGGCTTGCGGAGCGCGTCGAGGCCGGCGATCCACATCTTGGCCGGGCTGAAGGTGTGCATCCACGTGATGACGCCGAGCACCTTGTCGTCGGCGTTCGCGTCGAGCATCGCGCGGCGGATCGACGCGGAGTCCTTGAGGACGGGCTTCCACACGATCGTCGCGGGCACCTCGGACGCGGCGTCGAGCGCGCGGGCGACCTCCTGCGACTGCTCGGCGACCTGGCGGAGGGTCTCCTCGCCGTAGAGGTCCTGGCTACCGGTGAAGAACCAGACCTCACGGTCGGCGTAGGGCTTGCTCATGTCTCCCCTTCGAGAAATGGGTCGGACCAGCGGAAGTGCTGGGTCGTGTCAGTGCTGGCCGTAGACGTTCTGGTAGCGGTCGTACAGCGAGTCGATCGCGGCCTGCGGGATCGGCTGCGGCTCGCCGAGCTGGCGGGAGATGTGGACCGTTCGGGCCACCTCCTCCAGCAGGACGGCCGCCTTGACGGCCGCCTTGGCGTCGCGGCCGATGGTGAACGGGCCGTGGTTCTTCATCAGCACGGCCGGGCTCCGGTGGCCCGAGAGCGTCTCGACGATGCCGCGGCCGATCGAGTCGTCGCCGATGATCGCGAACGGCCCGACGGGGACGGGCCCGCCGAACTCGTCGGCCATCATCGTCAGCACGCACGGGATCTCCTCGCCGCGCGCGGCCCAGGCCGCCGCGTAGGTCGAGTGCGTGTGCACGACGCCGCCCACGTGCTCCATGTGCCGGTAGACGTACGCGTGCGCCGCGGTGTCCGACGACGGCGAGCGGCTGCCCTCGACGAGGGTGCCGTCGAGGTCGCAGACGACGATGGCGTCCGCGTCGAGGTCGTCGTAGGAGACGCCCGACGGCTTGATGACGAAGAAGTCACCCACCCTTTCGGACACGTTGCCGGCGGTCCACACGACGAGCTCCCAGCGCGGCAGCTCGGCGTGCAGCGCGGCGACGCGCTCCTTGGCGGCGTCGACGGCGGCCCGCATCGACTCGGGCACGGCGGCGGTCTCGGTCACTAGGTGCTCTCCTTCGTGGTCTTGCTCAGCGGATCGCGCCGACGGCGGCGTGCACGATGGCGAGCCCGGCCGTGTAGCGCTCGAGGTAGGCCTCGATGCCCGCGACGTCGCGCGGGTCGGGCTGGGCGACGACGGTCTGCGCGTCGGCGAACACCTGCTCGTCGAGCCAGGCGGCCAGCGTGCGGGACTCGCCGTCGGCGACCGCGACGGTGTAGGCGGCCAGGACGGCGATGCCCCACGCGCCGCCCTCCCCGGCAGTGCTCGCGACGGCGACGGGCGCGTTCACGGCGGCGGCCAGCAGGCGCTGCGCGACGCCCTCGGTGCGGAACAGGCCACCGTGGGCGAGCAGCGTGTCGATCGCGACGCCCTCCTGAGCGAGCGTCCGCATGCCCAGGGCGAGGGTGGCGAACACGCTGTAGAGCTGCGTACGCGCGAAGTTCGCGAGGGTGAGGCGCGACCCGGGGGTCCGGACCACCATCGGGCGGCCCTCGTCGAGGCCCGTGATGGTCTCGCCCGCGAGGTAGTTGTAGGCCAGCAGGCCACCGCCGTCGGGCTCGCCCTCGAGGGCGGCGCCGAGGAGCGCGGCGAACACGGCGTTCGGGTCCGCGTCGGAACCGATGCCGCGGGCGAACTCGCCGAGCAGCCCCGCCCACGCGCCCAGCTCGGAGGAACCGTTGTTGCAGTGCACCATCGCGACCGGGTCGCCCGCCGGCGTGGTGACGACGTCGATCTCCTCGTGCACGTGGGCGAGGGCGCGCTCGAGCACGACCATGGAGAAGATGCTGGTGCCGGCGGACACGTTGCCGGTGCGCGGCGCGACGGCGTTGGTGGCGACCATGCCGGTGCCGGCGTCGCCCTCGGGCGGGCACAGCGGGATGCCCGCGGCGAGCGTCCCGGTGGGGTCGAGCAGCGCGGCGCCCGCGGCGGTCAGGTGGCCGGCGGCGGCGCCCGCGGGCAGCACGGTCGGCAGCAGGCGGCGCAGCGGCGTCGTGAAGCCACGGCCGGCGGCGAGGCCGTCGAACGTGTCGAGCATCGCGGCGTCGTAGTCGCCCGTCTCCGCGTCGATCGGGAACAGGCCCGAGGCGTCGCCGACGCCGAGCACGCGCTCGCCCGTCAGCTGCCAGTGCACGTAGCCGGCGAGCGAGGTGAGGAACGCGACCTGCGGCACGTGCGGCTCGGCGTCGAGGACGGCCTGGTAGAGGTGGGCGGCCGACCAGCGGAGCGGGATGTTGAAGCCGAGGGCCTCGGTCAGCTCGGCGGCGGCCGGGCCGGTGGAGGTGTTGCGCCAGGTGCGGAACGGCACCAGCAGCCGGTCGGCGGCGTCGAGGGCGAGGTAGCCGTGCATCATCGCGGAGACGCCGAGGCCGCCCACCGTCGTGAGCGGCACGCCGTAGCGCTCCTGGACGTCGCCGGCCAGCGCGGCGAACGCGCTCTGGAGGCCCTCGCGCACGGCGTCGAGCGAGTACGTCCACACGCGGTCGACGAACTGGTTCTCCCACGTGTGGCTGCCCACGGCGAGCGTGGTCTGGTCCGGCCCGACGAGGCAGGCCTTGATGTTGGTGGACCCGAGCTCGATGCCGAGGGTTGTGCGTCCAGCGACCACGGCGTCGCGCAGGGGGGTCACGTCAGAGTCTCGGTCCCTGTTCACGGGAAAGATGTTAGCGCTAACATCACTACTGGCCTTGACAGTGTCAAGGTGTGGCTTCCGCCGCGGCTCCTCCGGGGCGGCCAGCCGTGCTGCCTCGCACCACGAGCTCGGGGGCGAACACGGCTGCCGTGCGCGGCCGCGCGTCCTCGTCCTCCGTCTCCCACGCGTCCAGCAACGCGCTCACCGCGGCGCGTCCGACGTCCTCGAACGGCTGGCGCACCGTCGTGAGCGCGGGCACCAGGAACGCGCTGCCCTCGATGTCGTCGAACCCCACCACGGAGACGTCGTCGGGCACGCGCAGCCCCTGCTCCCAGAACGCCCGCAGCAGACCCATGGCGATGAGGTCGTTGGCGGCAAAGAAGCCGGTGGGGCCGCCAGGCCGGCGGGCCTGGGCCGCCAGACTCATCCCGAGCTCGTACCCCCGGCGCGCCGACCAGCCCAGGGCGGCGACCACCTGCGCGTCGGCGCCTCGGACGCCGGCGGTCGCGAGGAAGCCCGCAATGCGTTCCGCAGCGTCGAACCAGCGGTCCGGGCCGGCCAGGTGGACGAGGTGGTCGTGCCCGAGGTCCAGCAGGTGCTCGGTCGCGAGCTCGGCGCCGCGGTACTGGTCCACGTAGACGTACTGCGCGTGAGCGGTGTCCGGGACGTCGCGCCGGGCGGCGACGACGACGACGGGGCACGGCGTCGCGGAGTCGTCGACCACGCCCGCGACGTCGTCGAGCGGCGCGACGGCGACGACGCCGTCCACGCCCTGGTCCACGAGCCGTTCCAGCGCGTCCGCGGCCGACGCGCTGTCATAGCTTGCAAGCGCGCTCGTCGAGACGAAGTAGCCCTCGCGCCGCAGCGCTGCCTCGACCGCGAGCACGGTCATGGCCGGCCCGAAGTGCGCGCTGCCGCTGGTCAGCACCCCGACCGTGGTGGAGCGCGCCGTGACCAGGGCGCGCGCGGCGCTGTTGCGCCGGTAGCCGAGCTCCTGGATGGCCGCCAGCACGCGCTCGCGCGTCTCGGGCCGCACGCTCGGGTGGTCGTTGAGCACGCGGGACACCGTCTGGTGGGACACCCCGGCCCGCGCCGCGACGTCGGACATTGCGGGCGGACGCACGACGCCCACGTCAGCCGCCCAGCTCGGCGGCGAGCTCCACGGTGCGGTCGCGCGCGGCCTCGACCGCGTCCACGAACGCGGCGCGCACACCGGCGGCGTCGAGCCGGCGCAACGCCTGGACCGTGGTGCCGCCCGGGGACGTCACGCGCTCACGCGCGAGCGCGGGGTGCTCGCCCGTCTCGTCGATGAGCCGCGCCGACCCCAGCAGGGTCTGCACGGCCAGCCGCGTGGACAGAGCACGCGAGAGCCCGACGGCCACCCCGGCCTCGGCGAGCGCGTCGAGCACGTAGAAGACGTAGGCAGGGCCGGACCCCGCGAGCGCCCCGAACGCCGCCTGGTAGGACTCGGGCACCTCGACGACGTCCCCGGTCCCGGCGAGCACCGCGAGCACGAGCTCGACGTCGGCGGGCGAGGCGTGGCTGCCGGCGCTGAGCGCCGACATGCCGGCGCCGATCGCCGCGGGCGTGTTGGGCATGACCCGGACCACGGGCTGGCGCGCGAGCAGGCGGTCCTCGAAGAACCCGGTCGACAGCCCCGCCGCGACGCTCACGACGACGGCCTCCGGCCGCAGTGCGTCGCCGACCTCGCTGAGCAGCGCGGCCATGTCCTTCGGCTTGACCGCGAGGACGACGACGTCGGCGTCGTGCGCGGCGGCGACGTTGTCCGCGGTCGTGCGGACGCCGTACTTCTCGGTCAGCTCGGAGGCGCGCTCCGGGCGGCGCGCCGTGGCGGTGACGTTGCCGGGAGCCAGGCCGGCGCGCAGCGCGCCGGCGAGGACTGCCTCTCCCATGTTTCCGGTGCCCAGAACCGCCAGGCGGGCTTTGTCGAGGTTCACGGTGCAAACGTTACTTTCGTTCACAGGGGGAATGCTGAGTAGAACGCCTCGAGATCGTCCTGAGCGCCCTGCGCGTGCATGACGACGGTCCCGTTCCGCCACCACAGGGACGCGCCGGCCTCGCCGGGAACCAGCGCGTACTGGCCGGCCTCCTTGCCACCGACCTCGACGGCGCCGTCCTTGACCGGGGTCCCTGCGGCCTTGACCTGGGCGGTGTAGAACGACGATGCGTCGGCGGCGTCGGACCACTGGCCGGCCTGGAGTGTGATCGTCGTGGCGTCCGCGCCCTTGCCGTCGGCATAGGTGACGGTCCAGGACTCGACGGCCTGGTGGTCGTCCTGCCACGCGGGCAGGTTCGTGATCGTCTGCTGCGCGAAGGCGAGCACGGTGTCCGGGAGGGCCTTGGTCAGGGCGGTCTGCTCGCCGGAGCGCTTGGCGGGCGAGATCGTCGGCGTCGGCACCGGGGCGGTGACCGTCGTCGTGGGCGTAGGCAGCGGTTCGGGGACGGCGAACCCGGGCCAGAGGAACGCGGTGACGAGCGCGATCGCCAGCACCAGCACGCCGGCCGCGGAGCCGACGACGATGCGGCGGCGCCGGTACACGGCCGCCGAGGGCCGGGCGTCGGCGCGCGCGGACTCGCGGCTGCGTGAGCGCTGTTCGTCGGTCATCGGCGGTGCCTCCCCAGGTCGTCTGGCGGCAGCCTACGCACGCGCGACGCCGCGGCGGTGCACCCGTGTCGGTGGTGCGGCCTACCGTGCCCCGCGTGAGCTCTCCGACGTCGTCCCGCGCCCGGTCCGGTGCCGCCAAGAACGCCCGCCCTGCCTACCGCTGCACCGAGTGCGGGTGGGCGACGGCCAAGTGGGTGGGCCGCTGCGGCGAGTGCCAGGCGTGGGGCAGCGTCGCCGAGGACGGCCCCGCGGCCGCGGGCCCGCGGACCGTCGCGGTGACGCCCGTGCGGTCGGCCGCACGGCCCATCGCGGAGATCGACGTCGAGTCGGCACGCGCGACACCGACGGGGGTGGACGAGCTCGACCGGGTGCTGGGCGGCGGCCTCGTGCCGGGCGCCGTCGTGCTGATGGCCGGGGAGCCCGGCGTGGGCAAGTCGACGCTGCTGCTGGAGGTGGCCTCGCAGTACGCGCGCGGGCTCGACGGGCACGGGTCGCGGACGGTGCTGTACGTGACCGGCGAGGAGTCGGCGGGGCAGGTCCGGCTGCGCGCCGAGCGCGTCGGTGCGCTCGCCCCGTCGCTGCTGCTCGCGGCCGAGACGGACCTGGGGACGGTGCTCGGGCACGTCGACGCGACCTCGCCCGAGCTGCTGGTCGTGGACTCGGTGCAGACCATCGCGTCGGCCGAGGTCGACGGGATCTCGGGCGGCGTGTCGCAGGTGCGGGAGGTCGCGGCGGCGCTGATCGCCGTCGCCAAGGAGCGGCAGGTGCCGGTGCTGCTCGTGGGGCACGTGACGAAGGACGGGACGGTGGCCGGGCCGCGCACGCTCGAGCACCTGGTGGACGTGGTGTGCCAGTTCGAGGGGGACCGGCACTCGCGCCTGCGGCTGGTGCGCGCGGTGAAGAACAGGTTCGGCCCGACGGACGAGGTGGGCTGCTTCGAGCTCGCCGAGTCGGGGATCACCGGGCTGACCGACCCCAGCGGGCTGTTCCTGTCCCACCTCGGCGCCGGGGTTCCGGGCTCGTGCGTGACGGTGACGCTCGAGGGGCGGCGCCCGCTGGCGCTGGAGATCCAGTCGCTCGTGGCGCCGTCGCCGCTGGCCAACCCGCGGCGCACCACCAACGGGATGGACTCCTCGCGTCTCGCCCAGATCCTCGCGGTGCTGCACCGGCACGCGTCACTGCGGCTCGCGGACCAGGACGTCTACCTGTCGACCGTCGGGGGCGCGCGCGCCGGCGAGCCCGCGGCGGACCTGGCGGCCGCGCTCGCCATCGTCTCGGCTCGGACGGGAGACGCGCTGCCGCCTGGCACCGTGGCGTTCGGAGAGGTCGGGCTCGCCGGCGACGTGCGCCCGGTCGCGGGCATCGACCGGCGCCTCTCGGAGGCCGCGCGGCTGGGTTTCGTGCGCGCCGTCGTGCCGCCCGGAACCCGCGCCGGCACCACGGCGAGGGCCGCCGCGGGGCTCGAGCTCGTCGAGGCGGCGCACATCGCCGAGGCGGTCGACGCCGTTGCGCTGGGCCACGCCGCCCGTTGAGCCGCCGGGCGCCCCTTCGGCCTCTAGGATCAGTTGCGTGGCATCCACCCCCGCCCACCAGGACGACCTGCTGAGGGAGACCCTCGCCGCGGTCGCCCCCGGCACCGAGCTGCGCGACGGTCTCGAGCGGATCCTGCGCGGGCGCACCGGCGCGCTGATCGTCCTGGGCCTCGACAAGACGGTCGAGGACATGTGCTCGGGCGGGTTCGTTCTCGACGTCGCGTTCTCCGCCACCCGCCTGCGCGAGCTGTCGAAGATGGACGGCGCCGTGGTGCTCGACCGCGACGCGACCCGCATCCGGCGCGCGGCCGTCCAGCTGCTGCCCGACCCGACGATCGAGACCAGCGAGTCCGGCACCCGGCACCGCACCGCCGAGCGCGTCGCCAAGCAGAGCGGGTTCCCGGTGATCTCCGTGAGCCAGTCGATGCGGATCGTCGCGCTCTATGTCGGCGACGCCCGGCACGTGCTCGAGGGCTCCGACACCATCATGGGCCGCGCCAACCAGGCGCTCGCGACGCTCGAGCGCTACCGCGCCCGCCTCGACGAGGTCTCGGGCACGCTGTCCGCGCTGGAGATCGAGGACCTGGTCACGGTGCGTGACGTGTGCTCCGTGGTGCAGCGCCTGGAGATGGTGCGCCGCATCTCGGAGGAGATCGCCGGCTACGTCATCGAGCTCGGCGTCGACGGGCGCCTGCTCGCCCTCCAGCTCGACGAGCTCATCGGCGGCATCGGCTCCGACCGCGAGTTCGTGGTGCGCGACTACGTGGACCTCGAGCGCAGCGGGAAGTCCTTCCCCGACGTCCAGGCGGCGCTGTCGGGCCTCGACTCGAGCCAGCTCCTCGACCTCGGGCAGATCGGGCGTGTGCTCGAGCTGCCGGGCGCCGGCATCGCGCTCGACGCCGCCGTCGCGCCGCACGGCTACCGGCTCCTGTCCAAGGTGCCACGCCTCCCCGGCGCCATCATCGACCGGCTCGTGGCCCACTTCGGTGGCCTGCAGAAGCTGCTGGCCGCGTCGGTGGACGACCTCATGGCCGTCGACGGCGTCGGCGAGCAGCGGGCGCGGGCGGTGCGCGAAGGACTGTCGCGGCTCGCGGAGTCGAGCATCCTCGAGCGCTACGTCTGACCTGCCCGGCCGGCGCAGGAATCAGTCGGGCGGGCCGACCCCGGGTCACTCCTCGACCTGGCCACCGAGACCAAGGGTGGCAACCATGTCGCCGTCCTGCAGTCGCACCCGCACCACTGCCCGGGTCACCCAGGCCTCCCGGGCCAGGTGCTCCACACGCCGCTCGGTGCTGCGCACCTCAACGTGGGAGTCTCGCTCGGTCTCGACCACGAACCCGGTGAAGTCACCAAAGTGGTCGTAACTGAGGGATACCACCTTGCCGGCGACGGTCTTCGTGTACCGGTCGCCGCCGTCGGCGTGATCGCACTCCGGCTCGCGGTCGTGCCCGTGCTCGTGGTCATGCCCGTCGTGCTCGTCGTGCTCGTCACGGTCGCGGTCGTGGCCGTCGTGGCAGAGGTTGACGTGCTCCCAGTCGCCGTCGCCGTCAGGCAGGATGGCCGTGGGGTCACCGCCCATGCCGGCGACCCGCCCCGCGTACAGGTCGACATAGCGGCGGAACACCGGCCACCACCGGGACTCGAGCGGAACCGTCCGCTCGATGTGGCGCAAGATCGACAGGGTGCGCTCCTCGCCCGGCAGGAGGATCGCCTTGGTGCTCACCGGGATCTCGAGACCGAACGCGCCGATGGTGCGTCGGAACAGGAAGCCCTGGCGCGAACCCTCGACGAAGATCCGGAGCACCTCGGCGGGCTCGACCGCTCCGACCGCGACCGTGCGCCTCTCGCGTGATCGCGTGGTCGTGACGTCCGTGCCGGCCTCGACGACCCGACCCGTCCCGAACCGCGCACCCGTGATCTGCCGCACCCGCACGGAGTAGCGCTCACCTTTGTGCACGGTGGGTGGTAGCTCGACGGCGAGCAGCCCCACGTGGTCGAGGTCGGAGGCGCCTGGCACCGGGACGTAGGTCACGCCACCGGCCATGCAGGCCAGCGTGTGCGGGCCGGCCATCGAGAGCCGGTTGCTGACGTACATGCGGTGGGCCCAGTCCAGGGCTTCCGCGGCGTCGACGGTGGGCAGGTAGAGGGTCGCGTTCGTTCCCGGAGGGACGTTGCCCCAGTCGATCATCAGCTCGTCGGGGCGGTCGTCGAGGAGTGCCGCCGGGGTCGGACGGATCTGGAGCGTCTGCGGAACGACCCGTGAGTCGACGACCCCGGGGTTGGGCACGTTGACGAAGGTCAGGTTGCGCTGCGCCAGCTTGTCCGAGGTGGACGGATCGGCCCAGGACGGGATGGTCTGGCCGTCCAGGTCCAGCTCGACGATCAGGCACTGGTGAAGGCTGCGGACGTGCTGCTGGATCGACAACAGCGGGCCGACGCCCTGGAACGGTCCGTCGGGCAGGTTGGCCGCGGTCGTCCCCAGGAGACGAGCCGGGAACCGCAGGTCGTCGGGCTGGTTGATGTCCAGCCAGCACCCGAACCAGCCCACCATCTCCGCGCCGAGCGAGTCATGCTGGATCGTGCGCACGTTCGGGTCGTCGTGCTGGGTCTTCATGCTGACGGCCGAGGAGTCGACTCGCGGGCTCGCGAAGAACGGGACCGTCGCGATGTCGTCCCCCTGTTGGCCGAGCAGCGGCACGTGCCTCGTCCCCGTCGTCTGGGTGCGGTAGAGCGTGGTCGTGTCGTGGACCGCGTTGGTCTGCTGGGCGGGCCACATGCGGAAGAACGCCCGGACGTTGGGGGCGTCCTGGTTGAGGTCGCGGAACCGGACGCGGGCAACGGCGAAGTTGAAGACCCGATGGCCCTGGCCGTCGGTCGGCGCGAGCGTCAGAGCCTCGGGCGCCTCCCGGGGGTCTACCGCGTCGAAGTCGCTACCCAGTGCCGGGTGGCTGTTGAGGTTGGTGATGACGTTCTGGATGAAGTTCGTCGCAGCGGTCTGTGCCGAACCGCCGACCGCGAGCGTCGCTCCGAACCGGTGGGCGCCGTCGGTCACCTGGAAGACCCGCATGTCGATGCTGGTCCACCAGTCGACGCCGCGGGCCGGGTCGCCGTCGAGGATGTACGGGTTCGGTGACTGCAGCAGCCTGAGGACGCCGGAGTTGGCGACGGTCTGACCGGCCGCCGTGAAGGCGGCCGTCACGGTGACGTCGCGGGTGTCGCCGGTGAAGCTAAACGCGGATTCGTCGTCGAACTGAAGCTCGCACGGGAACGTGAACCGTTGGGGGACGTGCGGGGGGAGCGTCGGGTCTTCGGGGAGCACTGCTCCGTGCTCGACGACGTGCACCCCGGGGGCCGGGTCTGGAAAGGTCGGCGTGACCGGTGGGGAGGCGAGGTTGGCAGCGGTGAGACCGAGCTCCGTGGCCGTGAAGCCCTCGACGACGACGAGCACGGCCGGGTCGAAGCTGGCCGGCGCACCGTTGAGAGCGAGGAGGGCCTGCACCTCGCCGTGCCCGACGATGGAACGGTCCATGACCAGGAAGCAGTCCCGCGTACCGACCAGGACGGGCAGCGCTGCCGAGGCGATGCCGTTTGCGACGACCTCGAGGTTCCACGAGCCCGGCAGCACGTTGGCGGGGACCTCCATCACCGCAGTGACGGTGGCCGTCCCGGTGGCGATCCCCATGGTCGAGAAGTCTCGGGTGCGGAGGTACTTCACTGCGCCGGCAGCGTTGGTGAGCCGGGCGATCGGGTAGTTGGTCGCGTTCTGCCGGTCGTCGCCGTAGCCGTTGGCGTGGCTGAGGCCGTTGAGCTGGGTGCCGCCGATCTGGTACGAGTGACCCGCGATGAGGGCTGTCGGCGCGGACGTGACCACGGGCCGCCACGACGGCTTCGGGGTGAGCTCGGCGCTGTCCGGGACATACTCGTTGATCGTGTTCTGCTCCCCCGTCATCAGCACGTGGCCGTTGGGAAGCAGCAGGAAGCAGCACTGCCAGGTGTAGCCGGGCGCACTCGACGGCTGGTTTCCAGGCGTGGACAGCGTGTTGGCGACCGGGTCGACGTCGCAGATCGTGACCGGGCCGGAGAAGGACTTGCCCGCGGCGCTGGCGTCCACGGTGCCCGAGGTCAGCAGCAGGTGGCCGTTCGGGAGCAGGACGACCGCCCCGTCCGACGAGGTCTGCAGCCCTGCGGGTGCGTTCGGGTTGCTCGCGTCCGCCGGGAGGTCAGGGCCCGCAGTCCAGGTGCCCTGGGCGGTCGTGGTGGTGCCGGAGGTGTAGACACCGGTGTGGCCGCTCGCTCCCACGAAGAACGCCTTGCCGCTCGGAAGTGTCACGGCCCCGCCCATCTCGTCGAGCGTCCGCCCTCCGGCGGAGAAGACCGGCAGGGTCGAGGCGGTGGTGCCGGCACTGACCCACTGGTCTTCGGCCGGGACGTACATCTCGGCGTCCTGTGTTGCAGTCCGGCCGAAGATCTGGACGGTCAGCACATTGCCGTTCGGCAACAGGCACCAGCTCTCCTCATTGGTCTTGCCGACCTTGGTGTTGGCCACGGTGCCGAACTTGGTTCCCGACTCGACCCAGCTGCCCGTGTCCGGGTCCCAGATCGCCGTCCGAGAGCTGGACAGCGCGCCGAACATGACCCGGCCGTCGGGCAGCACGATCGAGACACAGTCGCCGACGATGAAGTCGAAGTCCGGGCTCGGCTTGCTGAACCCAGTCCAGGTCCCGGCGACCGGATCGAAGATCTCGGCCCGGGTGTCGTTGTCCGATGTCTTGTCGGTGTCACCGAGGATGTCGGAGTACTCCCCGCCCACGACGTAGACGCGGCCGTCCCGGAGGACGCCGCTGCCGAAGTACTTGCGCTGACCGGCCATGGGCAGCGCACTGGACCAGCTGCCGTTGCGGTAGTCGCCGTGGCTGTCTGGTGTGAGCCGGTACCAGTTCTTGCCGCCGTAGGTCTGGCCGAGCGACGGCCGGTTCGCGTCGTGCGCGAGCACCGTCCCGTCGGTGAGCAGAACCATCGTGTCCGCGCTCACGCCGGACGGTGCGTTGAACGTTCCCCAGGTACCGGCCACGGCGCCGACCTCCTTTTCGTCGGCCGCCAGCCGGCCGACACCTGTTGGGGAGCGATGGAGCGGCGCCCTGATACGCGCCGACCTCAGACGACAAGAGCCGCCGGCGAACCTCGCCATGGTCGACCGGGTCCGGCTGGTCGCGGAGCGGCAGGGACGCGCTACCGCGACATGCGCGTGGTCGCCGGGAGCTCGCCGCGACCGCCGGGCGCGGACGAAACCGGCGAAGACCGGTCGTAGCGGCGGGCGCACGTCCGGCGACCAGTGGGCTCCTGCGCTACGGCTGCTGCGCCGGCGCCTCGGACGGCGTGTCGGCGTCGGGTGTCGCCGCCGGGGACTGGGCTGACGGGTGCGCCGACGGCTCCGTGGACGCCGCCGGGTCGGGCGTCGGCGTCGGCGTCGGGGGCGCCGCGACCGTGATGGTGACCGGGTCGCTCTTCCCGTCCGGTACATCGGCCATCACCACCTGCACCGTGTAGGTGCCCGGTCCGACGGCCGGCTGCATCGCGGTGCACGCGCCCTCGACCGACTGCTTGCCCGACCAGCGCATGGTCTGCGGGTCGACGTCGCCGGGGCCGAGCAGCAGGTCGCGCGACGGACCCGCGCAGTGCGCGCTGGTCCACACCGCCTTGCCCTCGGCGTCCGAGACGACCACCTGGCGGGACCCGTCGCCGCCGTCGACGAGGCACGGGCGGCGGCCCACCTCGGTGATGGACACGTCGAGCGCGACCCCCTGGCCCGGCTCGATGAGCGTCCGTTCGGGCGTGACCCGGAGCATGAGGCTCGACGCGGGGCACGCCTGGCTCGGCCCGCCGGCGTCGGCGGCGTCGGGCGGCGCGACCTTGTCCGCCGCGAGCTGCGGCACCGGGTCGGGCCACGCCTCGCGGACCCAGCCCACGCCGCGGCCGATCCCGTACCCGAGGAACGTGCCGCCCGCCACCAGCAGCCCGAGCACGACGAGCAGCGCCACGGGGACCCGCCGCGCCGGCGCGGTCCGGGACGAGGGGCGCCCCGCGGCCGGGCGCCGGTTCCCCGGCGCGGGCCGCACGCGTGGCGCGCCGGCCGCGGTCCGGGGCGCCTGAAGCCGGTTCGTCGAGACGACGCGTCGGTCCCGCGGGCCCGCCGCCCCCTGCCGCTGCGCGCTGCCCGCCGACTTCGGCGACTGCGCCACCGCGGCCTTGCGGGGCTGCGCCCCCGCCGCCTTCCTCGGCTGCCCGTCCGTCGCGGACCGCGCCTGCGCGCCGCTGCCCTGCGCGCCGCTGCCCTGCCGGCGCGGCGCAGCGCCACGCGCGGTGCGGTCACGGTCGGCGGGTGCCACGGAGCCTCCGGTCGCTGCGGTCGGTCAGGGGACCCGCCCAAAGTACGACGGCGTCGCCGCAGGTCGGCGAAGCCGCGCCGCGCCGCCGACTACCGTGTCCGCATGCCTACCCCGCCCGCAGCCGCGACGGTCGACGCGCCGCACGCCGCCCTGGTGGACGGCGTCGTCGCCTGGTTCGCGACGGCGCGCCGCGACCTGCCGTGGCGCTCCCCGGACCGCACGCCGTGGGGTGTGCTGGTCAGCGAGGTGATGCTCCAGCAGACGCCGGTGGCGCGGGTCGAGCCGGCCTGGCGGGCGTGGCTGGAGCGCTGGCCCACGCCGGCGGACCTCGCCGCGGCCTCGACCGCCGACGTCCTGCGCGCATGGGACCGCCTCGGCTACCCGCGCCGGGCGCTGCGGCTCCAGGAGTGCGCGCGCGTCGTCGTCGAGCGGCACGGCGGCGAGGTGCCCGACGACGAGGCCGCGCTGCGTGCGCTGCCCGGCGTCGGCGAGTACACGGCCGCGGCCGTGCGGGCGTTCGCGTTCGGGCGGCGGTCGGTCGTCGTCGACACGAACGTGCGGCGGGTGCTCGCGCGGACGGTCGGCGGGGTCGCGCTGCCCGCGCCCAGCCCGACGGCGGCCGAGCGCACGGTCGCCACCGCAGTCGTGCCGGAGCGTGCCGCGGACGCCGCCGCTTGGGCGGCGGCGGCGATGGAGCTGGGCGCGCTCGTGTGCACCGCGCGTGCACCGCGGTGCGGGGCCTGCCCAGTGGGCGGCCGGTGCGCCTGGCGCGCGGCGGGCTTCCCCGCCGACGCGCACGCGCACCGCCGTCGCGCGCAGGCCTGGCACGGCACCGACCGGCAGTGCCGTGGCCGGCTCATGGCCGTCCTGCGGGCAGCGCCCGCGGCGGTCGCCCGGGAGGTGCTCGACGCCGAGCTCGGCGCGCCCGCGGAGGACCCGCAGGTCACGCGGTGCGTTGCCGGGCTCGTCGAGGACGGGCTGGTCGAGCAGACCGCCGCGGGCGCCTACCGGTTGCCGGTGGACTGAACGTCCTGTCAGAGAGTGAGCAGCATCCGCGTGTTGCCCAGCGTGTTGGGCTTCACCCGTGCGAGGTCCAGGAACTCGGCGACGCCGTCGTCGTGCGAGCGCAGCAGCTCCGTGTACACCTCGGGTGACACGGGCGTGCCCTCGATCGCCTCGAAGCCCTGCCGGCGGAAGAAGTCCACCTCGAAGGTCAGGCAGAACACGCGACTCAGCCCGAACGCGCGGGCCCGCTCGACGAGCGCTGCGACGAGCGCGTACCCGAGGCCGGTCCCGAGGCGCTCGGGCGCGACGGCCAGCGTGCGGATCTCGGCAAGGTCGTCCCACATGACGTGCAGCGCCCCGCACCCGACGACGACGCCGTCGACCTCGGCCACGACGAACTCCTGCACCGCCTCGAAGTATCCGACCAGCTCCTTGGCCAGGAGGATGCGGCGCTGGGCGTAGGGCTCGACGAGGGCCCGCACGGAGCGGACGTCGGAGGGCAGCGCAGGCCGGATCTCGAGAGGCACGGCGTCACTGTACGGGTGACGTCGGGTGATCCGGTTGCGGAGGTGCCCTCCCGGTGTGACGTTAGCCACGACACCAGCGTCGGAAGGAGCCCGCCGTGGCGACCAACAGGCTCACCGCCGAGTCCCGGGACCAAGCCCTGGCGGCACTCGAGGCTTCGACAACGCCTAGCGACGAGCTCGACGTCCTCGTCGTGGGCGGCGGCGTCACCGGCGCGGGCATCGCCCTCGACGCCGTGACGCGCGGCCTGTCGACGGCGATCGTGGAAGCGCAGGACTGGGCCTCGGGCACCTCGAGCCGGAGCTCCAAGCTGGTGCACGGCGGCTTGCGCTACCTGCAGATGCTCGACTTCCACCTGGTCCACGAGGCGCTGACGGAGCGCGACCTGCTGCTGCGCGACCTCGCTCCCCACCTGGTGCGACCGGTCCCCTTCCTGTACCCGCTCGAGCACCGCATCTGGGAGCGTGCGTACGTCGGCACCGGCATCGCCCTCTACGACACCCTGGCGGGCATCGCCCCGGGCAAGCGCGCGATGCCGATCCACAGGCACCTGACGCGCGGCCAGATGGCCCGCAAGTTCCCCGACCTCGCGCACGACGCCGCGATCGGCGCCGTCCAGTACTGGGACGCCTCGGTCGACGACGCCCGCCTCGTCACCACGATCATCCGCACGGCCGCGGGCTACGGCGCCCACGCCGCGTCCCGCACGCAGGTCGTCGAGCTCACGCAGTCCGCGACGGGCGCGGTCAACGGCGCCGTCGTCGTCGACCTCGAGACCGGCAAGCGCATCACGGTGCGCGCCCGCCAGGTCATCAACGCCACCGGCGTGTGGACGGAGGACACGGAGTCGCTCGCGGGCAGCGAGGGCGGCCTGCGCGTGCTCGCCTCGAAGGGCATCCACGTCGTCGTGCCGCGCGAGCGCATCCGCGGCAACGTGGGGCTGATCCTGCAGACCGAGAAGTCGGTGCTGTTCATCATCCCGTGGTCGCGCTACTGGATCATCGGCACTACAGACACTCCGTGGCACGAGGACCTGCGCGACCCGGTGGCCAGCTCGAGGGACATCGACTACGTGCTGGAGCACGCGAACGCGGTGCTCGCCCACCCGCTCACGCGCGGGGACGTCATCGGCACGTTCGCCGGCCTGCGGCCGCTGCTGCAGCCGGGCACCAAGGAGGGCACGTCGTCGGCCAAGGTGAGCCGCGAGCACACGGTCGCCAGCCCGACGCCCGGCCTGTCGGTCATCGCGGGCGGCAAGCTCACGACCTACCGGATCATGGCCAAGGACGCCGTCGACCACGCCATCGGGCAGCGCGCGGCGGCCCTGCCGTCGATCACGCACAAGATCCCGCTCGTCGGCGCCGTCGGGCTGCAGGCCGTGCAGCGGCAGGCGCGAACCTGGGCGAAGCGGTACCGCTGGACGCCGCCGATGGTGGACCACCTGCTGCACCGCTACGGCTCCGACGTGGCCGAGCTGGTCGAGCTGTGCGAGGCGGACCCATCGCTCGCGACGCCGCTCGAGCACGCCCCCGCCTACCTGCGGGCGGAGGTGCACTACGGGGTGACCCACGAGGGTGCCCTGCACCTCGAGGACGTGCTGCTGCACCGCACGCGCCTCGTGTACGAGGTCCCCGACGCCGGCCTTGCCGCGCTGCCGGAGATCGCCGATGTCGTCGCCCCTCTCCTGGGGTGGGACGACTCCACCAAGGAGGCCGAGACCGCCGCATATCGCGAGCGCGTGAAGGCCTACGACGCTGCGGCTTCCGAGACCGACGACGCCAGCGCCCAGGCAGCACGCCTGCGCGCGCCCGACGTCGCGGAGATGGTGCCGCTGGAAGGCTAGGGAAGGAACGACGATGCTCCTTGACGCATTCTGGTCGGAGGTCATCGGCACGGGGACGCTGGTCCTGCTCGGTGCCGGCGTAGTGGCCAACGTGATCCTGCCGAGGAACAAGGGCTTCGGGCCCGACTGGCTCCTCATCAACTTCGGGTGGGGCCTGGCCGTGTTCGCCGGCGTGTTCGCGGCGCACAAGTCGGGCGCGCACCTCAACCCGGCCGTGACCGTCGGCCTGTGGGTGGCGGACAAGCCGTTCTTCACGAGCGACGCCGGCACGATCGACCCGACGTTCGGCCATGCGCTCGTCTATTTCGGCGGCGAGTTCCTCGGCGCGTTCATCGGCGCGGTGCTCGCATGGCTCGCGTACAAGAGGCACTTCGACCTGGAGACCGAGCCCGGTATCAAGCTCGCGGTGTTCTCGACCGGCCCGGCGATCCGCTCCTACGCGTGGAACCTCGTCACGGAGATCCTCGGCACGTTCGTGCTGGTCTTCTGGGTGCTGACCAACGGCCCGACGCCCACCCAGATCGGCCCGCTCGCCGTCGCGCTCATCGTCGTCGGCATCGGCGCCTCGCTCGGTGGCCCGACCGGGTACGCCATCAACCCTGCCCGCGACCTGAGCCCCCGTATCGCCCACTTCGTGCTGCCGATCCCCGAGAAGGGCTCGTCCGACTGGTCCTACGCCTGGGTCCCCGTCGCGGGGCCGCTCATCGGCGCGGTGCTCGCCGGCCTGCTCGGCAGGGCCTGGGTCTGACCATCTCCCGCACCACGACGTGAAGGAGTCGCACCACCATGCCTGACTACGTCCTTGCCATCGACCAGGGCACCACGAGCTCCCGGGCGATGATCTTCGACCACGCCGGCCGGGTCGTCTCGACCGGTCAGCTCGAGCACGAGCAGATCTTTCCCAGGGCCGGCTGGGTCGAGCACAACGCCGACCAGATCTGGAACAACGTCCGCGAGGCGGTGGCGCTGGCCCTCACCCGCGCGAACGTCACCTACTCCGACATCGCGGCCGTCGGCATCACCAACCAGCGCGAGACCGCCGTCGTCTGGGACAAGACGACGGGCAGGCCGGTCTACAACGCGATCGTCTGGCAGGACACCCGGACCCAGTCGATCGTCGAGCAGCTGGGCGGCGACACCGGAGCGGACAAGTACAAGGCGATCGTGGGCCTGCCGCTCGCGACCTACTTCTCGGGGCCCAAGATCAAGTGGATCCTCGACAACGTGCCCGGGACGCGCGAGGCCGCCGAGCGTGGCGACCTGCTGTTCGGCAACACGGACGCCTGGGTGCTGTGGAACATGACCGGCGGTATCGACGGCGGGGTGCACGTCACCGACGTCACCAACGCCTCGCGCACCATGCTGATGGACCTCGACACCCTGTCGTGGCGGGAGGACATCGCGGCCGACATGGGCATCCCGATCTCGATGCTGCCGGAGATCCGCTCCTCGTCCGAGGTGTACGGGCACAGCCGCCCCGCCGGGATGCTGCCCGGCGTGCCGATCGCGGGCATCCTCGGCGACCAGCAGGCGGCCACGTTCGGGCAGGCGTGCTTCGACGTCGGCACGGCCAAGAACACGTACGGCACCGGCAACTTCATGCTGCTCAACACGGGCACGGAGAAGGTGCCGTCCAAGAACGGCCTGCTGACGACGGTCTGCTACAAGATCGGCGAGCAGCAGGCGCGGTACGCGCTCGAGGGCTCGATCGCCGTGACCGGCTCGCTCATCCAGTGGCTTCGCGACAACCTCGGCATCTTCACCGACGCACCCGACGTCGAGTGGATGGCCCGCAAGGTCGAGGACAACGGCGGCGCGTACTTCGTGCCCGCCTTCTCCGGCCTGTTCGCGCCCTACTGGCGGCCCGATGCGCGTGGCGCGCTCGTCGGCCTGACCCGGTACGTCAACCGCAACCACGTCGCCCGCGCGGCGCTCGAGGCGACGGCGTTCCAGACCCGCGAGGTCGCGGAGGCCATGAAGGCCGACTCCGGCGTGCAGCTCACCGAGCTCAAGGTCGACGGCGGCATGGTGACCAACGAGCTGCTCATGCAGTTCCAGGCCGACCAGCTGGGCGTCGACGTCGTGCGGCCGCAGGTCGCGGAGACGACGGCGCTCGGGGCCGCGTACGCGGCCGGTATCGCCGTCGGCTACTGGGACGGCGAGCCGGACGTGACGGCGAACTGGGCCGAGGACCGGCGCTGGTCGCCGTCGATGGACTCCGACGAGCGGGAGCGGCTGTACCGGAACTGGAAGAAGGCGGTGACCAAGACCTTCGACTGGGTCGATGCCGACACCCAGTAGTCCGGTCGTCGGCACCACACGTCATCGGCCGAGGTCGCGGAGGGACCGACGTCGTGCGCACGGCAGCGTTCACGCGCCCCAGGGGGCGGTCCACTTCGGGGTTGACTGCCGTGCGCACGACGTCGGTCCCTCCGCTCTGCTGTCTGCTTTCCGTTGCCTAGGGTGGATGTTGTGGGTACTGCGTCGGTCAGCTACACGATTCCCGGGGTGCACGTCACCGATCGGGTGGTCGACGTGCCCGTTGACTGGGCCGTGCCCTATCGGGGACGGACTCTCTCCTTGTTCGTGCGGGAGGTCGTCGCGGCGCACCGGCGGTCCGAGGACCTGCCGCTGCTCGTCTTCCTGCAGGGCGGGCCCGGCGGCAAGGGGCCCCGACCGTCCGGGGCGGACGGGTGGCTCGGGACGGCGCTCGAGCGGTTCCGCGTCGTGCTGCTCGACCAGCGTGGGACCGGACGGTCGTCGCCCGTCTCGGCGCGGGCGCTCGCCGCGGTCGGGGACGGCGACGCGCAGGCCGAGTACCTCGCGCACTTCCGGGCCGACTCCATCGTGCGGGACGCCGAGCACGTGCGGCGCACGGTCTACAGCGGTCGGCGGTGGTCGTCGCTCGGGCAGTCGTACGGCGGGTTCATCACGCTCACGTACCTCTCCCTCGCGCCGGAGGCGCTGGACGCCTGCTACGTGACGGGCGGCCTGCCGGGGCTCCTCGCGAGCCCGCAGGACGTGTACGAGCGGACGCATCGCCGCGTCGCCGGCAAGAACGCCCTGTTCCGCGAGCGGTACCCGCACGACGTCGACGTGGTGCGGCGCGTCGTCGACCGCGTGGCCGCCGGCGGCGTCACGCTGCCGGGCGGGGACCCGCTGACCGTGCCCCGGCTGCAGTCGCTCGGCATGGCCTTCGGGATGAAGCCCGGGTTCGAGCGGGTGCACTGGATCCTCGACGAGGCCTTCGACGCCGACGGCGAGCCGACCGGCACGTTCCTCGCGGACGTCGAGGCGGCGACGTCGTTCCGCACGAACCCGCTGTACGCCGTCGTGCACGAGTCCATCTACGCGCAGTCGCACACCGGGCCCACGGCGTGGGCGGCGCAGCGGGTGCTCGACGCGGAGCCTGCGTTCAAGCCGGGCGCCGATCCCCTGCTGTTCACCGGCGAGATGATCTACCCGCACATGCTCGAGCAGGCAGAGCTGCGCGGGTACCGCGCGGCAGCCGCGGCGCTCGCGGCCCGGGACGGGTGGGGCGACCTGTACGACGTCGCGCGGCTGGCCTCCAACGATGTGCCGGTCGAGGCGGCGGTGTACTTCGACGACATGTACGTGGACTCGGGGCTGTCGCTCCAGACCGCGGCACACGTGGGCAACGCCAAGGCGTGGGTGACGAACGAGCACGAGCACGACGGACTGCGGCTCGGGGACGTGCTCGCCACCCTCCTGCGGCGGCTCGACGCGCGGGGCGGGCCGCGACCTGCGCGCACACCTTGACGGCGGCAGGATGCCGCCCGCCCCTCCGGCGACGAGAGGAGCTCGCGTGAGCCTGCCCTCCGCCCTGCTCGCCGGCGACCGAGCGCCCGCGCCGCGCACGCTCGTCGACGTCCTCGCCGCCACCGCCGCCGCGCACCCGGACGCGCCCGCGATCGACGACGGCGCCCGCGTCTGGACATACGCGCAGGTCGTCGCCGAGGTCGCGGTGCGGGCGACGGCGCTCGCGGCCGCCGGCGTGCGCCGCGGCGACCGCGTGGGCGTGCGCGCGACGTCGGGCCGGGCCGACCTCTACCTGACGATCCTCGCGGTGCTGCACGCGGGCGCGGCGTACGTGCCGGTCGACAGGGACGACCCGGCCGAGCGCGCCGAGCTGGTGTTCGGGGAAGCCGGCGTCGTGGCCGTCGTCGGGGACGACGGCGCGATCGACCTCCTCGCGCCCAGGGCCGCCCCCGGACCGGACGCGGGCCCGCGGGCGCCGACGGTGGACGACGACGCCTGGATCATCTTCACCTCGGGCTCGACGGGCGTCCCCAAGGGCGTCGCCGTGACCCACCGCAGCGCCGCCGCGTTCGTCGACGCCGAGGCGCGGCTGTTCGTGCAGCGCGCGCCGCTCGGCCCAGGCGACCGGGTGATGGCGGGCCTGTCGGTGGCGTTCGACGCGAGCTGCGAGGAGATGTGGCTGGCCTGGCGGCACGGCGCCTGCCTGGTCCCCGCGGACCGCGCGCTGGTGCGGACGGCCCTCGATCTTGGGCCGTGGGTCGTGGAGCGGGGCATCACTGCGATCTCGACGGTGCCGACCCTCGCGGGGCTTCTCCCTGCTGCCGACCTCGCCGGGGTGCGCCTGCTGATCTTCGGGGGCGAGTCCGTGCCGCCCGACCTCGCGGCCCGGCTCGCCGCGCCGCACCGCGAGCTGTGGAACACCTACGGGCCCACGGAGGCGACCGTCGTCGCGTGCGCGACGATGCTCGACGGCGTCGCGCCCGTGCGCATCGGCCTGCCGCTGGACGGGTGGGACCTGGTGGTCGTCGACGAGGCGGGCGAGCCCCTCGCCGAGGGCGCCACGGGCGAACTCGTCATCGGCGGCGTCGGCCTGGCCCGCTATCTCGACGCGGCCAAGGACGCCGAGAAGTACGCACCGCTGCCCGCGCTCGGGTGGCAGCGGGCGTACCGCTCGGGCGACCTCGTGGTCAACGAAGCGGAGGGCCTGCTGTTCCTGGGGCGCGCCGACGACCAGGTCAAGGTTGGCGGCCGGCGCATCGAGCTCGGCGAGGTCGACGCCGCCCTGCTCGCCGAGCCGCAGGTGAGCGCCGCCGCTGCGGCCGTGCGCCGGGCCGCCGCCGGCAACCAGGTCATCGTCGGCTACGTGGTTCCCACCGACCCCGGCACCTTCGACGCCACCGCTCTCACCGCGCACCTCCGCGAGGTGCTGCCGGCCGCCCTCGTCCCGCTCGTCGGGGTGGTGGACGAGATCCCGGCGCGCACGAGCGGCAAGGTGGACCGCGACGCGCTGCCGTGGCCCCTGCCCGGCGACGACGCCGCAAACGCCGCGGACGGTGGCACGGACCTTGGCGAAGGAACCGTCGGCTGGGTCGCCCGGCACTGGGCGCGTGTGCTCGGCGTCGCGCCGTCGGCCGCCGACGACGACTTCTTCGACCTGGGCGGCGGCAGCCTCACGGCGGCGCAGGTCGTCTCCGCGGTGCGTGAGCGCTACCCGCTCGCCACGGTCGCCGACCTGTACGCGCACCCCACGGTCGAGGAGTTGGCGACCCACCTCGAGCTCGCCTACGGCGTGCCCGTGGCGGCCACGGCGCCGCCCGTCGGCACGCCCACCCCGCGGTCGACGCAGGCGTTCCAGGTGGTCATGCTCGTCGTGCTGCGGCTCGTGGCCGGGCTGCGATGGGCCACGTGGGCCGCCCTCGCCGTCACACTGCTGCGGGCGCTGCCCGCCTCCTGGTACGACGGCCCCGGGGTCACGCGGCTGCTCGACTCCCTGCCGGGCACGCCGTGGCCGGCGCTGGCGCTCGCGTGGCTGCTGCTCGTCAGCGCCCCGGGACGCCTGGGGCTCGCCACCGTGGGCGCCCGCGTGCTGCTGCGCGGTGTCGAGCCCGGCGACCACCCGCGCGGCGGGTCGGCGCACCGGCGGCTCTGGCTCGCCGAGCAGCTCTTCGAGGCCCTGGGAGGCTTGACCATCGCCGCCGCTCCCCTCGTGGGCTGGTACGCCCGCGCGCTGGGCGCGACCGTCGGGCGCGGCGTCGACCTGCACACCCTCCCGCCCGTCACCGGTCTGCTCACCGTCGGCGACCGCGCGGCGATCGAGCCCGAGGTCGACCTCGCGGGTCACTGGCTCGAGGGCGACGTGCTGCACGTGGGTCGCGTCGTCATCGGCTCGGACGCCACCGTGGGCGCCCGCAGCATGCTTCTGCCGGGGGCCCACGTGGGACGCGGCACGGACGTCGCGGCGGGCTCCGCCGTCGTGGGCTCCACCGGCAAGGACGAGTACTGGGAGGGGTCGCCCGCCACGCGCCGGCGCAGCCACGTCAAGCACCCGTGGCCCGAGCAACGCCCGCCGCAGGCGCCGGGCTGGGCGGCGGTCTACCAGGTGAGCGGTCCGCTGCTGAGCCTGCACCCGCTCGTCGCCGTCGGCGTGGGCGTGCTGGTGCTGCTGGCCGGGGCCGACGACGCCACGACGCCGGCGGCGGCGGTGCGCTCGGCGTTCGCCTGGCTGCCGCTCGCCGCCCTGGCCGCGTTCGCCACCTACGCGCTCGGCACGCTCGTGCTGGTGCGGCTGCTGAGCCTGGGCATGCACTCCGGGTTCCACCCGGTGCGCAGCAGGGTCGGGTGGCAGGCGTGGTGCACCGAGCGGGTCACGGACGCGGCCCGGACGTCGCTGTTCCCGCTGTACTCGAGCGTGTTCACCCCGGGATGGCTGCGCCTGCTCGGCGCCACGATAGGGCGGCACGTCGAGGCCTCCACCGTGGTGGGGATCCCGTCGATGATCGAGGCCTCCGACGGCGCGTTCCTCGCCGACGACACCATGGTGGCCCCGTACGAGCTCGGCGGCGGCTGGCTGCGGGTGGCCCGCGCCAAGGTGGGCCGCCGCGCGTTCCTCGGCAACTCGGGCATCACCGCCCCCGGTCGCTCCGTGCCCAAGAACGGGCTCGTCGCGGTGCTGTCCGCCGCTCCCCACAAGGCCAAGAAGGGCTCGTCGTGGATCGGCAGCCCGCCGGTGCTGCTGACCCGCGTCGCGGCCGGGTCCGACGACGAGGGACTGACGTACGACCCCCCGACCCGCCTGCTGTGGGCCCGCGGCGTCGTCGAGGTGCTGCGTCTGACGGCCGTGGTGGTCTCGGCGGCGCTCGGCACCGGCGTCGCCGTGGCGCTGCTCGCGGCTTCGCGGGCGACGGGCTGGGTCGTCGCCGGGCTCGTTGCGGGCGCGGCGCTCGTCGCGGCCGGGCTGCTCGGCGCCGGTGTGACGACGGGCGTCAAGCGGCTGCTCGTCGGCCGGTTCCGGGCCACGCAGCATCCGTTGTGGAGCAGCTTCGTGTGGCGCAACGAGCTGGCCGACACGTTCACCGAGGTGGTGGCCGCCCCCTGGTTCGCGAACCATGCGCTCGGCACCCCGCTGCTGGCGGCGTGGCTGCGCAGCATGGGGGCGCGCATCGGCCGGGGCGTGTGGTGCGAGACGTACTGGCTGCCCGAGGGCGACCTCGTCGCGCTCGGCGACGGCGCCGCCGTCGGGCGCGGCACGGTGCTGCAGACGCACCTCTTTCACGACCGTGTGATGAGTCTCGACGGCGTCGAGGTGGATGCCGGCGGCACCGTCGGGCCGCACTCGGTGGTGCTGCCCGCCGCGCGGCTCGGCGCCGGCACCGTGGCCGGGCCGACGTCGCTCGTGATGCGCGGCGAGGTGCTGCCCGCCGGGTCGCGGTGGCAGGGCAACCCCGTCGCGCCGTGGCCCCTCGGGCACGGCCCGAAGGCGCGGTAGGGTCACCGGCCATGCCGCAACGTCGCGCCACGGACCCGGACCGCTACGTACCGAACCACGGCACGTGCGAGCACGTCGTCGAGCACTACGCGCTCGAGCTGCGCTACCGCGTCGAGCCCAACCGTCTCGAGGGCACGGCGCGCCTGACGGTGCGTGCGGTCGAGGCGATCGAGGACGTGCGGCTCGACCTGGTGGGCCTGCGCGTCTCGCACGTCGAGGTCGACGGCCAGGCCACGCGGTACACGCAGAAGCCCCGCGTGCTGCGGGTGCGCCTGCCGGGCCAGCTCGCCGCCGGGGCGACGGCCACCGTGACCGTCACCTACGCCGGCAACCCCCGGCCCGCGAGGGGCCCGTGGGGCGAGACGGGCTGGGAGGAGCTGGGCGAGGGCGTGCTCGTCGCGGGCCAGCCCGACGGCGCCCCCTCATGGTTCCCGTGCAACGACCACCCGGGCCGCAAGGCGACGCTCGACCTCACGCTCACCACCGACTCGCCGTACACCGTGGTGGCGAACGCCCCGGTGGCGAAGGTGACCCGCCGCGCCGCGACCCGCACCTGGGTGTTCGAGCGCACCGAGCCGTTGTCGACCTACCTCGCGACGGTGCAGATCGGCCGGTACGACGTCGTCCCGCTGGGCGCGCGCACCACGCCACGCGTGCAGGTGGCGCGCCCGGCCGCGCAGGCCGCCGCCGTCGCGCACGACCTCGACCGGCACGACGAGCTGCTCGACGTGTTCGAGGACCTGTTCGGGCCCTATCCATTCGGGGCGTACACGCTCGTGGTGACGGCCGACGAGCTCGAGATCCCGCTCGAGGCGCACGGGTCTGCCGTGTTCGGCGCCAACCACCTCGACGGCACCCGGCCTGCCGACCGGCTCGTCGCACACGAGCTCGCGCACCAGTGGTTCGGCAACTCCGTGACCGCCGCGAGCTGGCGCGACATCTGGCTCCACGAGGGCTTCGCGTGCTACGCCGAGTGGCTGTGGTCGGAGCACTCGGGCGGCCCGACGGCGGACGAGCTCGCGCGCGAGCACCACGCCCTGCTGGAGCGCCTTCCCCAGGACCTCGTGCTCGCCGACCCGGGCCCGGACCTCATGTTCGACGACCGCGTCTACAAGCGCGGCGCGCTGACCCTGCACGCGCTGCGCAGGCGCGTGGGCGACAAGGAGTTCTTCGACCTGCTGCGCGAGTGGACGCGCCGCTTCCGGTGGGCGACGGTCTCGACGTCGGACTTCCGAGAGCTGGTCGCGGAGCGCTGCGGCGAGAAGGCGGAGGGCGCGCTGACGCCGTGGCTGGACGCGAAGCGGCTTCCGCCCCTCGCGCCCTGAGTATGAATCACCGGTGATACTATCAACGTCGATAGCATCACGGGAGGGGGGCGAATGCGGACCTTCGTGGGTCGCCACGACGAGCTCGACGAGCTCGCACGTCTCTTGGCCAAGGTCGCCGGCGGAGGCGACCGGCCCGGGCGGGCGCTGCTCATGCGCGGCCGGCGTCGGGTCGGCAAGTCACGCCTCGTGCAGCAGTTCGTCGACACCGCAGGCGTGCCCACGCTGTTCTTCACCGCAGACCGCCACCCTGCCCCGGTGGCGATGCGGCTGCTGGCCGCCGAGGCCTCCCGTTCCACGCTGCCCGGCGCCGACCTCTTCGACGGGCAGTCCCCCAGCACCTGGGATGCCGTCTTCCGGCTCCTGGCCGCCGCGCTGCCGACCGATGCGCCCAGCCTGCTGGTGATCGACGAGATCCCGTACCTGATGGATGAGGGGATGGTTTTCGAGGGCGCGCTCCAGCGGGCCTGGGACCGTGACCTGTCCCGGTTGCCCGTCCTGCTCATCGGTGTTGGCTCCAGCCTCTCGATGATGGAGCGGATCAACGCTCACGACCGCCCGTTCCACAAACGCGCCACCCTCATGCGCGTCGAGGCGCTGACCGCCGCCGACCTGGCCGACATGCTCGGGCTCCCCCCGGCCGACGCGATCGACGCTTATCTCGTGACGGGCGGCCTGCCGCTGCTGTGCGCCGACTGGCCCGAGGGCGCCGGCGTCCACGACTACCTGCTGGACTCCTTGCAGCACCCCACCAGCCCGCTGGTGGTCTCGGCAGAGCTCTCGCTCGACGCGGAGGTCGACAACGACCGCTCTTCGCGCGCGGTGCTGACGACGATCGGGCAAGGGCAGATGGAGCCCGCTCAGATCGTGGCCGCGCTGGGCGGCACCGTGCCCGTCGCGACCGTCCACCGCCGCCTCGAGGAGCTGCTGGGCCTGGGTGTCGTCACCAAGGACCAGCCCCTGTCTACGAAGGCCGCCACGAGGGTGGTGCGCTACTCGATCCGCGACCCCTACCTGCTCTTCTGGCTGCGGTTCGTCGAACCGTCCATCGCCCTGATCGACCGCGGCCGTGGCCGCGACGTGCTGGCCGCCGTCGAGGCGGCGTGGAGCACCTGGCGCGGGCGCGCCGTCGAACCCGTCGTCCGCGACGCGCTGCTTCGGATGGACGCGGCCCGGCTCGGCCTGTCCGCGACGCACCAGACGGTGGGCGCATGGTGGACGCGCACCAACAGCGCAGAGGTCGACATCGTGGTCGGAGACCGGCCGCAGGCGCCGGCCAAGCACGTGCTGGGCGTGGGGTCGATCAAGTGGACCTCCACGCCGTTCGACGAGCGCAGGCTCCAGGCGCTGTCCGTCACCGGCTCTCAGGTGCCGGGCTTCGACCCGGTGTCCACGGTGCTGCTCGCGGTCTCGCGCAACGGCTTCCGCGGCTCGTTCCCGGACCGCGTGCGCACGTTCGGCCCCGACGACCTGGTCGACGCGATCCGCGGAGGGAGTGGCTCGCCCGGGTAGGACGCCGCGCATGTGCGTGCGGTAGTCGCGGATGCCAGCACGACGGCGGTGGTGAGCGCCGTCGGCAGGTACAGGCCGGTGCCGAGGGACTCGTCCCACTCCACCGGGACCGGCGTCGGTCCCGGTCCGTCCCAGGCGAGCAGCCGCGGCTCACCGTCGCCCGGCAGGCTCAGCGTCACCGCCGACGGCGGTACGTGCAGGCCGTGGCCGGTCGCCTTGAGCAGCGCCTCCTTGCGCACCCAGGTGCGCGTGAGCGACTCGGCGTCGAGGGGGTGACCGGCCGCTCGCTCGCCCGGGGACAGCAGCACGTCCGCGACCGGGTGGGCGGCGACGGCGTCGATCTCCTCGACGTCCACCCCGACCGGCCCGCGGGCCGCGGCCACGTGGGTCCGGTTCCGCGTGTGCGCGAGGCTCACGTGCACGCCGGCCGCGAGCGCCGCCGCGACCTCGGGCTTGCCGTGCTCCGTGGACCCGCACACGGCGCACCGCCGCACGACCACCACCGGCCCGTCGACGTCGACGCCCACCTCGCGCAGCACGGCGGCGAGGAGGTGCGCCCGCAGCTCACCGCGTCGGGCGTGGGCGTCGGTGGACTCGGCGCTGCCGTCGTCGGGGATATCCAGCGCGAGCTGGACGATCCCGCTCATGCCTCCTCCCGCGGGGCGTGCCGGTCCAGGAACGCGAACAGCTCGGCGTCCTCCACGCCGGGGAACGTGCCGCGCGGCAGGGCGGCCAGCACCTGCTGGTGGATGCGCGCGCTGGGCCAGGCGCTGGCGGCCCACCGGTCGGCAAGGGCAGCGGGAGGGCGCTGGCAGCAGGCCGGGTCGGGGCAGGTGGAGACGCGGCGCAGCCGGGTATCGCGGCCGCGGAACCACTTGGCGTGGGCGTACGGGACGCCGACGGTGATGGAGAACGCGCCCGACCCGAAGCTGCCTGCGTCGGCCGTCCCGGCGGAGCCCATCTGCACGGAGCCCCAGAAGGTCCCGACCGGCGTGTCCGTGTACTGGTAGTACTCGGTCGCGCGGTCGCGGCGCTCGAACGCGGCGCGCGCGGCCCATTTGCGGCACACGAGCTGGCCCTCGATCGCGCCGGTCACGTCCTGCGGGAGCGGCAGGCCGTCGTTGGCGTAGCCGCGGAACAGGGCGCCGTCGTCGCCCACGCGCAGGAAGTGCAGGGGCGTGCCGAGGTGCACGGTCGCGAGGTTGGTCAGGCGCATGGCGGCGGCCTCGTGGGTGACGCCGAACGCGTCGCGGAAGTCCTCGACGGCGAGGTCCTTCTCGCGCTTGCGCGCCAGCAGGAAGTCGACGGCGGCCTTCTGCGGCACGAGGCAGGCGGCGGCGAAGTAGGTGATCTCGACGCGCTGCCGCAGGAACTCGCCGTAGGAGCGCGGGCGCTCGTGCCCGAGCACGCGGTGGGCGATGGCCTGCAGCGCGAGCGAGCGGAGGCCGTGGCCGCCCGGCGTCGACGCCTGCGGCAGGTAGAAGCGCCCGCTCTTCAGGTCGGTCACGGTCCGCGCGGAGCGCGGCAGGTCGGTGACGTGCAGGATCTCGAAGCCGAGCGTCTCGGCCATGCGCGCGACCGTGCGGTGGGACACCGCGCCGCCGCCCGCGTAGCCGGCCTGCGTGACCATCCGCTCGGCGAGCGCCTCGATCTCGGGGAAGTAGTTGTCGCGCGCCTGTCGCTCCAGGCGCAGCTCGGTGTTGGCGCGCCTCGCCTCTTCGGGCGTGGCGATCGCCAGCTCCTCGCGGTGTGCGAGCTCGCCGTGCAGCCCCACGAGCTGTTCGAGCACGGGCATGGGCAGCCGCTGCGACGGCTTGACGACCGGCAGGCCCAGCTCGCCGAAGAGCGGGCCGCGCTGCGCCCGCTCGAGCTCGATCTCGAGCGCGGCCCGGCGGTCCGGCGCCTCCTCCGCGAGCAGGTCCCCGACGCTCACGTCGAGCGCCTCGGCGAGCGCGCGCAGCAGCGACAGCCGCGGTTCGCGCCGTCCGTTCTCGATGAGCGACAGCAGCGACGGCCCGCACCCGACGGCGGCGCCGAGCGCGTCGAGCGTGAGACCCCGACGAGTGCGCAGGTGGCGCACGCGGCGGCCCAGCGTGAGGAGGTCGGGGACGACGGCATCGGCGGGCATGGCTTCACGCTACGTCAAGATTTGCCGATCTTGACGGCGTATGAGGTAGCAATTGCGGCGCTGGTTGCGGAATCGTCGCAAGGGTCCGGTCAGAGGAGGCCGGTCAGAATCGAGGAAGCGCCCATGTCGGCCAGCACCGCCCTTCGTCCCGCCCCCACCCGGGCTCGCGCCGTCGTCGTCCCCGGAGACTCGTCGGTCGAGGCGTGGGTCGCGGAGGTCGCGGCGCTGACGCGGCCCGACGCCGTCGTCTGGTGCGACGGGTCGGCCGCAGAGAAGCAGCGGCTGCTGGACGGCATGGTCGAGGCCGGCACGCTCGTCAAGCTCGACGAGGCGAAGCGCCCGCGTTCCTACCTCGCCCGGTCGCACCCGTCCGACGTCGCGCGCGTCGAGTCGCGGACGTTCATCTGCGCCGAGCGCGCGGAGGACGCCGGGCCCACCAACAACTGGCGGGACCCGGCCCTGATGGCCGCCGAGCTGCGCGAGGTCTTCGACGGGTCGATGCGCGGCCGCACCCTGTACGTGGTGCCGTTCTCGATGGGACCGCTCGGCGGGCCGATCTCCCAGGTGGGCGTCGAGATCACCGACTCGCCGTACGTCGTCGTCTCCATGCACGTGATGACGCGGGTCTCGCGCTACGTGCTGGACCTCATCGATGCCGGACAGCAGTGGGTGCCGGCCGTGCACAGCGTGGGCGCCCCGCTCGCGCGGCACGACCAGGACGTGCCGTGGCCCTGCAACGACACCAAGTACATCGCCCACTTCCCCGAGTCGCGGGAGATCTGGTCGTACGGCTCGGGCTACGGCGGCAACGCCCTGCTGGGCAAGAAGTGCTTCGCGCTGCGCATCGCCTCGGTGATGGCGCGCGACGAGGGCTGGCTCGCCGAGCACATGCTGCTGGTCCGCGTGATCTCCCCGGAGGGCCGCCGCTACCACCTGGCCGCGGCGTTCCCGAGCGCGTGCGGCAAGACCAACCTCGCGATGCTGCGCCCCACGCTCCCCGGGTGGGACGTCGAGACGCTGGGCGACGACATCGTGTGGATGCGCCCCGACGACGACGGCGCCCTGCGCGCCATCAACCCCGAGGCCGGGTTCTTCGGCGTCGCGCCCGGCACCGGCGTCGACACGAACCCGACCGCGGTCGCGACGCTGAGCCACGACGTCGTCTTCACCAACGTGGCCCTGACCGACGACGGCGACGTGTGGTGGGAGGGCCTCACGCCGGAGGCGCCGGAGCACCTGACCGACTGGACCGGTGCCAACTGGACCCCGGCCGACGGCGCCGCGGGCCGCCCGGCCGCACACCCCAACGCGCGGTTCACCGTCGCAGCGGCGCAGTGCCCATCGATCGCCCGCGACTGGGACGACCCGGCGGGTGTGCCGGTGGACGCCGTGATCTTCGGCGGGCGCCGGGCCACCAACGTGCCGCTCGTGACGCAGGCGCTCAGCTGGGACCACGGGGTGTTCCTCGGCGCGACCATCAGCTCCGAGCGCACCGCGGCAGCCGAGGGCACCGTCGGTGAGCTGCGCCGCGACCCCTTCGCGATGATGCCCTTCTGCGGCTACTCGATGGCCGACCACTGGTCGCACTGGCTCGAGGTCGGCGACAGCCTGAACCCGGCCCTGCGCCCGCGCATCTTCCAGGTCAACTGGTTCCGCCGCGGCGCCGACGGCCGCTTCCTGTGGCCGGGGTTCGGCGAGAACTCGCGCGTCGTGGCGTGGATCGTCGACCAGCTCGAGCGCGGCCGCGGGCTGCGCTCCGACGCCGGGGCCGTGCTGTCCCCGGTCGGCCTGCTCCCGGCGCCGGGCGCGCTCGACGTCGACGGCCTCGACCTGCCCGACGGCGACCTGGAGGCGCTGCTCGACGTCGATGCGGGCCCGTGGCTGCGGGAGTCCGACCTGACGGAAAGCTTCTTCGCCGGCTTCGGCGACCGCCTCCCGGAGCCGCTCCGCGACCAGCTGGAGGGCCTGCGCCACCGCCTGGGCCACTGAGAGCGGTCCCGTAGGCTTCCCCGCATGATCGTTGGTTCCCGGGGTGGCCGATGAGCGCCGGGCTGATCGGCCTGCTCGACGACGTCGCCGCCATCGCCAAGGCAGCAGCTGCCTCGCTCGACGATGTCACGGCCGCCACCGGCCGCGCGACCGCCAAGGCGGCCGGCGTCGTCATCGACGACACCGCGGTCACCCCGCAGTTCGTCACGGGCGTCACGCCGGACCGCGAGCTGCCGATCGTCAAGAAGATCGCATGGGGCTCGATCCGGAACAAGCTCCTGATCATCCTGCCGGTCGCGCTGATCCTGTCGCAGTTCGCCGAGTGGGCGCTGACGCCGATCCTCATGCTCGGCGGAACGTACCTCTGCTACGAGGGCGCGGAGAAGGTGTGGGAGCGCCTCCGCGGGCACGACACGCACGCCACTCCCGTGGCCGAGCAGGGCGCGGGGGCCGAGAAGTCCCTGGTCTCGAGCGCGATCCGCACCGACCTCATCCTGTCGGCCGAGATCATGGTCATCGCGCTCAACGAGGTCGCCGACGAGGGGTTCTGGCAGCGCCTGTTCATCCTCGCGATCGTCGCGATCGTCATCACGATCGGCGTCTACGGTGTCGTCGGCGTCATCGTGAAGATGGACGACATCGGGCTGGCGCTGTCGCGGCGCCGGCCGGCCGGCGTGCAGCGCCTCGGCCGCGGGCTCGTCGTCGGCATGCCCAGGCTCCTGGGGGTCATCGGGGTCGTGGGCACGGTCGCCATGCTGTGGGTCGGCGGCCACATTCTCCTCAACGGCGTGCACGAGCTGGGCTGGACCGCCCTGTACGACGCGATCCACCACGTCGAGCACGCCATCAGCGAGGGTGTCCCGGGCGTCGGCGGGGTCCTCGCCTGGCTGTTCGAGACGCTGTGCTCCACCGTCGTGGGCCTCGTCGTCGGCGCCGTCGTCCTGGGCGCGATCCACCTGCTGCCGTTCGGCCAGAAGCACGCCGAGCCGCACGACGGCGAGGCCGAGCACGCGTGAACCCGCACGACGACGCCCCCGCCGCACCCCCCGAGCCCTTCGCCCACATCGTCTACTACGAGCCCCGCATCGCCGGGAACACCGGCTCCGCCATCCGGCTGGCAGCCGTCACCGGGGCCCGCCTGCACCTCGTCGAGCCGCTCGGCTTCGACCTCGAGGAGTCCAAGCTGCGCCGCGCGGGGCTCGACTACCACGACCTCGCCGTCCTGGACGTGCACCCCAGCTTCCAGGCCGCGATGGACGCCCTGCCGGGCGCGCGCGTCTTCGCGTTCGAGGTCGGCGCGACGACGTCGTACACCGACGTCGCCTACAAGCCGGGCGACGTGCTGCTCTTCGGGCCCGAGCCGACCGGCCTGCCCGAGGAGGTGCTCGCCCACCCGCGCGTGACCGAGCGCCTGGTGCTGCCGATGCTGCCGGGGCGCCGCTCGCTCAACCTGACGAACGCCGCGGCGATCGCCACCTACGAGGCGTGGCGGCAGCTCGGTTTTCGCGGCGTCCCGTCGTAGCGGAGGCGCAGCCCTACGACAGCAGCCACAGCGCCGCACGCACCAGCAGCTCCTGGTGCGTCGCGGACTCGTACGAGCGCTTGTCGTGCCCCAGCGCGCTGTAGACCGTCCGCCCGCCGTGCGCCTCGGCGACCCACAGCGCCGGGTGCGGCTCGCCGTCGTCGTCGCGCACCCAGCCCAGCACCTGTGACGACGGCGCCACGCGCAGGTGGCAGTACCGCTCGTCGAACGCCTGGACGGCGCCGAGCCCATCGGTGACGGTGTGCGCGCCGACGGCGAGCTCGAGGCGCATCGGCCCGATCGGCGGGTGCCCGGAGACGTCCTGGACCCAGCGTCCGCCGAGCACCTCCTCGAACCGGGGGACGTCGGGGAACGCCAGCGCCGCCTGGTGCAAGGCCAAGATGCGGCCGCCGGTGCGCGCCCACGCGTCGAGCCGGGCGTGGAACGGGGCCCAGTCGGCCGCGGTCCCGTCGATCTCCGCCTCCACAAACCCCGGGGCCGGGCCGCCGAGGTTGAGCACCAGCAGATCGACGTCGTCGAGGTCGCCAAGCGTGTCGCGGAACGCCGAGCGCACCTCGACGTCGACCGATCCGAGCGCGGACAGGATCGTCGCGAGCCGGTGCGACGTCGCCGCGTGGTCGTGCCACGGGTCCTCGTGGCGGCCGCGGCCGGAGAGGACGAGGATCCGGGACCGACCGGCGCTGCTCATCGCACGGCCCCCAGCCACGCGCGCGGGCCGATCACGGCGACCCGCGCGCTGGCCACCCGTGCAGCCCGCGCGACGGCGCCCGGCAGCGGCTCGCCCTGCGCGAGCGCAGCGGCGAGCGCACCGTGGAACGCGTCGCCCGCCCCGAGCGTGTCCCGCGCGTCCACGCGTGGGACGTGGATCTCGCCGGCCTCCCCCGCGCTGGTGCGCCAGGTGACGGGCTCGGGCCCGTGCGTGACGACGACGGCGCCCGCACCGAGCGCGAGCGCGCCCGCCTCGGCGTCGTCGTGCCCCGGCACGCGGAAGTCGTCGCTCAGCGCCGCGACGTCGGCGGCCGGCAGCAGCTCGGTGAACACCGGCCGCCACCGGCCGGCGTCGAGCAGGACGAGTGGGCGCGGCGACGCCGTCGCGACCCACGCGAGCACCGCACGCGCGATCGCGGGGTGGTGGCCGTCGAGCAGCACGACGTCGGGGTGCGGCAGGTCCGCCAGCGCCGGCGCCGACGGGGCCGGCGCGACCGCGAGCGCCCCGTCCGCCGAGACGACGGAGCGCTCGCCCGTCGCGTCGTCGACGAGCACCGCGGACACGGCGAGCGGGAACCCGGGCTCGGCGACGTCGAGCACCTCGACGCCGTGCGCCTCGAGGTCCGTGCGGGCGGCCGCCGCGACCGGCCCGGCGCCGAGTGCGCTGACCAGCACGGAACGTGCGCCGAGAGCCGCCGCGGTCACCGCCGCGTTCGCGGCCGGGCCGCCTGCGGCGACGTCCTGCCGCGACGCGGTGATCTTCTGGTTGCGGGCGGGCGGGGCGGCGGCCCGGTGCACGACGTCGAGCGTGGTGAGCCCGGCGAACCAGCAGACCGCCACCCGCGTTCCCTCCCTGTCAGATCTGCGTGGGGTCAGCGGCCCGTGCCGTCGACGGCGAACGGGTCGATCGCGGCGATCTCCTCCGCCGTCAGCGGTTCCGCCGCCAGTGCCCCCACCGTGTCCTCGAGCTGCGCGACGCTCGACGCGCCGACCAGCGCGGACGTGACGCGGGGGTCGCGCAGCACCCAGGACACGGCGAGCTGCGCGAGCGACTGCCCCCGCCCCTCGGCGATCTCGTTGAGCGCCCGTGCCCGCTCCAGGTACGTCTCGGAGATGTTCGACGACGACAGGAACGGCGAGTCGGGCCGCGCGGCACGCGAGCCCTCGGGCGCCGAGCCGGACAGGTAGCGCCCGGTGAGCAGCCCCTGCTGCAGCGGCGAGAACACGATGGTCCCGACGCCGAGGTCCTCGACGACGTCGAGCAGCGACTCGGACTGTTGCCCGTCGTAGCCGTCCACGAGCGAGGCGTTCTCGACGTGGCGGTTGAACATCGAGTAGCTCGGCTGGTGGATCAGCAGCGGGGCGCCGAGGTCGTCGAGGATCGCAGCGGCCTCACGCGTGCGGGCCGCCGAGTAGTTCGAGACGCCTACGTACAGCGCCTTGCCCGAGTGCACGGCGGCGGCGAGCGCGCCCATCGTCTCCTCGAGAGGCGTCGCCGGGTCGGGGCGGTGGTGGTAGAAGATGTCGACGTAGTCCAGGCCCATCCGCTCGAGCGCTGCGTCGAGCGACGAGAGCAGGTACTTGCGCGAGCCGTGGTCGCCGTACGGGCCGGGCAGCATGTCGTAGCCGGCCTTGGTCGAGATGATCAGCTCGTCGCGGTACGGGTGCAGGTCCTTGTCGAAGATGCGCCCGAAGTTCTCCTCGGCCGAGCCGTAGGGCGGGCCGTAGTTGTTCGCCAGGTCGAAGTGCGTGATCCCGAGGTCGAACGCGCGGCGGGCGACGTCGCGCTGGGTCTGGAACGGCGTCGTGTCGCCGAAGTTGTGCCACAGGCCGAGCGACAGCGCGGGCAGGTCGAGCCCGGAACGGCCGGTGCGGCGGTAGGTCATGGACGCGTAGCGGGCCTCGTCGGCGAGGTACCGGGGTGCGATGGGCATGGGCCTAGGCTCTCACGCGACGGCGCCGCCCCGTCGGCGAACGAGGGGGCGGCGCATCGTCACGCCTCGGCAGCCCGCGGCCAGGCCGTCGCCGCCGCGCCGCGAGCCCGCTCCGCGGCGACGGCCTCGCGCACCGCGGGCGCGACCTCCTGCCCGAAGCGGCGGATCGCGTCGGGGTCGTCGCCCGTCGCGATGAAGGTGCCGGCGCCGTCCTCGAGCGCGAGCCGCACGAGCTGGTCGACCCACTCCGCCGTGGCCGCGGGCGGAGCGCCGAGGTTGAGCACGCGGCGGATCGCGGCCGGCTCGCGCCCGGCGGCGAGCGCGGCCTCGTCGATGACGGCGTTGGCACGGGCCAGGTAGCCGGGCTCGAGGCGCGGGAGCGAGGGCAGCCAGCCGTCGGCCTTCTGGGCGAGCAGCCGCAGCATCCGCGGCCCGTATGCGCCGACCCAGACGGGGATGTCGTGCGCAGGTGCCGGCCCGCGCTTGGCGCCGACGACGCGGTGGTGCTCGCCCTCGATGCGCAGCCCGCGCCGCTCGGTCGTGTCCCAGATGCCGCGGACGACGTCGAGCGCCTCGCTGAGCGCGTCGACCGACTCACCGGGGGTGAGCCGCGTGCCACCCATCGCCTCGATGGCGTCCCAGAAGGCGCCGGCGCCGATGCCGAGGGCCACGCGTCCGCCGCTCAGCCGGTCCAGCGAGGCCGCCGCCCGGGCAAGCACGGCCGGCGGACGGAGCGGGAGGTTCAGCACGTCGGGTGCCACGGTGATGCGCGACGTCGCGGCCGCGACCCAGGTCAGCAGCGTCCAGGTGTCGAGGAACGCCGGCTGGTAGGGGTGGTCCTGGAACGTGGCGAGGTCGAGGCCGACCTCCTCGCTGAGACGGGCGAGGCGCACCGGCTCCCGCGGGTCGGCGCTCGAAGGCGTGATGAAGCTCCCGAAGGCCAGGTCATGGCCGTAGTCCGTCATACCCGCATCAACCCGGCGCGTGGACGCACTTGTTCCGGCGGGTCACTCCGCCTCGGAGGCGAGCCCGGTCTCCTCGTAGAAGCCCCAGATGTGGTCGTGCGCCAGCTTTTCGGCCAGCCCCGCGTCGGCGCGCTCGACGGCCTCGAGCAACGCGCGGTGCTCGTGGCACAGGCGGGCGCTGGTGGTGGCCCACGACGGCAGGCGCTCGGCGCCCGAGGTGACGTAGTCGCCGACGGCGGCGCGCAGGCCGCTGAGGATCGCCTCGACGAGCTGGTTGCCGCCGAGCTGCACGAGCCCGAGGTGGAACTGCTGGTCGAGATGGACGAACTCGGTGGGCGTGAGCCCTTGCGCGTCCATCTCCTCGATGAGCCGCTGTGCCTCCGTCAGGTCCGTCTCCGGCGCGAACCGGGCTGCGGCCTGGCCCACCGCCCAGGTCTCGAGCGCCGCGCGCGTCGCGACGACGTCGCGCACGGGGAGCGTCCCGGAGGCGATGTGCAGGCGGACGGCCGCGCCCAGGCCCGCGGCGGGGCGGTCGACGACGGTCGCGCCGGCGTCGGGCCCGGAGCCCACGGCGGTGCGGACGATGCCCATGGCCTCGAGCACGCGCACGGCCTCGCGCACGGACGGGCGCGAGACGCCCATCTGCTCCGCGAGGGCGCGCTCGCCGGGCAGACGCTCACCGAGTGCCCACGTGCCGGTGCGTAGGTTCTCCTCGATCTGGGCCAGGACTCTCTCGTGGGTGCGCACACGCCGAGTCTAGGCTGTGGACGGACCACATCGGGGGCGACACGGCGCTGAGTGTGAGTCGTCCGCCCATGTCGGGTGCCGCACAATGGTCGACCGTGACCACCCCGCCCGAGCCCGACGCGCTCTTCGACGTACCCGACGGCGCCCGCCGGCCGCGCGTCCGGGTGGTGCTCATCACCGGCCCGTCGGGGTCCGGGAAGACGGCGCTGACGCGGCGTCTGGGACTGCCCGTGGTCACGCTGGACGACTTCTACCTCGACGGCGACCACCCCGACCTGCCTCAGCGGTTCGGGATCGTCGACTGGGACGACCCACGGTCGTGGGACGCCGCCGGCGCGATGGACGCGCTGCGCGCGCTGGCCACCACCGGGAGGGCCGAGATCCCCGTCTACGACATCCCCAGCAACGCGCGCACCGGAAGCACCCTTGTGGAAACCGGGGGCGCTTCTGTGCTGATGGCGGAAGGGATCTTTGCCGCCCAGCTGGTCGCCGCCTGCAGGTCGGAGGGGATCCTCGCGGACGCGATCTGCCTGCGCCAGCCGGCCTGGATGACGTTCTGGTTCCGCCTGCTCCGCGACGTCGCGGAGGCCCGGAAACCGCTCCCGACGCTGGTGCGACGGGGCTGGGCCCTGCTCCGCGCGGAGCCGCGCCTGATCGAGCGGTGGGTCGAGCTCGGGTGCCGGACGGCGACACCCGCGGAGGCTGAACGTGCGATCCGCACGCTCGCCGGTCAAGATTCCCCCAAGCCGTCATAGAAAGTTAACCCCATGGACACGCTCGCCTCATCGGCGCCGCTGAACCTGGCGGGAGGAGGTGGTCCCGTGACCTCGAACCCGTCCCGCGCGCCGCGCGTGCTCTCGCTCTACGAGGGCTTCTTCGCGGGTGGCGCGCGCCAGCTGCACACCACGGTGGTCGCGGGCCTGCACGGCGGCGGCCGGCACCGGCACGCGGCGCTGAGCATCCATGCCGAGGTGCGCCGCGAAGCCACCCTGCAGCGCATGGTCGACGACCAGCGCTACCAGCTGCTGCGGGCCGCCGGGGTTCGCGTGACGACCCTGGGCCGCTCGTCCGACGACGGCCGGGACCCGCGCGCGTTCTCAGACGCCGAGCTCTCGCGAGCGACCGCAGAGCTGCGCGCGGCCCACGTCGTGATGTCCCTCAAGGAACAGCCGCTGCGCCTCGTGAACCAGGCCGGTGGCGTCGACCGGCCCGTCGTCGCGTGCCTGCACCGCTCTGACCCGGAGCATCAGGGAGCGGCTCTCGACGACCTGCTCGTCGCGGCCGACGCCGGCCGCCTGGCCGCCGTGGTGTGCTGCGCGGAGTCGACGCGGGACGCCTACCACCACGCGGGCGTACCGGCATCGCTGCTGCGCGTGGTGCCCAACGGGATCAACCTCGCGCGCTTCCGGCCGGTCTCGGGCTCGCGCCGGGCCGCGCTCCGCGGAGCCGAGGGCGTCCCCGCGGACGCGACGGTCGTCGTGTTCGCCGCGCGGTTCGACGCCATGAAGAACCCGGGCCTGTTCGTCGCCGCAGCGCGCCACTTCCTGGAGCGCGACCGGTCCGGGCACGTGATCATGTGCGGCGCCGGCATGTCGGAGGCCAACCCCCACCTCGTGGCCGAGCTCGCTCTGGCCTTCGGTGACCGGCCCGACCTGCTCCGGCGCGTCCACCCGCTGGGCGTGCGCACCGACATGGAGCTGGTCTACGCGGCGGCCGACGTCGTCGCGCTGACGTCCGTGTTCGGCGAGGCGGCGCCGCTGTGCCTCATCGAGGGCGCGATGTGCGGCGCGGTGCCGGTGACCACACCGGTCGGGGACTCGGCGCGGATCGTCGACGGCATCGGGTTCGTGACGGGCTTCGACGCGGTCGAGATCGCGGAGACGTGGATCGAAGCGGCAGCCCGCCGAGGGGAGCTCAAGCGCGCCCAGGCGGACGCTCGACCCCGGTTCAGCCATGTCCGGATGCTCGGGGGTTACGCTGCCGTGATCGAGCGCGTGCACCGCGGAGCGGGCGCGCAGCTCGCCCGGGTCTGATCCGAGGCCTGGAGGGCCAGGACGAGGAGTCGGAGCGTGACGCTGCACGGCGACGTGCGCATCGAGGACGGTGGCGCCCTGTGGGTCATGACCGGTGAGATCGACGCGGCGGTACAGGCCCGGGTCGAGGACACGCTCGAAGGCGGGGCAGCGTCTGGAGCCGAGCGGGTGACGGTCGACCTCTCCGGCGTCACGTTCATGGACTCGGGCGGTCTGCGCCTGCTCTACCGCGCGGCGTCTGCCGTTCCGCAGCCCCCGCTGCTGCGGGGCGTCCCGCGCCACGTCCGCGACCTGCTCGAGCTCACAGGTGTCGACCGGCTGTTCGAGCTGGAACCGGCCCCCGACGCGACGCCCGCCGGCTGACGGCCGCCGTCAGGGCTCGCGACGCACGACGAGCAGCGTCGCGTCGTCCGCCGACGCCGGGTCGCGCGTGCCCTTCACGACCACGCCGAGATCCGCGGGCACGCCCGCGGCGAACGTCAGCTCCAGGCGCCGGAGCCCGTCGAGGATCGACTCCCCCCGCCGCTCCACGAGCCCGTCGCTGTAGAGCACGAGCGCCCCACCGCGCGGAACCTCCACCCGCGCGACGGGCGGGATGTCGCCCGTCACGCCGAGCGGCGGCACCACGGCCCGCGGGCCCCAGGCCACCTGCCCGCAAGGGCCGGCCACGAGCACGGGCGGGTGCCCGAGCAACACGTGCTCGACGACACCCGTCGCCGGGTCGAGCAGGGCGACCACGATCGTGGCGATCTCCCCGGGCAGCGTCAGCCTCGCGAGCTGCTCGAGGCGCTCCACGGCGGCGCTCAGGTCGCTGACCGTGAACAGCGCGGCGCGCAGCGCGTTGCGCAGCTGGCCCATGGTCGCCGCCGCCTGCAGGCCGTGCCCGGTGACGTCCCCGACGACGAGGGCCACCAGGCCGGAGGGCAGCGCGAGCGCGTCGTACCAGTCGCCGCCCACGAGGCCGGTTCCCGCGGCGTCGTAACGCGCCTCGACGCACCAGCCGTCGACGTCCGGCAGCTGGTGCGGCAGCAGGCTGAGCTGCAGGGCCTCGGTGGCCCGCAGCTCGCGCCGCCCACGCACGTAGAGCGCCTCGAGCAGGTGGCCCCGCAGGGCGGCGGCGTCGTCCGCGTGCCGCTCGGACCACGCCGCCGGGGCGCGGTGCCGCAACCAGATGAGCGCCTGCCGGTCGGGCAGCGTGATGCCGAGCGCCGCGAGCACGCCGGGCGCCGCGGCCGCGACCGCGGGCACCGACGCCGCGAGGTCGTCGGCTGCGACCATCTCGGCACCGTTGTCCAGGACCCAGGCGAGAAGGGCGGCCACGCCGTCGTCGTCGGGCACCTCGCCCACCGTCGTGACGCGCCCCTCGGCGCACACGATCGCGCCGTCGGCGCCCAGGAGCGTGCGCGTCCAGCCCGAGCGTGTGACGGCGATGCCCAGCGGGACGCTCTCGTCGCGCGAGTCGGCCGCGAGGTGGGCCAAGGCGCGCTCACGCCGCAGGACGTCGCCATCGCGCTCCGCGAGCTCGGCCGCGGCCCGGTCGGCGCGGGCCGTCGCCGCCGCGAGCTGCTGGGCCAGCTCGTGCACGTGCCTGACCGCGAGCGTGCGCAGCTCGGCCGGCGTCGGCGCCGCCTCGAGCTCCGCGAGCGCGTGGCGCTCGATCTCGGCGACGGCGTCGGACGCTGTCGCGGTGCCCCCCGGACGGGGCGGGACGATCGCTGTCACGCGCTCTCCAGACGGTCTGATCGCCGCCAGGCTAGCGGACGGCGGTCTGCTCGACCGGCAGGCGCGTCAGTCCCCGTACCGGCAGGAGTCCCAGACGCCGAGCAGGTACTGGATGCCCAGCGCCCGGTCGTAGAGGCCATAGCCGGGGCGCGGGGTGTTGCCGCGGTTCTCGTCCCACAGGTGGCGGCCGTGGTCGGGGCGGATGTAGCCGTCGTAGCCCGCGTCCGCGTACGCCTTCATGATGCCGACCGTGTCGATCGACCCCTCGCACGCCCGGTGGGCTACCTCGGTGAAGTCGCCGTTGGGGAAGTGCTTGATGTTGCGCACGTGCGAGAAGTGGATGCGGTCCATGAACGTCTTGACGGCGTCGACCGGGTCGCTGTCGGGGTTGGAGCCGAAGGAGCCCAGGCACAGCGTCAGCCCGTTGTACGGCGACTCGTTGAGGGACAGCACGCGCGCCAGGTCCGCCTTGCGCGAGACCACGCGCGGCCAGCCGAAGATGTCGAACGCCGGGTCGTCCGGGTGGACGCCGAGCTTGACGTCGAACTCCTCGCAGACGGGGATGACGGCGTCGAGGAAGTACTTGTAGCTCGCGTACATGTCCTCGCGCGTGACGCCGACGTACGCCTCCTTGAGCTCCTGGAAGGAGGCGAGGCGCTCGGGCTCCCAGCCGGGGAGGGTCAGGGCGCCGTCCCCCGTCTTGTCTCCTAGGTTCATCGACGCGATGAGCGACTCGGGCGTGAGCTCGTCCACGACGGCCTTCTCGTAGAACAGGGCCGTGGAGCCGTCGGGCAGCGGGTGGAACATGTCGGTGCGCAGCCAGTCGAACACGGGCATGAAGTTGTAGCAGACGACCTTCACGCCGGCCTGGCCCAGGCGCTCGATCGTGACCCGGTAGTTCTCGATGGCCTCGTCGCGGCTCATTCCGAGCACGGTCTTGCCGAGCTTGATCGACTCGTGCACGTTGACCGACTCGACGACGTCGGCGCGGAAGGTCTTCGTGACCCCCTTCGCGCGGTGCTCGTCCGTGAGCCCCTCGATGCGCGCGATCTCGGCCGCGATCTCGGCCTCCTCCCACACCTCGCCGGCCTGCTTGCGGTGGAGCGACCACACGATGGTCTCGACGCCGGGGATCTGCCGGATGTCGTCCAGCGCCACGGTGTCGTTGCCCTCGCCGTACCAGCGGAAGCCCATCTTCATGCGTGTCATCTCTCCTCGGGGACGGGTGCGGTGGAGGCGCGCACGGCGAGCGTGGCGGGCAGCAGCAACGACGCCGTCGGCGGCTCGGCCTCCGCGCCCGCGGGGCCGAGCCGCCCGACGAGCAGGTCGGTGGCCCGCCGCCCGACCTCGCGGAGGTCGGCGCCGACGCTGGTCAGCGCCGGTGTGACAAGCGCCGCCAGGAACGTGTCGTCAAACCCGACGACGGACAGGTCCTCCGGCACGCGCACGCCCCGCTCGCGCACGGCGCGCACCAGGCCGACGGCGACGACGTCGTTGAACGTGATCGCGGCGGTGACCCCGGCCGCGACAACCGCGTCGGCTGCCGCGGCTCCGCCGTCGACCGTGGGGCGGTGCGGACCGAGCGCGACGACCTCGACGCCGAGCTCGCCCGCGACGTCGAGCGCCACGCGGCGCTGCGCGTCGGACCACGAGGCCGCGGGGCCTCCGACGTACGCGACCCGCCGGTGGCCGAGCGCGTACAGGTGCTCGACGGCGAGCCGCATGCCGCCCGCGTTGTCCGTGCCGACCGCGAGCGGGCCGTCCTGGTTGATGACGACGACGGGCTTGCCCCCGACGGGCGGGCGGGCGGCCTCGAGGGCACGGGGCGACGCGAGGATGACGCCGTCGGTCTGGTGGGCGAGGCTGCGCAGCAGCTCGACCTCGAGCGCCGGGTCCTCCTCGGAGTCGACGACGAACACGCCGAGCCCGTGCTCGCGCGCGACCTCGGCGACGCCCTTGGCGACGGCGGCGAAGTAGGGGTTGGAGAGATCGGGCACCAGCAGCCCGAGGGCGCCCGTGCGGCCCGCCCGCAGGCCGGCGGCTGCCCGGTTGGGCTGGTAGCCGAGCTCGGCGGCGATGGCGGCGACGCGGTCGCGGGTCTCGACCGCCACCTTGTCGGGCACCGCGAGCGCGCGCGAGACCGTCGAGATCGAGACGCCCGCGGCACGGGCGACGTCGCGGACCGTGACCACGGCAAGCAACTCCTTTGCAAACGTTCCCACGAAGCCTACCCGCCCGGCGTCCGTCCTCGTGCACGACTATGCTGCAAACGTTCTCAACTTGCGGCCTCGCGGCCGCGCAGCGACCCGAGGAGCACAGCGCCGTGACCACCGACCCTGCCGTCCATCCCGCCTGGCTGCCCGAGGCCTCGTTCGCGCCGCTCGGATCGCGGCGGGTGGCCGTCGACCTGCGCGACGACGTCTCGCCGGTCGGCGCGACCGTGCGCGCGGAGGTCGCCGCCGCGGTCGCCGCGCACGGCGGTGCCGTCGTCGACGCCGACCACATGTCGCCCGACGTCGTCTTCGCGCTCGTCCCCGGCGACACCGACCCTGAGGCGTTCACCGTGACGAGCTCGGGCGGCGCCGTGACGATCGCGGCGTCGGACGCCCGGGGTCTGCTGTACGGCCTGTTCCACCTGGTGCGACGCGGGGAGGCGGCGTTCGACGCGACCGACGGCACCCGGCGCCACGCGCCGCACAGCCCGCTGCGCATGCTCGACCACTGGGACAACATCGTCGTCCACCCCGTCATGGGCCAGGTCGAGCGCGGCTACTCGGGTGGCTCGATCTTCTACGCCGACGGCTCGGTGCGCGAGGACCTCGCGCGGGTCGGGCAGTACGCGCGCCTGCTGGCGGCGTCGGGAATCAACCGCGTGGCGATCAACAACGTCAACGTGGGCCCGCTCGAGACCCGGCTCATCGGCGACCTGCTGCCCGATGTCGTCCGCATCGCGGACGTGTTCCGGCCCTACGGCATCACCACCCACGTCTCGGTGTCGTGGGCGTCGCCCGTGCGCCTGGGCGGGCTGACGACGTCGGACCCGGCCTCCCCCGACGTCCAGGAGTGGTGGGCAGGCGCGGCCGACCGCGTCTGGGCCGCGATCCCCGACTTCGGCGGGTTCGTCATCAAGGCCGACTCCGAGGGCCAGCCCGGACCCTTCGCGTACGGCCGCACGCACGCCGACGGGGCGAACATGCTCGCCGCGGCCGTCGCCCCGCACGGAGGCCTCGTCCACTGGCGCGCGTTCGTCTACAACCACGAGCAGGACTGGCGCGACCGCCGCACCGACCGCGCGAAGGCCGCGTTCGAGCACTTCGCCCCCTATGACGGCACGTTCGCCGACAACGTGATCGTGCAGATCAAGCACGGCCCGCTCGACTTCCAGGTGCGCGAGGCGATGTCGCCCGCGATCGCGGCCCTGCCGGGGACGCGCGTCGCGCCCGAGTTCCAGGTGACCACCGAGTACCTCGGCCACCAGCGGCACGCCGTGTACCTCGGGCGCATGTGGAGCGAGCTGCTCGGCTTCCCGTACTGGGGTGCCGAGGACGGCCGCACGCTGGCGGACGTCGCCGCGGGCCGGCACCCCTCCGGCGACGGCACGCGCGTCGGCGGGTTCGCCGCCGTCTCCAACGTGGGCGACGACGTGTTCTGGACCGGGCACCCGTTCTCGCAGGCCAACCTCTACGCGTGGGGCCGCCTGACGTGGGACCCCACGCTCGACCCGATCGGGATCCTCGACGAGTGGATCGGGCTGACGTTCCCGGGCGCGCCCGCGGCCGTCCGCGAGACGGTGCACGCCGTCCTCGACGAGTCGTGGGAGACGTACGAGCTCTACACCGCCCCGCTCGGCGTGTGCTTCATGGTGCAGCCGGGCTCGCACTACGGCCCGTCGCCCGACGGGTACGAGTACTCCCCCTGGGGCACCTACCACTTCGCGGACCGCGACGGCATCGGCGTCGACCGCACGCGCGCCACGGGGACCGGCTTCACAGGCCAGTACCCGGCGCCGTGGAGCGACGTCTACGAGTCGCTCGAGACCTGCCCCGACGAGCTCCTGCTGTTCTTCCACCACGTGCCGTACTCGCACGTGCTCCACAGCGGCACGACGGTGATCCAGCACGTGTACGACACGCATTTCGAGGGTCTCGAGCGCGTCCTGGAGTCGGTGCGCCTGTGGACGGAGGCCGAGGACGCGTTCCCGGCGGACGTCGCGGAGCGCGTGAGCGACCGGTTCGCTGAGCAGGTCCGCTCGACGACCGACTGGCGCGACGTGATCAACACGTACTTCCTGCGCAAGTCCGGCATCCAGGACGCCCACGGCCGCACGATCTACTGACAGCCCGCGAGGGACAGACGTGGCCCGGCGAGGTAGATCTCTCTACCTCGCCGGGCCGCTTCTCTACCGGCGTCCGAGGCCTCTACCGCGCGCTCAGTCGGTCTGGTGGGTGAAGCGCTTCTCGATGTCGTCCAGCATGCGCAGGTCACCTCGGTACCAGAACCACACCCAGACGCCGCCGAGCAGCGGGACCAGGGCGGAGAGCAGCGTCCCGAGCCCACCCACGACGATCAGCAGAGAGACGACCGACACCGTGGCCGACGGCTTGCTGAAGATGTAGAACGTCGCGAGGCGTGCGACGTCGCGCGCGCGGAAGCTGAAGATCGACGCGATCGCGACGGCGTGCAGAGCCGCGATGGCCACGAGGAACCCGATGACCGCCAGCACGACGACGTAGGGCGCGCCGAGCCCCGCCGTCTGCGCGTTGGCCAGCACGTACGCGATGATCGCGAGCACGACGAGCGCAGGAACCCAGACGCGCAGCACGTCGGCCCAGTTGAGCCGGTAGCCCTTCCAGAACGACCGCGCCGGCGCGAGATCCTCGGCCCGCACGCGGTCCCGCGTGGCGAACAGCGCCGCCGACAGTGCCGGCCCGAGCGGCACGGCCGCGAGTGCCAGAACCGGCACGTTCGACGCCGACCGGTCGAGGAGAAGCAGCACCACCACGCTCGGGAACGCCGTCACGGCCAGCAGTGCGGTGACGACGACGAACCAGTAGACGCCGGCGGTCAGCCGCCCGAGGGGGCCTTGGGCGAAGTCTCCGGGGAGGCGGGGCGTGGGCTGCTCGGCGGTCATCTCACCCACCGTACGGGCCGCGGCCGACGATCCGGGAATCGTCGAGCCAGGCTGGCGTCTCGTCGACCACCGGGTCGATCTCGACGAGGGTGACCTCGTGGCGAGCCAGCGTCAGGGTGAGCTCGACGCGTCCGACGCCGTCGACGCCCGAGAGCACCGGGAGCGAGGCGTGCGAGCGGACGGGCTCGGCCGCCTCGTACAGCGCCTCGAGCTGGCGTGGCGTCGGGGATGCGGGGCGCCCCATCCGCTGCCAGGCGGTGAAGGCGTTGCCGTCCTCGTCGTTGACGACGGAACGGTGCACGTATGCGCTCGTGGGCGTGGCGCCGTCGGGCAGCGCGACCGGGAGCGACAGGCGCAGCTCGTGGTGCTCGGGCTCGACCGGGTCGTCGGTGCCGCCGACGGGCTGCCACGCGAGCACCGTGACGCGGCCGGCGGCGTCGCGGGTGACCAGGTGGTCGTCGCCGCGGGCCAGCACGTCGGTGCCCATGCGGGCCATGAACGCGTACAGGTGGAAGGTGGGCTTCTTGAGCTGGCGGTGCGTGAGCAGGCCGAACCCGCCGTGGAAGATCGAGACCGGGACACCCTGCTCCTCGAACATGTCCGAGAAGGTCCAGTAGGAGAAGGAGTCGACCAGGTCGCCCCCGCCGACCAGCGTCGGTGCGAGGTACGCGGCGTTGTACGCCGTGTCGTGCACCGGGTTGTCGGGGCGGTAGCTGGTGTTGAACTCGGTGACGTGCAGCGGCAGGCCCTCGAGCACGGTGCCGGCGAGGATCTTGCCCGGCTTGCCGAACTGCTCGAGCAGGCTCGAGGGGTGGTGCAGCGTCTGGTACACGCCGAACGGCACGTGCTGGGCCGGGCCGGTGGTGTAGGCGTGGAAGGACACGAAGTCGGCGGGCAGGTCGTTCGCGGCGACGAGCTCGGCGAACGGGACGAACCACTCGTCCGCGCCGGGCGAGACGGCGGGGCCGCCCACCTGGAAGCCGGGGTCGACCTCCTTCACCGCCCGTGACGTCTCGAGGTACAGCCGGAAGTACTCGGCCTGGTCCGCGTTCAGCCAGAACTCGGGCAGGTTCGGCTCGTTCCACACCTCGACCGGCCAGGTGAGCACCTCGTCGCGCCCGTAGCGGGCGATGAGGTGGCGCAGCGTGGCCTGGACCAGCGCGGTCCAGTCGGCGTAGTCGCGCGGCGGGGTGACGTTGCCCTTCCACCAGAACACCGTCTTGTCGCCCGAGGCGAGGGCCTCGGGCATGAAGCCCAGCTCGAGGAACGGCTTGATGCCCAGCTCGAGGTAGGCGTCGACGACCTGGTCGAGGTACGTCCACGAGTACCGCGTGCCGGCGTGGCCGCCGACGTCGTACTGGCGCAGCACGCCCATCCAGTCGTGGAAGATGCCGTGGCCCCGGATGTGCTGGAAGCCGATCTCGGCCTGCACCAGCTCGAGCGAGTCGAGGTAGTCCCGGCGCATCCCGAGGACGAGCTCACCCGTACCGACGCAGCGGCGCCAGGCGTCGCTCAGGACGGCGATCGGTGCGGACGGGACGGGGATCGTGCTCACGACGGGGACTCCAGGACGGGTGCGGAAGGGCCGGGGAGGGGCGGGAAACAGCCCCTTGGCGGCGCCGCCGCCCGCCAGCGCGGGGCTGACGGGCGGCGGCGACGGATCAAGCGAGAAGGCTCACTTGTTGGTGCGGGCGTACGCGGTGTTGTAGGTGTCGACCAGGGTCGAGCCACCAAGGCCCTCGATCTCGGCGACGTACGCGTCCCAGTCGCTGAGCTTGCGCTTGCCGGTGACGAACTCGGCCGTGGCCGTGTTCACGGCGTCCTTGATCTGGGTGTCGAGGAGCGAGGTCTGCTCCAGCTCAGCCTCGTTGAGGCCCGCCGACGGGTTGACCGGCAGCAGCTGCTTCTTGTCGAGGATCTTGTTGGTCCAGTCGACGACGTCCTGCTTCTGCACCGACTGCAGCAGCTCCTTGGTCGAGCCGTTGGCGAACATGAACACACCGTTGGAGTAGCCGAAGTCCGCGTTCAGCTTCTTCGAGTTCGCGGTGGCGTTCGGGTTGATGCCGTTCCAGTCGAGGTCGCCGATCAGCGCGCGCTTGCCGTCGGCGCCCTTCTCGAAGGTCTCGCCCTCGACGCCCCACTGGGCGAACTCGATGCCCTCATCGCTGTAGTACAGCCAGTCGATGTACTGGAGCAGCGCCTTGAAGTGCGGGTCCTCGGCCGCCTTCGCGCCGATCATGATGCCGGAGACGAGGCGCGAGCCGGAAAGGTAGTCGCCCGCCGGGCCGGCAGGCAGGGTGATGAGGTGCGTCTTGATCGTCTTGCCGGCGTCAGCAGCCTTCTGACGCAGGTCGAGGTCGATCGTCTGCGTGTTGGACGAGATCGAGGCCGACTCACCGTTGATGAACTTCTGGATCGCCTGGTCGTCGGTCTGCGTGATCTCCGGGTCGAGCGAGCCGTCGGAGACCATGCCCGAGATGAACGACACGAGCTGCTTGTAGCTGTCCGAGGTCGCGGTGAGCTCGAACTTCTTGGTGTCCGTGTTGAACGTCGCGGCCGAGTAGCCCCAGCCGGCCGCCGTCTTGAAGTTCGGCGACATCATCTGGAGCAGCGCGCCCAGCGGAGCCGGGTTCTGGTTCCAGCGCTCGGAGTACGAGTACTTGATCTCCGGGTTCGCCTCCTTGACCTTCTTCAGGTCAGCGGCGAACTCGTCCCACGTCGCGGGGTCCTCGGTGATGCCGGCCTTGGCCCACATGTCGTCGTTCACGGCGACCGAGTACTGGACGTCCGGGATCTCGCGGAGGCCCGGGAGCTGGTAGAACTTGCCGTCGGCCTGCTTGTGCGTGTCGATCTCGTCCTGGAGGCCCCAGTCCTTGACCTTCTGCTCGAAGTTCGGCATGTACTGGATGTAGTCGGAGACCGGGAGGATCGCGCCACCGGCGACGAACTGCGTCTCCTGGCCCGGGTACGTCACGGGGATCAGCTCGGGGGCGTCGCCACCGTTGATCGCCAGCGCCTTCTTGGCGTCCCAGTCGGCCAGCGGGATGTCGGTACGGGTGAACGAGACGTTGTGGTCGGCCTTCAGGTGCTTGAAGATCGACCAGTCCTCCTTCACCGGGTAGTTCGGGTGGTCGCGGTACATCAGGCTGAACTCGACAGGCTCGGTCGCCTTGAACACGTCGCCGGCCTTGAAGTCGGCCATGGCACCGACCGAGTGCGCGTCGTCGATGCTGACACCGTCAGCGGCGGCCGAGGCGTCGCCCGAGGTCGTGTCGTCGTTCCCGCCGGACGAGCAGGCGGTCAGGGCGAGGGCGAGCGTGGCGACCGTTGCCACCGCGGCCGAGCTCCTGCGGATGTTTCTCATATCTCTCCTTCGTTGGAACGTCGTTGTCCGACGTGGGCGACTTCGCCCGGGGGGGTTCTTCGCCCGTCAGCCCTTGACCGAGCCGAGCATGATGCCGGAGACGAAGTACTTCTGGATGAACGGGTAGACGCACATGATCGGCAGGACCGTGAGCAGCATCGTCACGGACTGGATGTTGGCGCCGATCTGGACCGCGTCGGTCTGGCTACCCGTGACCTCTTGAGCTCCCGACGCCGCCGCAATGAGATTGCGGAGGTACATCATGACGGGGAAGAGGTTCTTGTCGTCGAGATAGATGAATGCGCCGAACCACGAGTTCCACTGCGCGACGGCGTAGAAAAGGACCATCGTGGCGATCACGGGCTTGGACAGAGGCAGGACGATGCGCAGGAAGATCCCGTATATCGACATGCCGTCGAGCGCGGCCGCCTCTTCGAGCTCCGACGGGAAGTTCTCGAAGAAGGACTTCATCACCAGCAGGTTGAAGACGGACAGCGCACCCGGGAGCACGATCGCCCAGATGGTGTTCTTCATGTGCAGCCACTGGGTGACCAGGATGTAGTTCGGGATCAGACCGCCGCTGAAGAACATGGTGAACACCGCGATGCCGATGAAGCCCGAGCGCCCGCGGAGGCCGGGGCGGCTGATGGCGTACGCGAACGTCGTGGTGAGGATCATCGAGATGATCGTGCCGACCACCGTGTAGACGACCGTGTTCTTGTAGTCGTTCCAGAACGTCGGGTCGCTCATGACCGCGTCGAAGGTCGTGAGGTTGAATCCGCGCGGGACCACGTTGACCCGGCCGGCGGCGATCTCGCCCTCCGCCGAGAACGCCTTGGCGATGATGTTCAGGAACGGGTACAGCGTGACGACGCTGACGACCGTGAGGATCACGCCGTTGACGATCCGGAACGCCCTCGTTCCAGCAGTGTCCTTGACCTGCGTGAGGGAGTTGCGGACGCCGGAGATGTCCGGCGTCGCGTCGAGTTCGGTCACCACAGCGAGGCTCCCACCAGCTTGCGCGACGTGAAGTTCGCGGAGAGGACGAGGACGAGACCGATCAGCGACTCGAACAGGCCGATCGCCGTCGCGTAGGAGAACTGCCCGGTCTGGATGCCCACGCGGTACAGGTACGTGTTGATCACCTGGGCGGTCGAGTAGATCAGCGGGTTCTGCAGGAGCAGGACCTTCTCGAAGCCGACCGCCATGAAGTTGCCGATGTTGAGGATGAGCAGCACCACGATGGTCGGGCGGATGCCCGGGAGCGTGATGTGCCAGGTCTGCTTCAGGCGGTTGGCGCCGTCGATGCGGGCCGCCTCGTAGAGCTGCTCGTCGATCGTCGTGAGCGCGGCGAGGTACAGGATCGTGCCCCAGCCGACGGTCTGCCACGCCTCGGAGATGACGTAGGTGGCGCGGAAGTACTCGGGGTGCTGCATGATCGGGATCGGGTCGATGCCGAACACACCCAGGAGCTGGTTGATCGACCCGTCGACCGACGTCAGCTGGAGCACGATGCCGGCGACGATCACGATCGACAGGAAGTGCGGCAGGTAAGTGATCGTCTGGATCGTCCGCTTGAGCTTGCGCGAGCGCAGCTCGTTGAGCAGCAGCGCGAGGATGATCGGGAGCGGGAAGCCGATGACCAGCCACAGGCCGCCCAGGAGGACGGTGTTCCAGAACACCGTCCAGAACTGGGGGTTGTGGATGAACAGCTGGAAGTACTGGAAGCCGACCCACTCTTCGCCCACCGGGCTGCCGCCCGGGCGGTAGTGGCGGAACGCGATGATGTTGCCGAACATCGGCACGTACCGGAAGACGAGCAGGAAGAGGAGCGGCACCACCACGAAGGTGTAGGTCCGCCAGTCCCGCCGCAGGGCCTTGCCCCACGTGTTGTTGTGGCGGAGCTTCTGCTCCACCCGGTGGTCGATCGCCCAGCCGGCGGCGTCCGCGAGGCTCGACCCCGCGTCTGCCACTGGCCGCGCAAGGTCGACCACATCGCTCTGATGCGCCACTCTGCACTCCAGCCCCGGTCACGCCGACGTGACCGTGTCAATCGAAAGTTGCGAGGACCGTTCCGATCGCTTGCGGGGTGGACGATAAGCGGACGGTGGATTACGCGTCAACATGGGACAAGGTCCAGCGGATCACGGGGTGATAACGATTGCATCGACCCTCTCCCTGGCGGGTGCTGCCGAGACCCCGCGAGGCGGTGTAGCGTCAGCCTTCGAAACTTGCGAGCCCCTAGGAACGAACGATGACGTCATTCACCACGGAGCATGGACCGGACCGCGGCACGCCGACGATCGCGCAGATTGCGCAGGAGCTCGGCGTCTCCGTCCCCACCGTGTCCAAGGTGCTCAACGGTCGCGCCGACGTCGCCGCCTCGACGCGTGAGCGGGTCGAGGCCGCGCTCGAGCGTCACCATTACCAGCGCCGCAAGGCCGCCCGGCCCGCGGAAGGCACCGGTCTGATCGACCTCGTCTTCCACCGGCTCGGCTCGTCGTGGTCGATGGAGATCATCCGCGGTGTCGAGGACGCCGCCGCCGAGAACCACGTGAGCGTCATCCTGTCCGAGCTCGGCGGCGTGCACCGCCCGCCCCGCGCCTGGCTCGACGCGACCCTACTGCGGCCGCCGCTCGGCGTGCTCATGGTCGCGTCCCGCCTCTCACCGGCCCAGCAGCGCCTGCTCGCGCGGCGCTCGATCCCCGTCGTCGTCATCGACACCGACGGCGAGCCGCCGGCCGACGTGCCGACCGTCGGCTCCGACAACTGGAACGGCGGCCTCACGGCCACGCGCCACCTGCTCGGCCTGGGCCACCGTCGCATCGCCGCGGTCTCGGGTCCGGCCGACATGCTGTGCTCGCGCGCTCGCCTCGACGGCTTCCGCAGCGCGCACGCCGAGGCCGGCGTCGCCGTGGACGACGCCCTCATCCTCCCCGGCAACTTCTACGTCGAGACGGGCTATAGCGCGGGCCACGAGCTGCTCACGCTCCGCGACCGGCCGACCGCGATCTTCGCCGGCTCGGACATGGCCGCGCTCGGCGTGCTCCGCGCCGCCCACGAGCTGGGCCTCAGCGTGCCGCGGGACGTCTCCGTGGTGGGGTACGACGACCTCTCGATGGCCGCCTGGGCCACCCCCGCCCTGACCACGGTGCGTCAGCCGCTCGCCGAGATGGGCGGGCTGGCCACGAGCATGCTCATGGACCTCGTCGAGGGCCGCCATCCCCAGACCCGGCGGATCAACCTCGCGACGGAGCTCGTGGTCCGGGAGTCGACTGCGCCTCCTGGGTAAAAGGTCGGTGTGGTTCGCGCCAAAACAGCAGACGGGACCGGTCAGCGAACAACTACGTCCCGTACCTTGAGCGGCATGAGCAACCGCACCTACCCCCGCATCGGCGCCGCCGTTCTCGCGGGCCTCGTCGCGGTCGTACCCGTTGTCGGGGCGGTCGCGGTGGCCCAGCCGGCAGCGGCGAGTCAGTCATCCGTCGTCTTCGAGCACGGCACCGAGGTCGAGCCCATCGTGGCCGACGGCCCCGTCTCGCCGGACATCCAGCCCCTCCCGGCGGACATCACCCCCGTCAAGACCCCCATCAAGGCGGACATCTCGGAGGAGATCGAGCCCATCTCCGAGGAGATCACGCCCATCAAGGCCGAGGTCGGCACGGGCTTCCCGTGGTTCTTCGCCGGCTACATGGTGGTCACGGCCGCGATCACCGGTGGTGCGGTGCTGTTCATCCGCCGCCGCGGGCTGCTCCAGCGCTGACCCACGACGACGCACGAGGGTCCCCGCTGGCACGGCCACCGGGGACCCTTTGTACTTGCCCTATGGCACACACCGTCGACTTCACCGACGTCTCGACCGTGGGACGTGCCGAAGGAGCTCAGCGCAGGTTCAAGTTCGCCCGCCAGCGCTCCAAGCTCGCGGGCGAGATCCGCGGGTCGTTCTTCGTCATCAACGGCAGCTACGCGTAGATCGTCGGGGGCCGCTCACGCCAGGATGGTGCCCATGACCTCCCGGAACCCGAAGTCCGTCCTGTTCATCGGCGGCAGCGGCATCATCAGCCACGCCAGCGTCGCCCGCGCCGTCGCGCAGGGGCACCGCGTCACGCTCCTCAACCGCGGCCTGTCGTCGCAGCGCCCCCTGCCCGACGACGTCGAGACGCTCGTCGCCGACGCCGGTGACCACGACGCCGTGGACGCCGCGCTGGCCGGCCGGGAGTTCGACGTCGTCGCGCAGTTCCGGGCGTTCACGCCCGACCACGTGGCCCGCGACGTCGCGCGTTTCACAGGCCGCACCGGGCAGTACGTGTTCATCTCGAGCGCCTCGGCGTACCAGAAGCCGCCGTCCCGCGTGCCGGTCACGGAGTCGACGCCGCTGGTCAACCCGTTCTGGAAGTACTCGCGCGACAAGATCGCGTGCGAGGACGTGCTGGTGCACGAGCTGCGGGACAACGGGTTCCCGTCCACGATCGTGCGTCCGTCGCACACCTACGACCGCACCCTGATCCCCACCACCGGCGGCTGGACCGACGTGGCCCGGATGCGCGCGGGCAAGCCCGTCGTCGTGCACGGGGACGGCACCACGCAGTGGACGCTGACGCACAGCGAGGACTTCGCCGTCGGGTTCGTCGGGCTGCTCGGCAACCCGCTCGCCGTCGGCGACACGTTCCAGATCACGGGCACGCACGCGCCCACGTGGAACCAGATCTACACGTGGCTGGCCACGGCCGCCGGAGTGCGCGACCCCGAGCTGGTGCACGTCGCGAGCGAGACGATCGCGCGCGTCCTGCCCGACGACGCCGACGGGCTGCTCGGCGACAAGGCGCACTCGATGGTCTTCGACTGCGCCAAGCTCCAGGCCCTGGTCCCCGAGTTCGGTACCACGATCACCTACGACGAGGCCGCGTACGAGCAGATCGCCTGGTACGACGCGCACCCGGAGGCGCAGAAGATCGACCTCGCCCAGGACGCGGGCTTCGACAAGCTCGTGGAGCACGCGCGCTCACTCTGATCCCACGTGCTGAGCCCACGTGTCAGGCCCACGGCGCGCCCGGGTGCACCCTGGGCCTGACAACGCGCCTAGGGTGCACGCGTGACTCCCCTCGTCCTGCTCGACCTCGACGGCACCCTCATGGACTCCGCGCCCGGCATCACCGCGTCCGTCGCGCACGCCTACCGCGCGCTCGGTCTGCCGGTGCCCGACGCCGCGGCGCTGCGCTCGTTCGTCGGCCCGCCCATCACCGAGTCCTTCCCCGCGCACGGCGTGCCGGCCGGCCGTCTCGGCGAGGCGATCGACGCCTACCGCGAGGCGTTCAGCGCGGGAGGCATGTGGGACAACGCGGTGTTCGACGGGATCCCGGCGCAGCTCGCGCGCCTGCGGGAGGCCGGGTGCACGCTCGTCGTCGCGACGTCGAAGCCCGAGGTCTTCGCCGTGCCGATCGCCGAACGCTTCGGCCTGACCCCGCTGGTCGACGGCATCTTCGGCGCCCCGCTCGACGAGCAGGCCACCAAGGCCGACGTCATCGCCAAGGCCCTGGCCGCCCTCGGCCGCACCGCCGCCGAAGGCCCCGCGCTCATGGTCGGCGACCGGGAGCACGACGTCGAGGGCGCGCGCGAGCACGGCATCGACTGCCTGGGCGTGACGTGGGGCTACGCGGCCCCGGGCGAGCTGGTCACGGCGGGGGCGGTCGCCGTCGTCGACAAGGTCGAGAAGCTCGCCGAGACGGTGCTCGCCCTCCTCTAGCTCCCTTCGACGGTGCAGCGGTCGCGGCGGCCCCAGGCTCCGCCGCTGGACCCGACGGGGCGGGCTCAGCGGTAGCGGTACAGCTTGACCCGCTGGACCGTGAAGCGGCCCGGCTCCAGGCGGACGTGCCGGCCCTGGTGGGTCTGGTCGCCGTTGAGCCAGCGCAGGCGCTGCCACTCGCCGTCCGCCGCGTAGCGGCCTTCCTCGCAGGCGAGGATGCCGACGACGTCGCCGCCCGGCTCCACCGCGTGGAAGGTCAGCGTCACGCCGATCCCACCGACCACGAGCTCGTCCGGGCCGGTGCGGATCACGATCGCCGCCGCGGGCAGCTGCGTGGTCCCGGCCGCCTGGCCCGACTCGTTGATGACGCCGTCGGCGAGCGCCGGCGCCGGGACGCGCTCGTAGGTCGCCTCGAGCACCACGTCGTCGAGCCGCACGCGGTGGGGCGTGCGCATGTCGTCGGCGGGTGGCAGGAACCCCGTCATGGAGCCGTCGCCCGCGTGCGCCGCGATGAGCGGCGTGAGCTGCCCGACGACGTCGTAGCACGCGGTGAGCATCGCCGCCTCGTGCCCGCCGACCGACTCGATGCCGAACGGCGAGAACCCGAGCGCCCCGTGCTTGCCGTACGCGTACAGGGCGTTGGCGGCGGCGTCGACGCTGCGCAGCGCCTCGGGGACGAACAGCGGGTTGCCCGACTCGACGTACGCGTCGGCCCAGTGGGCGAAGTTCGGGAAGTAGATGTCGGGGGCGATGAAGTCGAGAGCGGGGGCGCCGGCACGCCAGATGTCGGCGAGGTGCGGCAGCGGCCCGGCGCTCGGGTACTGCCCCGGCTGGGCGCCCGCCCGGATGAGCGCCGCGTTGGTGAACATCGGCAGGTCGAGCTCGGCCTTGCCGGCGGCGGTGACGACGTCGACGTACTGCGCGAACGCCCACGCCTGGAAGATCTCCTCGGTCGCGGCGGAGTCGCCGAACACCTCTGTCCAGGTGCCCTCGGTGCGCTCACCCGCGGCCGTCCACCGCGCGAGCAGGTCCGCGCCCAGCGTCGCGCGGTGCACGGCGAGGTGCTTGAGCAGCTCGACAGGCACCTGCGCCGCGAACGCCGCCTCGGCCTCGGGCGTGTGGTCCCGCGCCTCCGGGATCATGCCGATCTCGTTCTCGACCTGCACCATCACCACGGTGTGCTCGCCGTCGGCCGCACGAAGGTGCGCCATGAGCGCGGCGAAGGCCCGCGCGTCGGCGTCGCGGTTGGCGTCGCTGAACGGCGTGAGGATCTCCAGCGCCTGCCCGCGCGAGCCGCGCACCCGCGGGAAGCGGGCCACGTCCGCCTTGACCCAGCCGGGCGCGTAGCAGGACATGGAGTTCTTCCAGCTGCCGAACCACAGCAGCACCAGCCGCATGCCGTGCGCGCGGGCGTCCTCGAGCAGCTCGTCGACGGTGGTCCAGTCGAAGGAACCCTCGGCAGGCTCGACGACGTCCCAGTACACCGGCGCGACGACGGCGTTGAGCCCCATCGCCTGCAGCCTCGGCCAGTACGGCTCCAGGTAGGCCCGCTCGGCGCTCGAGTTGCCGAGCTCGCCGCCGCGGATCACGAACGGCTCGTCGTCGACCATCAGAAGGGTTGCGTTGCCGGAGCGTTCCAGGCGGGGAAGGGACGTCGTAGTCACGGGACGGGATCCTACGACGAAGGCCCTGGCCCTCCGTGCGGAGGGCCAGGGCCTTCAGGCGGTGGTCTCGGCCACCGGTGGCGTCACTCGGCCGAGGCGTGCAGCTCCCCGGACGGCGGCAGGTCGGTGCTGCCCGAGCGTGCGACGTCGGTGCCCGACTTCACGCCGACCGTCACCGGCTCCTTGCCGGCCGGCTTGGGCTCGCCGCGGAACGTGAACTCGCCGAGGATGCCCTCGCCCAGCCCGTCGACGACGATGAGGTCGCCCGGCTTGAGCTCGCCGAACAGGATCTTCTCGGACAGCGTGTCCTCGATCTCCCGCTGGATCGCCCTCTTGAGCGGGCGGGCGCCGAGCACCGGGTCGTAGCCCTTCTCCGCGAGCAGGTTCTTGGCACCGACGGTGAGCTCGATGGCCATGTCCTTGTCGCGCAGGCGCTTGTCCAGCTTGGCGATCTCGAGGTCGACGATCTCGACGATCTCCGTCTGGGTGAGCTGCGGGAACACCACCACGTCGTCGACGCGGTTGAGGAACTCGGGCCGGAAGTGCTGCTTGAGCTCCTCGTTGACCTTGGCCTTCATGCGCTCGTACGACGTCACCAGGTCGCCGCCGGCCTGGAAGCCGGTCTGGAGGCCCTTGGCGATGTCCCGCGTGCCGAGGTTGGTGGTCATGATGATGACTGTGTTCTTGAAGTCGACCACACGACCCTGCGAGTCGGTGAGGCGGCCGTCCTCGAGCACCTGCAGGAGCGAGTTGAAGATGTCCGCGTGGGCCTTCTCCACCTCGTCGAACAGGACGACGGAGAACGGCTTGCGGCGCACCTTCTCGGTGAGCTGGCCACCCTCGTCGTACCCGACGTACCCGGGCGGGGAGCCGAAGAGGCGCGAGACGGTGTGCTTCTCGCTGTACTCCGACATGTCGAGCTGGATGAGCGCGTCCTCGTCACCGAAGAGGAACTCGGCGAGCGCCTTGGCCAGCTCCGTCTTCCCGACGCCCGTGGGGCCGGCGAAGATGAACGAGCCACCGGGCCGCTTCGGGTCCTTGAGTCCGGCGCGCGTGCGGCGGATCGCCTGGGACAGCGCCTTGATGGCGGCGTCCTGGCCGATGACGCGCTTGTGCAGCTCGTCCTCCATGCGCAGCAGGCGGCCCGACTCCTCCTCGGTGAGCTTGACCACCGGGATGCCCGTGGACATCGCGAGCACCTCGGCGACGAGCTCCTCGTCGACCGTCGCGACCGTGTCGAGGTCGCCCGACCGCCACGCCCGCTCCATGTCGGCGCGCTTGGCGGTGAGCTGCTTCTCCTTGTCGCGCAGGCCGGCTGCCTTCTCGAAGTCCTGCTCGTCGATCGCCGACTCCTTCTCCCGGCGCGCCTCGGCGATCTGCTCGTCGAGGACCTTGAGCTCGGGCGGAGCCGTCATGCGGCGGATGCGCAGGCGCGCGCCCGCCTCGTCGATGAGGTCGATCGCCTTGTCCGGCAGGAACCGGTCGTTGATGTACCGGTCGGCCAGCGTGGCGGCCGTGACCAGCGCGGCGTCCGTGATGGACACGCGGTGGTGGGCCTCGTAGCGGTCGCGCAGACCCTTGAGGATCTCGATGGCGTGCTGCAGCGACGGCTCGGCGACCTGGATGGGCTGGAAGCGGCGCTCCAGGGCCGGGTCCTTCTCGACGTACTTGCGGTACTCGTCGAGCGTCGTCGCACCGATGGTCTGCAGCTCACCGCGGGCGAGCATCGGCTTGAGGATCGACGCGGCGTCGATCGCGCCCTCGGCCGCACCCGCACCCACGAGGGTGTGGATCTCGTCGATGAACAGGATGATGTCGCCGCGCGTGCGGATCTCCTTGAGCACCTTCTTGAGGCGCTCCTCGAAGTCACCGCGGTACCGCGAGCCGGCCACCAGGGCACCCAGGTCCAGCGTGTAGAGCTGCTTGTCCTTGAGTGTCTCGGGCACGTCGCCGCGCACGATGTCCTGGGCCAGGCCCTCGACGACGGCCGTCTTGCCGACGCCGGGCTCACCGATCAGGACTGGGTTGTTCTTGGTGCGGCGGGACAGCACCTGCATGACCCGCTCGATCTCCTTGGCGCGGCCGATCACGGGGTCGAGCTTGCCCTCGCGCGCGGCCTGCGTCAGGTTGCGGCCGAACTGGTCGAGCACGGCCGAGCCCGAGGGCTGACCCTCCGCAGGACCGCCGGCGGCGACGGGCTCCTTGCCCTGGTAGCCGCTCAGCAGCTGGATGACCTGCTGGCGCACCTTGTTGAGGTCGGCGCCCATCTTGGTGAGCACCTGGGCGGCGACGCCCTCACCCTCGCGGATGAGGCCGAGCAGGATGTGCTCGGTGCCGATGTAGTTGTGGCCCAGCTGCAGCGCCTCGCGGAGCGACAGCTCCAGCACCTTCTTGGCGCGCGGCGTGAACGGGATGTGCCCGCTCGGGGCCTGCTGGCCCTCACCGATGATCTCCGTCACCTGGGTACGGACGCCGTCGAGCGAGATGCCCAGCGACTCCAGCGCCTTGGCGGCGACGCCCTCACCCTCGTGGATGAGGCCGAGCAGGATGTGCTCGGTGCCGATGTAGTTGTGGTTGAGCATCCGCGCCTCTTCTTGGGCGAGGACGACTACCCGACGGGCACGGTCGGTAAAACGTTCGAACATGGGCTGCTCCTCACGCGGGCCTGCAGTCGACTCTATGCGCTGACAACGAGCCGCTCCCTCGAGTTCTGCCCATGTTCGCCGCAGGCGTGACGGCGTGCCCGATGGACAGTCCCTTCTCTGGCGTTGCACGCTCACCCCAAGGTGTGGGGCGCGTCGGTCGACTCCGCAGGCACGAGCCGAGGGGGAACCATGGAAAGGTCGTGGGAGCAGCTCGTCGCACGCTTCGCGCGCCTCCCGGGCGTGGTCGCCGAGGTCGACGACCCGCTGACCTGGGGGCTCGACCTCGAGGAGGAGACGGTCACGGGCGACGAGCGCCCCGACGACCCGACCTCGCAGCGCTTCCTGCGCGCCTACCGCGCGTTCGACGGGGAGGCGCTCGAGGTCGAGACGCTGCACGTCCCGTGCCCTGAGGAGATGGTCGACGACGTCGTGCGCGCCGCGGCCTCGGGCGCGCTGGCCGCCCCGCTCCACGCGGACCTGAGGTCGCCGGACTTCGCCGAGGAGTTCGACGACTACCGCAGCGCGATGCGCGCCATCGTCGAAGCGGTCGACGAGGTGCCGCTCGAGCACGGCACGTTCGCCGTCGGCGGCATCAATGTGCCGTGCACGCGGGTGCGGGTGCGCGGGGTCGCCGCGGTGTACGCGGCGGCGGCCGACCGGGCCGTCGTCGTCGCCGGGCCGGAGGACCTCGTCGAGCGCGTCGACGTCGTCATGCGGCCCGTACGCAGCCTGCTCCAGCAGGCAGACGACGCCTGAGAGCGGACTCTGCGCGACGTCCCGTCGCACACCCCTGCTCACGCGCGCGCCGCGCCCCTATGCTGCCCCGCAAGGGCGCGCCCATCCGGGCGGCGGCCGACGACAGGAGGGCCTGGCGATGCACGGTGTCGTGGTCGGTGTGAGCGGTTCGGCCGAGGCTGACGCCGCCCTCGACTGGGCCCTGGCCGAGGCGGCGTCGCGCAACGTGCCGCTGACGGCCCTGCTGGCGTGGACCGGGCCGCGGGGCGTCCAACCGCACGAGTACCAGGACCTCCTGGAGCGGCGGCGGGAGGACCTGCTCGCGCTGCTCGACGCGGCTGTGCGCCGCACCGGGCTCGACGTCGAGGTGACGGCACAGCTCGCCGAGGGCGACCCCACCGAGGCGCTGCTGGCGGCCGCCCAGGACGTCGACATGCTGGTGCTCGGTCGCCGGCGGCGCGGCCGGCTGGGCCGGCTGATGCTCGGGTCGGTCTCCTCCGAGCTGGTCGAACGTGCCGAGGTCTCCGTGACGGTGGTCCGGCTCGACGAGAACGGCTCCGGCGGCGAACCTGACGAGGACGAGAACGTGGACGAGGACGGCGTCGAGGCCGCGCCGCGCGTCGTCGTCGGCGTGGACACGTCCGGCTCCTCCGTGCTCGCGCTGCAGCACGCCGCCGAGGTCGCCGCGCGCACCGGCGCGGTGCTGGACGCGGTGTTCGCCTGGCAGATCACGACGCTGGCGCCGCTGCCCGGATCGTGGGGCTGGGCTCCCCCGCTCGACGAGTACGAGGGCTTCGCCACCGACCGCCTCGACGAGGCGATCGAGGCCGCCGGGATCGAGCTGCCACCCGAGCAGCTCGCGCGCAGCGTCGTCCACAAGGCCCCCGCGGCCGCGCTGCTCGAGGCGTCGACCGCGGCCGAGCGCGTCGTCGTCGGCGCGCGCGGCCTGGGCGGGTTCGACCGCCTGCTGCTCGGCTCCGTGAGCCGGCAGGTGCTCGAGTACGCGTCCTGCCCGGTCACCGTGGTGCGCTGAGCCTCACCGGCGGCCTGGGCGCACGACCAGGCCGAGACTCTCGGCGAGCACGACCGCCTGGTCGGCGTCGATGACGGCACCGTCGAGGCGCGCGAGCCGCGGGTCCAGCGCCGAGAGGTCGCTGCCTGTCAGGTCGGCCGAGGTGAGGTCGGCGTCGGTGAGGTCGGCGCCCGACAGGTCGCAGCCGCGCAGCACCGCCCCGGCCGCCTTGACGCCCGCAAGGTCTGCCTCGCGCAGCCGCACGCCGACGAGCTCGACCCGCTGGAGTGGTGCCCTCCGCAGCGAGACGAACGACCAGTTGCCGCCGTCGACCCTCAGCAGGTCGAACGTGCAGTCGTCGAACCGGGAGCCGAGGAGCTTGGCCCGGTCGAAGCGCGCGTCGAAGAACGTGCACCGGTGGAAGGTGCAGCCGGTGAAGGCCGTGTCCGTCCAGTGCGAGGCGTTGAACCGGACCCCGCGGAACGTGCACTCGGTGAACGTGGCACCGGTCGCCGTCGCCTCGGTGAGGTCGACGTCCACGAACCGCGTCCCCGTGTGCTCCGCCCCGGACAGGTCCTGGGCGTACCAGTCCTCGCCGTTCACGTCGTCGTCCACGGACCGCACGCTACGGCGAGGTGCCGACACGGGCAGCACACTGGGCGCATGGCACACGCTTCCGGGCTGATCCTCACCCCGGGCGCCGGCGCGGGGCGCGACCACCACACGCTCGTCGCCGTCGAGCAGGCCGTCGCGCCCCTCGCCGTCGAGCGCCTCGACTTTCCCTACCGGACCGAGGGCCGCCGCATGCCCGACCGCGCGCCCGTCGCCGTCGCGCACCTGCGCGCCGAGGCGGCCCGGTTCGCCGCCTCGCTCGAGGTGCCGACGTCGGCCCTGCTGCTCGGGGGCCGGTCCTACGGCGGGCGCATGTGCTCGATGGCGGTCGCCGACGGCCTGCCGGCGGCCGGACTGGTGCTGCTCAGCTACCCGCTGCACCCTCCGGGCAAGCCCGAGAAGCTACGCGTCGAGCACTTCCCGGAGCTGCGGGTCCCGGTGCTGTTCGTCTCGGGCGACCGCGACCCCTTCGGCACGCCGGAGGAGCTCGCGAACCACGCCGCGACCATTCCGGGCCCCGTGACACACGTGCTGCTCCCCGGGGCCCACGACGTCAAGGGCCGCGACGCGGAGGTCGCCGCGGCGGTGGCGGCCTGGGTTGCCGCGCTGTAGGCGCTACTTCGCGCCGGCGGGTTCCTTCGGGTACTCCGGCGGCGTCTTCTCCAGCTCGAGCGCGATCTCGTGGCGGTTGGCCAGCACGTCGGCGCGCTGCTCGTCGCGCTGGCGGAGGGCGTCCGCCTGCTGCTCGGGGGTCAGGTGGTCCCAGTACAGGACGCCGTCGAGGTGCTGGGCCTCGTGGATGAAGCACCGCGCGAGGTAACCGGTGGCCTCCAGCTGGACCGGCCCGCCGTTCTGGTCGACGCCGCGGATCGTCGCGCCGCCCGGGCGCACGAGCGGCACATACGCGCCGGGCACCGAGAGGCAGCCCTCGTCCTCGGTCTCCGGATCGGCCTCGAGGTCCATCTCGAGCTGCGGGTTCACGACGGCGCCCACGTGGCGGTCCCCGCGGTCGTCGGTGAGGTCGTAGACGAAGACGCGCAGGTCGACGCCGACCTGCGGCGCAGCGAGACCGACACCCTCGGCCACGTCCATCGTGGCGAACATGTCGTCGATCAGGCGGGCGAGCTCCGGCGTCGAGAACTCGGTGACGGTGCGGGCCGGGGTGTGCAGCACCGGCTCGCCGATCTCCGTGATGCGCAGCGCGTGGCCCCGCTGGGACTCGGGCGCGTATGCGGGGTAGTCGTCGACAGGCTCGCCCAGCAGGTACGTGACGGGGCGACGGCGGCCGATTCTCGAGGGCATGGTCCCGAGGGTAGTCGGCCGTCACTGCGCGGCCCATGGACAGCCGGTTCAACGGCGAGTTACGCCGCGCGCGGCTCCTGCCCAGGTCCGGGGTGCAGGAAGAGGCGCGGCGCTCTCTCGTCGTACCCGCAGATGGGGCAGGTGCCCTCGATGAAGCGGTCGGGCAGCGTGCGGCCCGTGGACGGGGAGATCGCGCCCATGGTGGTCTTCTCGACCATGTACCCGTTCTTGTGCACCGTGCGGAACATCTCCTGCACCACGGCATAGTGGTTGCGGGTGGTGGTGCGCGTGAACAGGTCGTACGTCAGGCCGAGCGACGTCAGGTCCTCGACGATGACGCGGTTGTAGCGGTCGGCGAGCTGCTGCGGTGTCACGCCCTCCTGCTCGGCCTGCACGAGGATGGGCGTCCCGTGCTCGTCCGTGCCCGACACCATGAGCACATCGTGACCCGCCATCCGCATGTACCGGCTGAAGACGTCGGAGGGAACGCCAAAGCCGGCGACATGGCCGATGTGCCGGGGCCCGTTGGCGTAGGGCCACGCCACGGCCGACAAGATGTGGGTCATGGTGCCCGAGACTAGGGGGAACGCCTCGCCGGGTCACTCACTTTGGAGAAGAACCAGGATGCACGAAGGCCCCCGACCTGCGCTTCCGCAAGTCAGGGGCCTCCTGGTGAGCCGCCTTGGGGAATCGAACCCCAGACCTATTCATTACGAGTGAATCGCTCTACCGACTGAGCTAAGGCGGCCTGCTGCACCGTCTCCGTACGGATCGGCGAGCGCGCCTACAGTACCCGACGCGCGGCCTCGCTCCAAAACTCGTTCAGCACTGCAGGCCGTCCTTCGGCACCGTCCCGTCCACGAAGTACGCGTCCACCGCGTCGACGATGCAGGCGTTCGAGCGCCCGTAGGCCGTGTGCCCCTCGCCCGCGTAGGTGACCAGGACGCCCGAGTCCAGCGTCTTGGCCAGGGCCTGCGCCCAGGCGTACGGCGTGGCCGGGTCGTGCGTCGTGCCGATGACGACGATCGGGGGCGCGCCCTGCGCGTGCACGTCGAAGTCCTGGGCCACGACCGGGTAGGGCCAGTCCGAGCACATCAGGCCCGAGAACGCGAAGAACCGGCCGATGGTCGGCGCCTCCGCCTCGATCGCGGCGGCGTCGGCGCGCATCTGTGCGACGTCGGTGGTGCCGCGTGCGTCCAGGCAGCTCACCGCGCGGAAAGCCTCCGCCGAGTTGTTGCCGAACGTCCCGTCGTCGTTGCGGTCGTTGTAGAAGTCGGCGAGGTACAGCAGCGTGTTTGCAGTGCCCTGGTGGATCACCTCGTCGAGCGCCTGGGTGAGCGCGGACCACGACTTCTGGTCGTAGAGCGTCACGGCGATGCCGTAGAACGCCAGGCTCTGCGTGACTCGCCGGTTGCTCTGCGTCGGGTAGGGGTCGGTGAAGGCGCGGTCGAGGATGTGCCTCACCTCGCGCATGCCGGCGTCGACGTCGCCGCTGAGCGGGCAGCCGCTGCCGCCCTGGCAGTCCGCGACGTAGTTCCGCAGTGCCTTCTCGAAGCCGACGGCCTGCTGCGCCGAGGTGTCGTCGGCGTCGAGCGTCATGTCGATCGCGCCGTCGAGCACCATCGCGCCCACCCGCTGCGGGAACAGGCCCGCGTACGTGGCGCCGAGCTGCGTGCCGTAGGAGAAGCCGAGGTAGGACAGCTTGTCCTCGCCGAGCGTCGCCCGGATCACGTCCATGTCCCGCGCCGCCGACTGGGTGTCGACGTTGCCGAGCAGCTCGCCCGTGTTCTCCTTGCAGGCCTTGGCCCAGGCGGCGTACTCGGCGGCCATGCCGGCCAGGCCGGCATCGTCGACGCCGAAGTCCTTGGCGAGCGACTCGTCCTTGCGCGCGTCGTCGAAGCACTTGACCGGCGTCGACTGGCCGACGCCGCGCGGGTCGAACCCGACGACGTCGAACGAGTCGCGCAGCCGCTCGCCGAACCCGTTCCACGCAGAGGTCACGTACTCGACGCCCGAGCCGCCGGGGCCGCCCGGGTTGACCAGCAGCGTGCCCTTGCTGCTGCCCGTGGCCCGGTGGCGCTTGACCGCGAGCTTGATGGTGCCGGCGCCGGCGTCGTGCCAGGACAGCGGGACCTCGACGGTCGCGCAGTCGAACCCGTCGCCGCAGCCGGACCAGTCGGTCTTCTGGCTGTAGTACCGCTCGAACCCGTCCGGGGCGCCCGATGTCGTCGTCGCGTGGTCCCCGGAGCTACCCTCGTTGCCCGCTGCCGTACAGCCCGCCAGCAGCGCCAGGACGACGATCGTGAGAGCGGAGACGAGGGTTCGCGCGGGGGCGGACGACGGGCTCACCGGGTCAACCTACCTGCCTCGCCTGACCGCTCCCGGCGCTCCGTGTGAACGGTTCGTGTGAAGTCCGCAGGGCTGACCTGCGGGGCATTCACCCCGCAGGTCAGCCCTGCGGCCGCAGCGCGATCGCCATCGCCTCGAGCGCGAGCAGGGGCGCGACGTTCCCCTCGAGCCGCTCGCGCGCGACGCCGATGGCGTCCATCCGGCGGACGGTCTGCTCGGGACCGGAGTCCGCGGCGAGCGCGCGCACGACGGCGAGGTCGGCCGGGTCGAGCCCGTTCACCAGGTCGACGTCGGCGCCCAGCTGCAGCACCAGCACGTCGCGGTAGAGGGAGAGCAGGTCGACCATCGCACGGTCGAGCACGTCGCGCTGGCGGCGCGTGGCCCGGCGCTTCTGGTCGTCCTCGAGCTGCCTGAGCTGGGAGCGCAGGCGGGGGGGCAGCGTCTCGCCGTCGGCCGCACCCAGCGCGCGCAAGAGCTCGGCGCGCTCGACGGCGTCGCGTTCCTGCGTCGCCGCCGCGGCCTCCGCCTTGGCGACGTCCACCAGCTCGCCCGCGGCCAGCACCGCGTCCCCGACACCCCGGATGCGGCGCGCGACGTCGAGCACCGCGCTGCGGCGGCGGCGCGCCTCGGGGTCGCGGGCGAGGCGGCGGGCCAGGCCCACGTGCGACTGCGCGGCGCGCGCCGCCGCGAGCGCGACGGCCGGGTCGACGCCGTCGCGCCGCGTCACCAGCTCGGCGACCGCCTCGGCGGGCGGCACGCGCAGCGCCACGGCCCGGGCGCGCGAGCGGATGGTGGGGAGCACGTCCTGCGGGCTCGGGGCGCACAGCACCCACACGGTGTGCGTCGGCGGCTCCTCGATGGCCTTGAGCAGCACGTTCGTGGTGCGTTCGGCCATGCGGTCGGCGTCCTCGACGACGATGACGCGGAACCGGCCGAGCGACGGCGTGCGGGCGGCGGTGCCGATGAGGTCGCGCACCTCGTCGATGCGGATGGTGACCTGGTCGGTGGCGACGACGGTCAGGTCGGGGTGGGTGCCGGCGAGCGTCGTCGTGCACTGGTGGCAGCGGCCGCACCCCCCGGTCTCGCCGTCGGACCCGGTGCACTGCAGCGCCGCGGCGAAGGCGCGCGCTGCGACCGACCGGCCCGAGCCGGGCGGGCCCGTCAGCAGCCAGGCGTGGGTCATGGAGCGCGGGTCGGCGACGGCCCGCCGCAGCACGTCGACGGCGGCGCCCTGGCCGACGACGTCGTCCCAGACGCTCATCGTCCGTCCAGCCCCAGGCGGGCTGCGACGGCCGCGCGCACCTTGGCGTGGACCTCCTCGACGGCGCCCGCGGCATCGACCACGACCCAGCGACCTGGATCGGCGGCCGCGCGTCGCAGGTACGCCTCGCGCGTGCGGCGGTGGAAGGCGTCGCCCGCCCGCTCGAGGCGGTCGGGGTCGCCGGTCATACGGGCCGCCGATGTCGCGGGGTCGACGTCGAGCAGGATCGTCACGTCCGGCAGCAGGTCCTGCACGGCCCAGAGCGACAGCCGCTCGACCTCCTCCTCGCTCAGCTCGCGCCCGCCGGCCTGGTAGGCCACCGAGGAGTCGAGGTAGCGGTCGGTCACCACGACGGCGCCGCGCTCGAGGGCGGGCCGCACCAGCGACGCGACATGGTGGGCGCGGTCCGCGGCGTAGAGCAGCGCCTCGGTGCGCGGGTCCATGTCCTGGCCGTGGAGGATCGCCTGGCGCAGCTCGGCACCGAGCGCGGTGCCGCCCGGCTCGCGCGTGACCACCACCTCGCGACCCGTGAGCTCGCCCAGCCAGTCGCCGAGCAGGCGTGCCTGCGTCGTCTTGCCGCCGCCGTCGCCGCCCTCGAACGAGACGAAGTACCCGGGTGTGCTCACGCGCCACACCCTAGCCGCGCGGCCCGACACGACCTCCGGCCAGGCGGGAAGTGGCCTACCTCACGCTCGCGAGGGTGCGTGCCGGCTCGCACGTCGGCTGTGGTCGGGCCACACTGAGAGGTGGTTCACGCACCTACCGCTGGGGAGGAACAAGTGTCGGAGCAGCCGAGCACCAGGGAGCTCACCGAGGACGAGTCGTGGGAGTTCCTCGGCCTGCAGGCCGTGGGGCGCCTCGCCACGGCCGCGGCCGGCGATCCCGAGATCTTCCCGGTCAACTTCGCGGCCACTAACGGCCGCATTTTCGTACGGACGGCGCCGGGCTCGAAGCTCGCCGAGGTCGCGGTCAACGGCAACGTCGCGTTCGAGGTCGACCAGATGGGCACGGACCTCGCGTACAGCGTCGTCGTCAAGGGCACCGCCGAGATCCTCGAGCACGACGACGACATCACCGACGCCGAGGCGACCGGCCTGCTGACGTACCAGGACACGGCAAAGCCGGTCTGGCTGCGCATCACGCCGTCGGAGGTCTCGGGCCGCCGCTTCTCGCGCTGAGCCCCGCAGCTCCGGTGGTTGAGCGGCGTCACTCGCCCGGGTAGACCACGCCCACCTGGCGGCGCGCCTCGTCGAGGATCGCCATGACCTCCAGGGTGTCCCGCCAGGTGTGCCGCTCGGACTGCGTCACGCCCGCCGTGACGAGGCGCGCCACCTCGGCGGCCTCGTAGGCCTTTCCCTCGCCGCGCGGGGACTCGACCGTCCAGCTCGACCCGTCGCCGCGCGTGACGACGACGTCGACCGGCATGAAGAACTCGCGCGGGATCTCGATGCGACCCTGCGTGCCGATGATCGTCGCGGCGTGCGGTCCTGAGGCGCGCGACGACGTGTGCAGCACGGCCTGCTGCCCGCCCTCCCACTCCAGGACGATCGAGACGTGGTCGTCGACGCCCGTCTCCGCGCGCGTCCCCTTGACCGTGATCGACGACGGCACGCCCAGCAGGTCGTGGGCGAACGCGATCGGGTAGATGCCCAGGTCGAGCAGCGCGCCGCCCGCGAGGTCGGGTGCGAAGAGGCGGTGCGCCGGGTCGTACGGGAAGAACACGTCGAACTCGGCCTCGATCGTGACGACCTCGCCGATCTCCCCGCGCGCGATCGCGCCGCGCAGCGCGGCGACGTGCGGCAGGAAGCGCGTCCACATGGCCTCCATGAGGAACACGCCGGCCTCGCGCGCGGCCTCGAGGAGCTGCTCCGCCTCGGCGACCGAGCGCGTGATCGGCTTCTCGACCAGCACGTGCTTGCCCGCGCGGATCGCGAGGAGCGTGTGCTCGAGGTGGTGCGAGTGCGGGGTGGCGACGTAGACGACGTCGACCTCGGGGTCCGCGACCAGGTCCTCGTAGGAGCCGTGCGCCCGCGCGCCCGGCGCGTGCGCGTCGGCGAACGCCTGCGCCTTCGCGACGTCGCGCGAGCCGACGGCGACGACGCTCGCGCGCGTGCGGTCCCGCACGCCGTCGGAGAACGACGCGGCGATGTTGCCGGCGCCGAGGATGCCCCAGCGGATCGCGGGGGCCTCGAGGAGGTCGGGGACGGTGCCGTCCAGGTCGGCAGCGGTGAGACGAGGGGCGAACACGTCGGGCTCGGGCATGCGCAGAACGTACCGCGACCGGCGGGACGGCGGGCATCCGAGTTGTTGTCACGGCGACCCGAAGTGGTAGGCTCCGTTCTGGTCGTTGCGACCTTTACTTAGGTCGGACCACGAGACCCCACCGAGACCCACCGCGAACCCACTGAGGGGGTGCATGAACACCATCGGCCTAGCCGTGTCCACGGTGATCTTCGCGCTGCGCCCCCACCCGGCCACAGGCCGGCCGGTGCTCTCGATCCCGTTGGTGCGCCGCACGCGCGACCCCTTCGAGGGCCTGTGGGCTCTCCCGGGCGGCTGGGTCGACCCCGCGGAGTCCCTCGCCACCTCGGCCGGCCGCACGCTCGTCGAGACCACCGGGGTACGCCCGTCCTACCTCGAGCAGCTCTACACGTTCGGCGAGCCCGGCCGCTCGCCCGGAGACCGTGTCGTGAGCGTCGTCTACTGGGCGCTGGTCCGCCCCGAGCAGATCGGCGAGCGCACCGACCCCGCGTTCGACGCCGAGAACGTGCGCTGGTTCGTCGCAGACGACGTCCCGCACCTCGCCTTCGACCACGACGAGGTCGTCGCGTACGCCCTGTGGCGGCTGCGTACCAAGGTCGAGTACTCGGCCATCGCCCAGGGACTCCTGGGCTCCACCTTCACCCTCAGCGAGCTGCGCCAGGTCCACGAGGCCGTGCTGGACCGCGAGCTCGACCCTGCAAACTTCCGCCGTCAGGTGGAGGCCTCCGGCACCATCGTCGCTACCGGGGAGCGCGTCAAGGGCGGCCGGCACCGACCGCCACGGCTGTATCGCTTCGACACGTCGGCCTCCCTCGTGGACAACGGTCCGCTGGGCGACGACGCTCCCGTCCCTTTATCCGGAGAGCTGCTATGACCTCGGTGAACCTCCTCGTCCAGGCCGCACCCACCGCGACCTGTACCCCGGACCTCGCGCAGGGCCCGTGGGACTTCGACACCGTGCCGGGCTACGGCCCGGGCGCCTCGCTCGACGACGTCGCACCGCCGTCGGCCCCGCGGCAGGGCGCGCTGCCCGCCGAGTACCGCAAGGCCTCCGACGACGAGCTGCACGCGCGCATCGTGGCCGCGCGCGAGGCGCTGGGCTCGCGCGTCGTGGTGCTCGGGCACTTCTACCAGCGCGACGAGATCGTCCAGCACGCCGACTTCCTGGGCGACTCGTTCCAGCTCGCCAACGCCGCCCAGACCGTGCCCGACGCCGAGGCCATCGTGTTCTGCGGCGTGCACTTCATGGCCGAGACCGCGGACGTGCTGGCCAAGCCCGGCCAGGCCGTGATCCTGCCCAACCTCGCGGCGGGCTGCTCGATGGCGGACATGGCCGACATCGACTCGGTCGAGGAGGCGTGGGCGCAGCTCGAGGCGCTGTACGGGACGGAGCCGGACGCCGGCGGGCGCGTGCCCGTCATCCCCGTCACCTACATGAACTCGGCCGCCGACCTCAAGGCCTTCTGCGGCCGCCACGGCGGCATCGTCTGCACGTCGTCCAACGCCGAGACGGTGCTCGAGTGGGCGTTCGAGCGCGGGCAGCGCGTGCTGTTCTTCCCCGACCAGCACCTGGGCCGGAACACGGCCAAGAAGCTGGGCGTGCCGCTCGAGCAGATGCCGATGTGGAACCCGCGCAAGCCGCTCGGCGGCTCGTCGGAGCAGGAGCTGCTCGACGCCAAGGTGCTGCTGTGGCACGGGTTCTGCTCCGTCCACAAGCGCTTCACCGTCGACCAGATCACGCAGGCGCGGGCCGAGCACCCGGGCGTGCGCGTGATCGTGCACCCCGAGTGCCCGATGCCCGTGGTCGACGCCGCGGACGAGGCCGGGTCGACCGACTACATCCGCAGGGCCGTGGCCGGCGCGACCGAGCCGACGACCTTCGCGATCGGCACCGAGATCAACATGGTCAACCGGCTCGCCGCCGAGTACCCGCAGCACACGATCTTCTGCCTCGACCCCGTCGTGTGCCCCTGCTCCACGATGTACCGCATCCACCCGGGGTACCTCGCCTGGGTGCTCGAGGAGCTCGTGGCCGGGCGCGTGGTCAACCAGGTGTCGGTGCCCGCCGACATCGCCGCAGACGCGAAGGTCGCGCTCGAGCGGATGCTCGCGGCCAAGCCCAAGGTGCGCGCCTGATGCGCGTCGTCGTCGTCGGCTCCGGTGCTGCCGGGCTGATCGCCGCCTACCGTGCGGCCACGCGCGGGCACGACGTCGCCCTCGTCACCAAGGCGGACCTGCCCGAGTCGAACACGCGCTACGCCCAGGGCGGCGTCGCCGCGGTGATGTTCGACGACGACACCGTCGACTCCCACGTCAGTGACACCCTGGTCGCGGGCGCCGGGCTGTGCGACGTCGAGGCGGTCCGTGTGCTGTGCACCGAGGGCCCCGACCGCGTGCGCGACCTGCTCGCCCTCGGCCTGGAGCTGGACCATGTCGACGGCCCGGGCAGCCCGCTCGCGCGCGGCCGTGAGGCCGCGCACTCCGCGGCGCGCGTGCTGCACGCCCATGGCGACGCGACCGGCCTGTCCCTCGAGATCGCGCTCATCGACGCCGTGCGCAGCCTGCCCCTCGAGGTGCACGAGCACACCATGCTCCGGGACCTGCTCGTCGAGGCGACGCCGTCCAGCCCTTCGGCAGGCTCAGGAGGGTCCGGTCGCCGCGTCGTCGGCGTCGACGTCGTCCACGCGGACGGCTCCGCGTCCACGCTGCGGGCGGACGCCGTCGTGCTCGCGACCGGCGGGGCCGGGCAGCTGTTCCGCCACACCACCAACCCCGAGGTCACCACCGGCGACGGCGTGGCAGCAGCCCTTCGTGCGGGCGTGGCGGTCGCGGACCTCGAGTTCTACCAGTTCCACCCGACGGCGCTGGCCGTGCCGGGCACGCCGCTGATCTCGGAGGCCGTGCGTGGTGAGGGCGCCGTGCTGCGCGACGCCGCGGGGCGGCGCTTCATGCTCGACGTGCACCCGGATGCCGAGCTGGCACCGCGCGACGTCGTCGCCCGGGGGATCGCCGCGGCGATGGCCGCGCAGGGCGGCGCGCCGGTCTACCTGGACGCGACCGCGCTCGGGGGCGAGCGGCTCGCGCAGCGGTTCCCCGGGATCACCGTGACCCTCCAGGCGCACGGGTTCGACTGGGGCACCGAGCCCGTGCCGGTCACCCCGGCCGCGCACTACTGGATGGGCGGCATCCGCACGGACCTGTCGGGGCGCACGTCGCTGCCGGGGCTCTTCGCTGTCGGCGAGGTCGCGTGCACGGGGGTGCACGGGGCCAACCGGCTCGCGTCGAACTCGCTGCTCGAGGCGCTGGTGTTCGGCTGGCGGGCCGGGGCGGCGATCGAGGACGAGGCGTGGCCTGCCACGGTCGTGGCCGACGACGCCCGCGTGCTGCCGGTGCCCGTCGACGGCAGCTCCGCCGTCCTCGATCGTGCGGCGCTGCAGGCGCTGCTGTGGGAGAACGGCGGGCTGGTGCGCGACGCCGACGGGCTGCAGCAGGCCGCGGCGGAGCTCGCCGGGGCGCTTCCGGACTTCGAGGGCGATCCCATCGGCACGCTCGAGGACCGCAACCTGCTCGAGCTGGGCCGCGCCGTCGTCGCGGCGGCGCTCGCGCGGACCGAGTCGCGTGGCGGGCACGCCCGCTCGGACTACCCCGAGACGGACCCCACCCAGGCCGTCTCGACGGCGTGGCGCCTGCCGGCCGCCGCGCTCGTGCCCGTGACCGTCCCCACCACCGGAGCCCTCGCATGAGCCTGACCCCCGCAGCCGCGGTCGACGAGATCCTCACGCGCGCCCTCGCCGAGGACGCGCCGTGGGGCGACCTCACGAGCGAGGTGTTCCTACCCGCGGGCGCCCGGGCGCGGGCAGCGCTGGTGGCTCGCGAGCCGGGCGTGCTAAGCGGGATGTCGACCTTCGCGCGGACGTTCACGCTGCTCGACCCCGACGCCGAGGTGACGCTGCGGACCGCGGACGGCAAACCTTTCGCCGCCGGCGACGTGCTCGCCGTCGTCGAGGGCGACACCCGCGCCGTGCTGCGCGCCGAGCGCGTGGCCCTCAACCTGGTCCAGCGCCTGTCGGGCATCGCGACGGCGACCGCCCGCTACGTCGAGGCCGTGGCCGGGACGGGCGCCCGCGTCGTCGACACCCGCAAGACGACGCCGGGCCTGCGGGTCCTGGAGCGCGCCGCGGTGCGCGACGGCGGCGGGCACAACCACCGCTTCTCGCTCTCGGACGCGGTGCTGGCCAAGGACAACCACCTCGCGGTGCTCGCCGCGCAGGGCGTCTCCGTCGGCGACGCCATCCGGGCCGCGCGGGCGCGGCTGCCGCACACCGCGACGATCGAGGTCGAGGTGGACCGCCTCGACCAGATCGAGGAGGTCGTGGCCGCGGGCGTGGACACGATCATGCTCGACAACTTCTCCCCCGCCGAGCTGGTTGCAGGCGTCGCGCTCGTCGCGGGCCGGGCCACCGTCGAAGCCTCGGGCGGCATCACCCTGGAGACCATCCGCGCAGTCGCCGAGACGGGCGTGAACGTCATCTCGGTCGGTGCGCTGACGCACGGGGTGCGGTCGCTCGACCTGGGGCTCGACATGGACGTCTCGGCAGGCTGACCGTGCTCTACGCCGACGCCGCCGCCACCACCCCCGTCCGCCGCGAGGTTCTCGAGGCCATGTGGCCGTACCTGACGGGCGAGTTCGGCAACCCGTCCTCGACGCACGAGCTCGGGCACCGGGCGTCGACCGCGCTGGCCGACGCGCGCGCGGCGGTGGCGGCGGCGTTCGGGGCCCGGCCCGGCGAGGTCGTGTTCACGGCGGGCGGCACGGAGGCGGACAACCTGGCGATCAAGGGCCTGGCGCTCGCGCGGCCGCGCGGGCGGCACGTCGTCACGACGGCGATCGAGCACGAGGCGGTCCTCGAGTCGGTCGCGTACCTGGAGCGGTTCCACGGGTTCGAGGTCACGGTGCTCGCCCCTTCGCCCGACGGGGTCGTCGCGCCGGACGCGCTGCGGTCGGCCCTTCGCCCCGACACGACGCTGGTCACGATCCACCACGCGAACAACGAGATCGGCACGGTCCAGGACGTCGCGGCGCTCGCCGACGTCGCGCACGAGGTCGGCGCGTTGTTCCACACTGACGCCGTGCAGGCCGCCGGGTGGCTGGACGTCTCGCTCCGCGGTCTCGGCGTCGACGCGATCTCGGTCTCGGGGCACAAGCTCGGCGCCCCGAAGGGCGTGGGCGCGCTGCTGCTCCGGGCGGGTCTGCCGCTCGAGCCGCTGATCCACGGCGGCGGCCAGGAACGCGGACGTCGCTCGGGTACGGAGAACGTCGCGTTCGCGGTCGGTCTCGCCGCCGCCGTCCGCACGCTGCCCGGGCTCCGCGCCCGGGCCGACGACGTCGCGGCGTCGCGCGACGCGCTCATCGACGGCGTCCTCGCTCGCGTCCCGGCGGCGATCCTCACGGGCGCCGCGCCGGCTCGCCGCCTGCCTGGCCACGCGAGCTTCTGCTTCTCCGGCACGAGCGGCGAGGCGGTCCTGCTGGAGCTCGAGCGCTCCGGCGTCCTGACGTCGTCGGGCTCCGCCTGCGCGGCGGGCCGCGACGAGCCGTCCCACGTCCTGCTCGCCCTCGGGCTTTCTCCGGAGGTGGCGCAGACGTCGGTCCGCTTCACGCTGGAGGCCCCGTTCGAGGCGGCTCCGCTGGTGGAGGCCGTGGTGGCGGCGACGACGACGGTGGGCCGGCTGGGCGCCTGACCCGACGCGGCATGCGTACGCCGAGCTTGTCGAGGAGTTGCCTCGAGAGGCTCCGGCTCGACAAGCTCGGCGTACGTCGTGTCAGACGGCTAGTGCCAGCGCACCTGGGTGGTCAGCCCGTAGCCGTACGGGAACAGCGGGTCGTAGTGGGCGTCGCCCACGTTGATCGGCTCCTGCTCGATGGTCCGCGGCCAGGTCACCGGGAGCTTGCCGGTGTAGGCGTGCAGGCCGAAGAGGTTGTCAGCCACGCCGGCGCCCTCGCTGCCCGGGAGCCAGGCCTCGACGAGCGCGTCGATCTTCGACAGCAGATCGGGCGGGATGATCATCGGACGTCCGGAGACCACGACGACCGTGCAGCTCTTCGCGGCTGCGCAGACCTTCTCGATCGCTGCCCGGTCGGAGGCCGAGAACGTCATGGTCTGGATTCCGTTGGGCGCCCAGGTGGGACCGTTGTAGTCGCCGGGGCCCTCTGCGTACGGGGTCTCGCCGACCACGACGACGCCGGCCGCGTTCTTCGGGATCGCTGCACTCGCGTCCTGGCTGAAGGTCACCGGACCGCGTGCGTCCTGCTTGATCCCGTCGAGGATGGTCGTGCCAGGGATGACGTTGTTCGGGTCGCCCTGCCACTGCAACGTCCAGCCACCCGCCTGCTTGCCGAAACTGTTGGCGCTGCCACCGGCGACGTACACCGGCTTCGAGCCCTTCAGCGGCAGGGTGTGGTGGTTGTTGGTCAGGAGGACCTGCGACTCGGAAGCCGCGCGCCGCGCCAACGCGTGGTGCTGCGCGTTGCCGATCGTCCCCGCGAGCGAGCGGTTGGTGAACGGGTGCTCGAAGAGACCGAGCTCGAACTTCACCCGCAGGATCCGGGAGACGGCGTCGTTGATGCGGTGCATCGAGACGGTGCCGTTCTGGACGTTCTGCTTCAGCGCTGCGATGAACTCGGGCGCCCCGGTCGTGCTGCCGGAGTACGGCTCCATGAACATGTCGATGCCGGCGTTCACGCCCGTGGCGACCTGCTGGGAGTACGTGCCCGGGAGCTGGCGAATCCCCTGCCAGTCGGAGATGACCATGCCGTGGAAGTGCTGCTGATACTTCAGCCAGCCGGTGATCAGGTCCTTGTTGCCATGCATCTTGACCGGGTTGCCGAGCCCGTCGTTCGTGTAGTCGACGCTCGAGAACGACGGCATCACGGACTGGACGTTGTGGCGGTGGATCGCGGGGACATACGGCGCCAGCGCGAGCCGCGCGAAGTCGGCCTTGCTGACCTGGTCGATGCCCTGGTCGATCGGGTAGCCGCTGCCGAGAGCCTTCGAGGCGTCGTACGACGTCAGCCCGTCGCCCGCGAAGTGCTTCGCCGTCGCCATCACGTGGTCGGGCCGGTCGAGCTGGGTCGGGTTGCCCTGGAAGCCGTCGATGGCGGTCTCCATGCGAATGACAAGGTTGGGGTCCTCGCCGAACGACTCGTACGTGCGGCCCCAGCGGTCGTCACGAGCCACGCAGAGGCACGGCGCGAACACCCACTGCGGGCCCGAGGCACGGGTCTCGATGGCGGTGACGTGCTCGATCTGCTCGACGAGCTTCGCGTCACGGCTCGCGCCGAGGCCGATGTTGTGCGGGAAGACGGTCGCACCCAGCATGTTGCCGTGCCCGTGGACGGAGTCGACGCCGTACAGGATCGGGATGTGCAGGGGCGACTTCAGCGCGGCCGCCTGGTAGCGGTCGACCATGTCCGCCCAGCCCTTCGGGCTGTTGTCGGCCGGCACGGAGCCGCCGCCCGAGAGGACGCTGCCGAGCCGCCAGGTCGCGATGAGCGACGGGTTGGCATCGATGTCGCCCCGCTCGGCCTGCGTCATCTGACCGACCTTGTCGTCGAGCGTCATCCGCCCGAGCAGGTCGGCGACGCGTCGATCGATCGGCGCTCGGGGATTGAGGTACGTCGGCCCCGAGCTCGTGTGGCCGTGATGGGCGTCAGCCGACGCGCTCGGCACGAACGCGATGGCGAGGAGCCCGGCGCATATCGCTGCGATCAGCATGGTCAGGCGGCGTTGAATCCGGGTGATTCGTCTCGTGCGCGGTGGGTGAGGCACAGATCGCTCCTTTGGAGATCTTCCGGCCGGGCCGTCGGACCGCACAGGCCCCCTCCAGTGGGGTCCCATGGTCGGGACCGGGTGCGCGACGCGCACTCTCAACTTTCGGGAGGTTGCGTGAGTCACGCAACTTGCGCGTGAGAAGGGCGGCGCTCCAGGCTCGCGAAGCCTCTCGCGCTGGCTTGCCCCCCGGGTGAGCATGGAGCCATGGACGCCACCCGCGGCCGCCACGCCGCGTCCGAGCCCACGGTCGCTCCGGCTGCCCCACCGGTCTTCGATGACGGCGCGCGCGAGACCGCCGCACGCGGGACCCCCGCACGCGAGCCCCTCGCACTCAAGGCCCCCGGCGCCGACGACCCCCGTGCCGCGCCTCCCGCGCAGGCGTGGGCCCGCGACCTCGTCCGCACGTACGGCAGCGGCGAGACCGAGGTCCGCGCGCTCGACGGCGTCTCGGTCGAGTTCGCCAGGGGCCGGCTCACCGCGATCATGGGCCCCTCGGGGTCGGGAAAGTCCACGCTGATGCACTGCATGGCCGGGCTCGACCAGCCTACGAGCGGCACGGTCGTCGTCGACGGGGTCGAGGTCTCCAGGCTCTCGCAGCGCCGGCTCACGCGACTGCGCCGCACCCGCATCGGGTTCGTGTTCCAGGCCTACAACCTGGTCCCCACGCTCACCGCGGCCGAGAACATCACCCTCCCCCTCGACATCGCCCGCGCTCCTGTGGACAAGGCGTGGTTCGACGAGGTGGTCGACGCCGTCGGTATGCGTTCCCGGCTGGACCACCGGCCGGCCGCGCTCTCCGGGGGCGAGCAGCAGCGTGTCGCGTGCGCGCGGGCGCTCGTGAGCCGCCCCTCCGTGGTGTTCGCCGACGAGCCGACCGGCAACCTGGACTCGCGCTCGTCGCGCGAGGTGCTGACCTTCCTACGGCGGAGCGTCGACGAGCTGGGCCAGACCGTCGTCATGGTCACGCACGACCCGCGCGCCGCGTCGTACGCGCACCGTGTGCTGATGCTCGGCGACGGCCGCCTCACCGCCGACCTCGAGGCCCCGACGCGCGAACAGATCCTCGCCGCGGTCGGCGCCGAGGACGACGACGAGGACACGCAGCGCCGTCCCTCGACCGGTCTGCACCTGGCCGTCCCCGTCCCGGGCCAGCCCACGATCTCCGCCCCTGTGCTGCCGACCCCGAGGCGAGCCCGGTGATCAGGGTCGCCCTGCGGGGCGTCCGCGAGCACCTGGTCCGCTTCAGCCTCTCGGTGCTCGCCGTCACGCTCGGCGTGGCGTTCGTCGTCGGCACCTTCGCGTTCCGCAGCATGCTCGCCTCGACGTTCGACGCCATCATCGCCACGTCCGTCAACGCCGAGGTCTACGTGCGCGGCGCGCAGGCCGTCGAGCCCGACGTCGGGTCGCAGGCCGGCGGGCCGGCCTCGAGCGGCAGCTTCGGCCCGCGGCACAGCCCGGTGCCGATCGCCCTGGCCGACACCGTCGCCGCCGTCGACGGCGTCCAGCGCGCCGTCCCGGACGTGTCGGGTCCGGTCGTGCTCGTCGGGGCGGACGGCACCGCCGTCGTGACCTCGGGCCCGCCGTCGCTCGCGTTCGGCATCGACCCCGAGTACCCGACCGCCCACCTCACGAGCGGCACCTGGCCGGGTCCCGGCCAGATCGTGCTCGAGACCGGCGCCGAGCACGCCTCCGGCCTCAAGGCCGGCGACACCACGATGGTCGTGCTCGGCGGCGCCCCCCGGAAGGTCACGGTCTCTGGCACGTTCGCCCTCACCGCCTCGACCGCGGGGGCCGTGCTCGTCGGTCTCGACGCTGCGACGGCCCGCCAGATCTTCGCGCCCGAGGGGACCGTCTCGCAGATCGCCGTCTACGCGGACAAGGGCGTCGACGAGACGACCCTCGCCCACCGCGTCGCCGCGGCCCTGCCTGCGAGCGCCGACGCCGAGGCCGTCACCGGCTCCTCGGTGCGAGCCGAGGCCCGCAAGTCGATCCAGCAGGTGCTCGGGTTCCTCCAGACGTTCCTGCTGGTGTTCGCGGCGATCGCCCTGGTGGTGGGTGCGTTCATCATCGCGAACGCGTTCGCGATGGCGGTGCGCGAGCGGCAGCGGGAGAACGCGCTGCTGCGCGCGGTCGGGGCGTCGCCGGCGCAGGTGTTCGGCGCCGTGCTCGCGCAGGCGCTCGCCGTCGGGCTGGTGGGCGCCGCGCTGGGCGTGGGCGCCGGCGTGCTGCTGGTCCGCCTCATCCGGGCGGTCCTCGCCGGCCTCGGCATGGTCTTCGCGGGCAGCATCCCTCTGACGACGGCCGAGGTCGCGGGGGCGATCGGTCTCGGCACCGTCCTGTGCCTGGTCGCTGCCGCGTTGCCCGCGCGCAAGGCCGCGCTGATCCCTCCCGTCCAGGCGATGCGCGACGACGTCGCGCCCGAGCGGGGCACGGGTGTCCGCGCGCTCGTCGGGGTGGCGCTGGTCGCGGCGGGTGGGGGTGTGCTCGTGCTCGCCTCGCGGCTGGGCTCGACCCTGACGACGCGCGTCACCGGCTGGCGCTGGCTCGACGACGCGGACCCGCGCGTGGTGCTGGGCGTCGGGGCGGGGCTCCTGCTGCTCGGGGTGCTGGTGGGTTCGCCCGCCGTCGCCCGGTGGGTGCTGCGCGGGCTCGGCGCGCCGGCGGCGTGGCTGCTCAAGCCCCTCGGCGGCCTGGCGCGCGGCAACGTCACGCGCAACCCCCGCCGCACGGCCTCGACGGCCGGTGCGCTGCTCATCGGCATGGCTCTCGTGGCCTGCACCGGTGTCATCGCAGCCTCGACCGAGGCGTCGGTCCGGACCGTCGTCCACACGGAGCTGCGCGCTCCCCTGCTGGTGGACTCGGCAACGATGCAGGTCCCCGCCGACGCCGTGGCCGCGGTGCGCGCGGTGCCCGGCGTCGGAAAGCTTGACGTGGTGCGCATCGCCAGCACGGGTGCCGCCGTCGGCGACGCCAAGGCCCGCGCGGTCGACGTCGCGGGCGTGCCCGTCGACTTCTTCGGCACGGCGCTGCGCGTCGAGCCGATCGACGGGGACCCGACGACCGCCCTCGTCGGGGGCAAGGCGGCCGTCGTCCGGCGTACGGCCCGCGCGCTGGGCGTGACCGTGGGCGACGAGCTAAGGCTGGGTCTCGGCGCGAGCACCGTGACCGTCCGGGTGGGCGCGGTCTTCGACAGCCAGATCGTGAGCTCCGGCGTGCTGCTGCCGAACGCGGTGTTCGACGACGTCGTGCCGACGTCGCAGGCGATCGTCCGGGCGATCTACGTGACTCCTGCCGAGGGAACCGGTGTCGGCGCGCTGCGCGCGGACCTGCGCGACGCCGTCAAGCCGTTCCTGATCCTCACCGTGCGCGACCGGGACGAGACGGCCTCGGCCGTGGCGGACCAGGTGAACCAGGCGATCGCGATCCTCTATGCGCTGCTGGCGCTGTCGATCGTCATCGCGCTGCTGGGGATCGTGAACACGCTCGCCCTCAGCGTGATCGAACGCACCCGGGAGATCGGGCTGCTGCGCGCCGTCGGGCTGGGGCGGCTGCAGCTCGCGGGGGTGATCGCGCTCGAGTCGGTGCTCATCGCCGTCTACGGGACGGTGCTCGGCGTGGCGACGGGGATCGCCGTGAGCGCGGCACTGCCCGGGGTGCTCTCCGACGAGGGCCTGAGCCGCCTCGCCATCCCGTGGGGGCAGGTGCTGGGCGTGCTGGGCATCGCCGTCGCCATCGGGCTCGTGGCGAGCATCGGCCCGGCGCTGCGCGCGGCGCGGCTGCCCGTGCTGGAGGCCGTGACCGTCGAGTGACATGCGTCAGGTCCAGGGTGCGACGGGGCGCGCCCTGGGCCTGACACGTCACGTGCTACTTCGACGCGGCCCGCTTACGTGGCGCGGGCTTCTTCGCCGTGGTCGTCTTGGTCGCCGTGGTCGCCGTCCGGCGCTTCGCCGGGCCCGCCGCGCGCTTCTCGGCCAGCAACTCGATCGCGCGCTCCGGCGTGATCGACTCGGGTGTCACGTCACGCGGGAGGGTCCGGTTGGTCTCGCCGTCCGTCACGTAGGCCCCGAAGCGGCCTTCCTTGACCACGATCGGCTTGCCGTTCGTCGGGTCGTCGCCGAGCTCGCGCAGCGGCGGCTGCGCCGCACCCCGCGCACCACGCCCGCGCTTCGGCTCGGCGTAGATCTTCAGCGCCTCATCGAGCGTCACCGTGAAGAGCATCGACTCGTTGCCGAGCGTCCGCGAGTCCGTCCCCTTCTTCAGGTACGGGCCGTAGCGGCCGTTCTGCGCGGTGATCTCGGCGCCGGACTCCGGGTCCGCCCCGACGACCCGCGGCAGCGAGAGCAGCTTCAGCGCGTCGTCGAGGCTGACCGTCGCTAGGTCCATGTCCTTGAACAGCGACGCCGTGCGCGGCTTGGGCAGCGCGGCGAGCGCCTTCTTCCGGGCGGTGGCGGACAGCTTGGGGTCGAGCTCCGGCTCGGGCAGCACCTCAGTCACGTACGGGCCGTAGCGGCCAGCCTTGGCGACGATCTCGTTCCCGCTGACCGGGTCCGGGCCGAGCTGGCGGCCGTCGTCGCCGCCCGCGGCCAGCAGCTCGCGCGCCTTGTCGACGGTGAGCTCGTCGGGGGCGAGGTCGTCGGGCACCGAGGCGCGCGGCGGGTTCCGCCCCTCCTCGACCGGGGCCGAGAGGTCCTCGACGTACGGCCCGTACCGGCCGACGCGCACGCGCAGGCCGTCGCCGATCTCGACCGAGTTGATGGCCACGGGGTCGATCTCGCCGAGGTTGTCGACGAGGCCCTTGAGGCCGTTCGGGCCGGAGGTGGTCTCGATCTGCTCGACCGGCGCGTCGCCGGGGCCGCCGAAGTAGAACGCCTCGAGCCACGCGACCCGCTCGCGCTCGCCGGAGGCGATCTCGTCGAGGTCCTGCTCCATCTCGGCCGTGAAGCGGTAGTCGACCAGCGAGCCGAAGTGGTCCTCGAGCAGCTTGGTCACGGCGAACGCCAGCCACGTCGGCACCAACGCCTGCCCGGCCGTCCGGACGTACCCGCGGTCCTGGATGGTCGAGATCGTCGCCGCGTAGGTGGACGGGCGGCCGATCCCGAGCTCCTCGAGCGCCTTGACCAGCGAGGCCTCGGTGAAGCGGGCGGGCGGATTGGTGGAGTGCCCGTCGGCCGTCAGGTCGCGTGCGTCGATCGCGTCGCCCTCAGCCATGCGGGGAAGGCGCGCGTCCTTGGCCGCGCCCGACGAGGTGGACGACTCCGTGGAGTCGTCCGTGTCCGTCCCCTCCTCGTACGCCGCGAGGAACCCGCGGAACGTGATCACGGTGCCGGACGCCGAGAACACGGCGTCGCGCCCCGACAGCTCCCCTGCGGCCGGTCCGAGAGCCGCAGCGAGACGCACGGAAGCCGTGGACCCCTTGGCGTCCGCCATCTGCGACGCGACCGTGCGCTTCCAGATGAGCTCGTAGAGCCGGAACTGGTCACCCGTCAGCTCACGGGCGACCTGTGCCGGCGTGCGGAACGAGTCGCCCGCGGGGCGGATGGCCTCGTGCGCCTCCTGCGCGCCCGCCGACTTCGACTGGTACAGCCGCGGCGCGCCCGGCACGTACTCGGACCCGTACAGCTCGGCGGCCTGCCGGCGGGCGGCGTCGATCGCCTCCGCGCTCAGCGACGGCGAGTCCGTACGCATGTAGGTGATGTAGCCGTTCTCGTACAGCGCCTGCGCGGTACGCATCGCGGCGCGCGCGTTCATGCGCAGCTTGCGCCCCGCCTCCTGCTGCATCGTGGAGGTGGTGAACGGTGCAGCGGGCTTGCGCGAGTAAGGCTTGGTCTCGAGCGACCGCACCGCGAAGTGCGACCCGCCGCCTAGACCGGCGACGACGGCGTGCGCCGTCGCCTCGTCCAGGTGCACGACGCCGGTGCGGACCTTGAGCCGCCCCCGGTCGTCGAAGTCGCGCCCCGACGCCACCCGCTCCGACCCGACGCCCGAGAGCCGGGCCGTGAACGCGACCCCGGCGTCGTCACCCGTCTCGGGGGCGAAGGACCCGGTCACGTCCCAGTACGACGCCGTCACGAACGCCATGCGCGCCCGCTCACGCTCGACCACGAGCCGCGTCGCGACCGACTGCACGCGCCCCGCGGACAGGCCCTGGCGCACCTTGCGCCACAGCACGGGGGACACCTCGTAGCCGTAGAGGCGGTCGAGGATGCGTCGCGTCTCCTGCGCGTCGACCAGGTGCTCGTCGAGGTCGCGTGTCGTGGCGAGCGCCCGCAGGATCGCCTCACGGGTGATCTCGTGGAACACCATGCGGCGCACGGGCACCTTGGGCTTGAGCTCCTGGATGAGGTGCCACGCGATGGCCTCGCCCTCGCGGTCCTCATCGGTGGCCAGGAAGAGCTCGTCGGCCTCCTTGAGCGCCTTCTTCAGCTCGCGGACCTTGGCCTTCTTGTCCGCGTACACCTCGTAGTACGGCTCGAACCCGTTGTCGACGTCGACGGCGAACTTGCCGAACGGGCCCTTCTTCATCTCCGCAGGCAGCTCGGACGGCTGCGGCAGGTCACGGATGTGACCGACGCTGGCCTCCACCTCGTAGTCGTCCCCGAGGTAGCCGGCGATCTTGCGAGCCTTGGTCGGCGACTCGACGATCACGAGCTTGCGTGGCATCCGTTCCTGCTCTCCGGGAGGGTTCGTTGCGGGGCCGGGTGGCGCGCCGCGGAAGTTCACGGTACGCCCTCGACGTGCGGGCACCTTACCTGCGGCCGCGGGCCACCGCCGCGCTCTGTCCCCAGCGGGGCGTCTGACGACCGGCCCGGAGGGGCTCGACAGCGGGTGAAATCAGGGCCGTTCCGGCCGGGCCGTCGCCTGCCGCACGAGAAGAAGCACGGCGAACACGACCGCCGTCACCGCGAGCACCCCCGCGACCCCGCCGGCGTAGGCCGTGATGTCTCCCTCGAAGGGCGGGTCCTGCACCCGCGTCCCCAGGTCGGTCAGCGCAATGCCGGCCATGACCCCCGCGCCCACGCCGGCCAGTGCCATGAGGCCGGCGGTGACGTACGAGCTGGGTGAGCGCATCCGGTCCCCCGGCCGCGAGGCGACGTCGAGCGAGGAGCGCGAGCCGAACGCGCAGACCGCGCCGCCCCACGCGAGCACCACCAGCAGGGCCGCGACGACGTCGGAGGGGCGGTGCCACTGACCCACCAGCGTGGAGATACCCGTGGCCGCCGTCCACAGCCCGCCGACCACCGCGACCGTCGGCCGCCAGGAACGCGGCGCCGCGATCAGCAGCGCCGCCGCGACCGAGGCCGCCACCGTCGTGTGCCCCGACGGCAGCGTGTTGGCGCCGTTCCAGCCGGGCAGCAGGTGCGGGCGGTCGTAGACGTAGTGCTTGAGGATCTGTGTGGTCGCGTTGGCACCGCCCACCAGCAGCGCGACCTGGAGCGCGAGCGCCCACCGGCGTCGGACCAGCGCGATCGCCATCGCTGCCACGATGCCCGCGACGACGAAGGCGACCGAGACGACGCCGAGCACCGGCTCCGCGAGGATCCACAGCTCGTACTGCCCGTGCTGCGCGCCGGCGAGGGCGAGCCTGTCGATGCGCTGGCCCGCCTCCGTCGCCACGAACACGTACCACGTCAGGTGCACGGCCAGCACGGCGACGACCGCGACGACCGCCGCCAGCACGCGCGGACCCGTGCGCGGCACGGGACGCGCGTCGGGCGCGTCGTACCGGGGCGGGGTTCGGGTGGCGTCGAGCATGGGGAAACCGTAACGAAGGGATGTGGGGGCCCGGTGATCGACCGGGACGGGGCGCGCGACGGCTCGGCGCGTTCCGCTCAGGTCGGGCGCAGGAACCCGTCCCGCACCAACCCGCGCACCGCGGGAAGCAGCTCCGCGCGCAGCGCCGCGGCGTCGACGTCGAACAGGGCCGCGATGGCGCCCGCGATCTGCCCGACGGTGAGCTCGCCGTCGCACGCGCCGACCAGCGCGGCGAGCGCCGTGGAGGCGTGCACGCCCCGCCCGAGCCCGTCGCCCTGCCGGACGACGACGACGTTGGGGTCGGGCAGGCCCGGGGTGAGGTAGCGCTCCTCGGTGACGTCGGGCGCGACCTCCAGCCTCGTGTCCGCCAGGGCAGGGTCCGGACGTGCGGCGAGCCAGTCGTGCGCTGCGAGCGACGCCGCCAGGTGCGGGCCGAGCGGCTGGCGCACGGACCCGATGTGCTCCTCGAGGCGGCGAAGGCGCTCGCGGTCGGTGGTGGGGCGCCGCAGCGTGACGACGCCGAACCCGATCGCCTCGACGTCGCGCGACGCGAAGTCGTCGAGCCACGCCCCGTACGCCGCCGCCCAGCCGGCGGGGTCACGATCGGGGGTGGTGCCGCCGTCGCGGATCCACGTCTCGGCGTACTCGGCGGGGTCGAGCACCTCGCGCTGGATCACCCAGCCGTCGAGCCCGGAGGCGTCGAGCCACTCGCCGACCCGCTCGGTCCACGCCTGCCCGCGCCGGTGCTCCCAGTTGCCGAGCAGCTGCGCGGTGCCGCCCGGGGCGAGCACGGACCCGACGGCCGTGACCAGGTCGCGCACGAGGTCGTCGCCCGCGCGGCCGCCGTCGCGGTACTCGAAGTCGCCGAGGGCGTCGTGCACCGCGCGCCCGGCCGCGCCGGAGCGCGGCGTGATGACGAACGGTGGGTTGGAGACCACGAGGTCGAAGCGCTCGCCCTCGACCGGCTCGAGCATCGACCCGAGGCGCAGGTCCCACTCGCCCTGGCGCCCGAGGTTAAGCCCTTCGTTGAACCGCGCGAACGCCAGCGCCCGCGCGGAGATGTCCGTGCCCACGACGGTGCCGGCGTGCCGGGACGCATGCAGCGCCTGGATGCCGCAGCCGGTGCCCAGGTCGAGCACCCGGCGTACCTGCTCGCGGATCGTGACCTGCGCGAGCGTGACCGACGCCCCGCCTGCCCCGAGCACGTGGTCGGTGGCGATGGCCCCGCCGCGGGCGAGCTCACCCAGGTCGGAGGCGAGCCACCACTGGACGTCGCCGCCGGCGTCGGTCGCCGCGTACGGTGCCAGGTCGACGGCGGCGCGGACGCCGTCGTCGTCGTCCTGGCCCGCTGCGACCACGAGGCCCGCGCGCGTGGCACCCTCCGCCCCGGTGGTGGAGAGCGCGGCGTCGAGGGCCGCGCGGGGTACCTCGCCGCCCAGCAGGAAGAGCCGGGCGAGCGTGGCCCGCGGGTCCCAGGCGCCGGGGGCGCGGCCGCCGACGGCGGACTCGACGGCACGGCGCGCTGGCACGGCCTGCTCACGGTGCAAAGCAGCGGCGGCGAGCTCGCCGAGCAGGTCGGCCACCCCGTCGACGGTGAAGGACGCGGCCTCGAGGTCTCCGCGCAGCGCGGCGAGGGCGCCGTCGTCGGCGGCAGGGGCGGGGGCGCTCATCAGCTCTTGCAACCCGCGGCGACGAAGGCCGTGACCTTCTCGCCGGCCGCCGTCGCGGCCTGGGTGTCCGCGGCCGACACGGTGTCGGCCATCGCTCCGGAGACCCCCGCGGCGTCGTCGGCGTCGACGTTCTCCAGAGCGGCGTTGACCCGCTTCAGGTAGTCGGACATGGTGGCCCAGGGCTTCGCGATCGCCTCGGGGGCCTCGACCTTGCCCATCGCCTCACCCGCGACGCGGAAACTGTTGACCAGTGCGCGCGGGTGGTCGGCGCTGAGGTTCACCAGGGCCTGGTTCGTCTCGTTCCAGGCCGCCTGCACCTCGGTGCAGCTCGTCTCGCCGGCCGCAGGCGACGCGTCCGGCGACGGCGACGGGGCGGGCGCGCCACCGCCGTCGGACTCAGGGACGACGACGTCGGGCCCGACCGTCACGGGAGCCGCCGGGAGCGGGGCGGCGGACGGCTCCGACATCGCGGCCCCGAACGGGCCACAGCCCACGAGCAGGGCGGTGCCGAGGACGGCCGCCGAGACCAGGGCCGCCGCGGCGCGTGCACGGGTAGTGCCGCGGGACGGGACGAGGCGTGCGGGCAGCATCCGTCCATCGTGACCCACCCGGGGCACCAGGTGAAATCGGACGGCGCTCAACTCACACAACCGGCCTGGAGGTACGCGGTGACGCGGGCCGAGGCGGCCGTGGTGGCGGCCGTGTCCAGGCGGGAGATCGCGGCACCGACGGCGGTCGTGATCCCCGCGTCGTCGAGGGGGTCCACGGGGTCGACGGCCTTCGCGACGGCGTCGACGTAGGTCTTGACCGTCTTCCAGTCGGCGGCGACCGCCGGTGGCGGCGTGACGTGGTCGAGCGCGGCAGAGGCGCCGAGGAATCCCGTGCGCAGCGTGACCGGCTTGTCCGCCGACATCGCCACCTGGCTCGACGCCGACTCCGTCCAGGCGACCTGCGCGGCGGCGCACTGCTCCGGCGAAGCCGGGGCGGCGGGGGGCGGCGCGGCGATCAGCCCGTGCACGGCGCCGGCACCGACCCCGGCGAGCAGCGCGACGGCAGTCACCCCGACGAGCGTGAGGCGGTGGTCGAGGATGCGGGGGACGCCGAGGCGGCCGCTGACGAGTGCGGGGAGGCGGAGCCGGGGAAGGCTGGGGCGCCTCCGAGCAGCAGCTGGGGTCTCGGTCGGGACAGGAGCGAGATCCGGCGCGGGGTCGGGGGCGACCTCTGACCAGGGCAGCGCCGCAGGGCTCGACTCGGTCCTGAGCCAGCGCGACGGCTCGGGCGTCGCCTCCGGGCCAGGCGAGGGCCAGCGCACCGCGTCAGGCTCCGGCGGTGCCTCGGGCCAGCCGGCCGCGGCCGGTTCCGGCTCCGGCTCGGGCCAGCCGGCCGGGTCAGCCTCCGGCTGTGCCTCGGGCCAGGGCACCGGCTCTGCCTCGGGCCAGCCCACCGGCTCTGCTCCGTGCCACTGCTCGGGCTCCGCCGCTGGCTGTGGCAGAGCCGGCGCCTCCGGCACCTGCGGCGTCTGCCGGCCCAGCGCACCGCCCAGCAGGTCCTGGAACGACGGCATCGGCGACGCGCCGGCGTCGGGCGCGGGCGGCGTCCAAGGCAGCTTCGGGGCCTGCGGCATCCGGACACCACGACGCGCGCGCCCGCCGGGGGCCTGCGATGTCGCGGTTCTGCTCACGCCGGGAGGGTAGCGCGGAGTCCCGGAGGGGAGAAGGGCCGCCCACGCCCACTTGACCGCGACGCCCGGCAGGCGTCATCCTCCGCGCGTGACGTCCACGACGACAGGCCTGTGGGTCGACCCCGAAAACGACCCTCGAACCACCGGCGCCGAGCCCGTGGGCGAGAAGGAGACGGTCTGGGAGTACCTGTGCCGTTACCGCATGACGCTGGTCATGAAGTGCGAGGGGCTCGGCACCGAGCAGCTCGCCCGCCGCTCGGTGCCGCCGTCGACGCTGTCGCTGCTGGGCATCGTGCGGCACCTCGCCAACGCTGAGCACCACTGGTTCCAGCGGGTGCTGGGCGGCGACCACACGTCGGCGCCGTTCGAGCTGCCGGGCGTGGCCGATCACGACTTCGACGGCGCGACGGCGAGCGACGCATGCGTGACCGAGGCCTGGGGCGAGTGGCACCAGGCCGTCGAGGCCGCGGACGACGTGTTCTGGTCCGAGGAGATGGACCGTGAGGTCCCGTTCGGTGACGGCACCGTCGAGGCGCGAGACGTCATGATCCACATGGTCGAGGAGTACGCGCGGCACATGGGCCACGTCGACCTCCTGCGGGAGTGCATCGACGGGCGCACCGGCCTGTAACGGGTTCAACCCCGGCTTCTTCGGCACGAAGGTCCGGAGCTCGGCAGCGCTTGCGGCCGAGCTCCGGACCTTCTGTCGAACGGGCGCGGGTCGCGTCGTCAGCGGCGGGTCGGGCGGAGCTCCTCCGCGTCCGCCTCGGCCAGCGCCTGCGAAGCCGCTGCCTCGGCCGCGGCCGCAGCCTCCGCCTCGGCGGCGGCCACCGACTCGCGGTCGGCACGGGCGGCCCGCAGCCGCGAGGCGATCACGGCCCCGAACGCGATGGCGGCGGCCACGCAGGCCAGGCCGATGCGCAGCCAGTGGTTGGCGTCGTCGGGCACGCTCATGGTCACCACGGCCGGGGCGATGAGCACGGCGACCAGGTTCATCACCTTGATCAGCGGGTTGATCGCCGGGCCGGCGGTGTCCTTGAACGGGTCGCCGACGGTGTCGCCGATGATGGTGGCCGCGTGCGCCTCGGAGCCCTTGCCGCCGTGTGCGCCGTCCTCGACGATCTTCTTGGCGTTGTCCCAGGCGCCGCCCGAGTTGGCCAGGAAGATGGCCATGAGCACGCCCGCGCTGATGGCGCCCGCGAGGAAGCCGGCCAGCGGACCCACGCCGAGGCCGAAGCCCACCGCGATCGGCGCGAACGCGGCGAGGAGACCCGGCGTCGCGAGCTCGCGCAGCGAGTCACGCGTGCAGATGTCCACGACCTTGCCGTACTCGGGCCGCTCGTCGAACGTCATGATGCCGGGGTGCTCGCGGAACTGGCGACGCACCTCGTAGACGATCGCGCCGGCGGCCCGGGTCACGGCGTCGATGGCGAGGCCGGAGAACAGGAACACGGTCGCGGCACCGAGGATCACGCCCACGAGCGTGACGGGCGAGATGATCTCGAAGCTGAGCATCGAGTTGACCAGCCCGGCGCCGCGGTGCCCGACGGCGCCGAGCGCGCGCTCCACGGCGTCGGCGTAGGAGCCGAACAGGGCCGTCGCGGCCAGCACAGCGGTAGCGATCGCGATGCCCTTGGTGATGGCCTTGGTGGTGTTGCCGACGGCGTCGAGGTCCGTCAGGGTCTTCGCGCCCTCCTCGTCCACGTCGCCCGACATCTCCGCGATGCCCTGCGCGTTGTCGCTCACCGGCCCGAACGTGTCCATGGCCACGATGACGCCCACGGTGGTCAGCAGGCCGCAGCCGGCGAGAGCGATGAGGAACAGCGCAAGCCAGACCGAGCCGCCGGCCACGAGGAACGCCGCACAGATCGCGGCGGCGATGATGCCCGCGGTGTAGACGGCCGACTCGAAGCCCACGCCGATGCCCGAGAGCACCACGGTCGCGGCGCCCGTGCGCGAGGTCGCGGCGACGTGCAGCGTCGGCTTCGACGTCGTGCCCGTGAAGTACCCGGTGATCCACAGGATCACGCCCGCCAGCACCACGCCGATGGCGACGGCGAGGGCGGCGTCCAGGCGCGGGTCGGACGAGATGCCGTGCAGGGTGCCGAGGTCGGCGGTGCCGTGCAGCTCGTCGAACGACGACGGCAGGTAGACGAACGCGGCGATCGCCGCAAGGACCGCGCCGACGACGGCCGAGATGTAGAAGCCGCGGTTGATGGCCTTGAGGCCGTTCTCGTCGCCACGGATGCGGGTCACGAGCACGCCGAGCAGCGCGACGAACGCGCCGATCGCGGTGACCATGAGCGGGAACACGATGCCCTTCTCGCCCATCGCGGCACGGCCCAGGATGAGCGCTGCCACGAGGGTCACGGCGTAGGACTCGAACAGGTCGGCGGCCATGCCGGCGCAGTCGCCGACGTTGTCGCCCACGTTGTCGGCGATGGTCGCGGCGTTGCGCGGGTCGTCCTCGGGGATGCCCTGCTCGACCTTGCCCACGAGGTCGGCGCCGACGTCGGCCGCCTTGGTGAAGATGCCGCCGCCGACGCGCATGAACATGGCGAGCAGCGCCGCGCCGAAGCCGAAGCCCTCCAGCACGACGGGCGCGTTCTCGCGGTACACGAGCACCACGAGCGCAGCGCCGAGCAGGCCGAGGCCCACCACGCACATGCCGACGACGCCGCCGGTGCGGAACGCGATCTGCGCGCCCTCGTTGCGGCCGCCGGGCCGTGAGGCCGCCGCGGCGACGCGCACGTTCGCACGCACCGCGAGCCACATGCCCAGGTAGCCGATGGTCGCCGAGAACGCGGCGCCGAACAGGAACGCGATCGACCGGCCGACGCGCACGCCGCCGTCGCCCGGGAGCAGGAACAGCAGGGCGAACACGACGACGGCGAACAGGGCAAGCGTGCGGAACTGCCTGTTGAGGTAGGCGGCCGCGCCCTCCTGCACCGCGAGGGCGATCTCCCGCATCGAGGGCGTGCCCTCGTCGGCGGCGAGCACCTGCCGCCGCAGCACAAAAGCGCAGGCCAAGGCGGCCAGCGCGATCACGGCGATCACCGCGACGATCGCGATGCTGCCGGTACCGAGTGTGAGCATCCGTCCTCCTTGACGACGCCTCCCCGAGGCGATGAAAGGCCCGCCGGCGCCGTTGACGGCGGGATGCGGGGAGTGTACCCACAATGTGACGGCGGTCACGAGCGCGCCCAGGATCGTCGCGGCCCGACGGCCCGGCGCCGGCGACTCGGAGGCGGTGACCCCGTCCGGGTCACCGCCTCCCTGACCTGCCCCTACTCGGACCCGATCGACTCGTCGACGCCGAGCTCCCCGAGCAGCCGGCGTCGCAGGTCGCCGAAGCCGGGCACACCTCGTCTGCGCGGGCGCGGGAACGGGACCTCGATCTCGAACCCGACCTTGCCCTGCTGCAGCACCGCCACGCGGTCGGCGAGCAGGATCGCCTCGTCGACGTCGTGCGTGACCAGCAGCACCGCGGGGCGGTGCTCGTGCACGAGGTCGGCGACCAGGGCCTGCATCTTGATGCGCGTCAGCGCGTCGAGCGCCGCGAACGGCTCGTCGAGAAGCAGCAGGCCGGGCCGGCGCACGAGGGCGCGGGCGAGCGCGACGCGCTGCGCCTCGCCGCCCGAGAGCGTGGTGGGCCAGGCTCGCTCACGGCCGGCGAGCCCCACCTCGGACAGCGCCCGCGACGCCGCCTCACGGTTGGCCGGCGTGCCGGCCTGGCCGAGCAGCACGTTCTCGCGGACGCGCTTCGCGGCGACCAGGCGCGGCTCCTGGAACACCACCGTCCGCTCGCGCGGCGCGGACACCGTTCCGCCGTCGGCCTGCTCGAGGCCGGCGAGGATGCGCAGGAACGTCGTCTTGCCGCTGCCGCTCGCGCCGAGGAGCGCGAGGAACTCGCCGGGCCTGACGTCGAGCGAGAAGCCGTCGAGCACCGTGCGGGTGCCGAAGCGCTTGACGACGCCGTCGGCGTTCACCCCGGCGGTGGGCGCCGCCTGGACCACCATGGTCATCGCCGGACTCCGATCCGTCTGAAGGGCAGCAGCACGCGCTCGGCGCCACGCACCACGAGGTCCACCGAGAGGCCCCACACCGCGTAGATCGCGACGACGACAACCAGCACGTCCGTCTGGAAGTACTGCTGCGCCGATGTCATCAGGAACCCGAGCCCCTGAGGCGCGTTGGTCAGCTCGGCCACGATGAGCGCGAGCAGTGACGTCGAGAGCGAGACGCGCAGGCCCACGAGGATCGAAGGGGTCGCCTCGGGCAGGATCACGTCCCGTACGAGCCGCGCACCCCGCAGCCCGAACACCCGCCCGGCCTCGAGGATCTTGCGGTCCACGTTGCGCACGCCGCTGTGGGTGTTGAGGTACAGCGGGAAGAGAGCGGCCGCGGCGATGATCAGGATCTTGGGCCGTTCGTCGATGCCGAACCACAGGATGAGCAGCGGCGTGATCGCCAGGAACGGGATCGTGCGCAGCATCTGCAGCGTGGGGTCGAGGAGCTGGTCGCCGATCCGGTACAGGCCCGCGATGACGCCCAGCGTCACGCCGAGCGCGCCACCGATCGCGAACCCGACGGCGACCCGCACCAGCGAGACCGACAGGTTGTCCCACAGCACGCCGGTCCGCACGAGGTCGACGAAGGCCGTCACCACGGACGAGGGTGCCGGGAAGACCTTGGGGTCGATCGACCCGGAGGCCGAGCCTGCCGCCCACGCCGCGAGGAGCAGCAGGGGGACGCTCGCCCGCACGGCGATGTCGCCGCCGCGGACCGTCACTGGAGACCCCAGGTGGCGACGTCGAACGCCCGGGGCGCGGTGCCGTTGTCGACGAGGTAGTCGAGCGTCGACTGCACGGTCTTGAGACCGTCCGGGTCGAGGCGCTCGGTGCCAAACTTCCAGGTGTTCGCCGCGAGGACCACGGCCTTGGGCGCACCCGTCGCCTGCTCGACCCACGCGGCGTAGGCGTCGTGGTCCGACTGGATCGCGTCGATGCCGGCCTGCTGCACGGCCCAGACCGCCTCGGCGATCTTCGGGTGGGCGTCGGCGGCCTCGCGCGAGGTCAGTGCGACCGACGTCGCGAGCAGCTCGGGGTCGTCCTCGCTGGCCTTGGAGATGACCGGGAAGTCGTCGGTGAGGCGCCAGATGCCGGCCGTGGTCGCGGGGAGCGGCACGGCGTCGATGTCGCCGCGCTGCAGGGCGGGCAGGGCGTCGGCGAAGAGCAGGTTCACGATCTTGACGTCCTTGAGGATGCCGGCCTTCTCCAGCACCGCTCGGCCGTACTTGTCGAAGTTCGACCCGAACTGCAGGCCGACGGTCTTGCCCTTGAGGTCGGCGACGGACTCGACTCCGCCACCCACCTTGCCGAGGAACCAGATGTCCGAGGACGGCTTGGCGATCGACAGCGCCGGCACGTCGATGCCGCTCGCCTTGGCCTGCGCGGCGGGCGTGTCGCCGATGAGGCCTACCTGGATGTCACCGGACTCGAGCGCCTGGACCACGGGCGGGCCGTTGTTGAAGGCCGCGAACCCCTCGTAGGTGAATCCGTACTTCTCGAGGATCGGCTCGGCGAGGCCCTTCTCGACGGCGTAGCCGAAGGTGCCGGTGTCTGTCGGCGTCTTTCCGGCGGTCCCGTTCCAGGGGGCGCCCACCTTCAGGGGCACGAGGGTGCCGCCCGAGGTGGGCGAGCCGGCGTCCGCCGCCGCGGACGGGCCGCCGCACGCGGCGAGCGAGGCGGCGGTGGCGACGGCGACGAGAGCGGCGGCCGTCGCGCCGAGGATCCTGCGGGTGAGGCTGCGGTTCATGGGGTTCTCCGGTTCAGAAGCTCGAGGAAGGTCTGTTCAGTGGGTGTCGACGGCGGCAGAGGAGCGGCGCCAGCTCACGCGGGCCCGGTAGAGACCGAGGAGGTCGTTCTCGGCCAGGTGGTCGCGGTCCGTCTCGGGCGAGCCCGGCGCGGCGGGGGTGCGGGACGGCGCGACGAAGATGGCGTCGGCCGGGCACCAGGCCTCGCACTGGAAGCAGGTCTGACAGTCCGAGTGCCGGGCGATCGCGGGGACGCCGTCAGGAACGGCGTCGAACACGTTGGTCGGGCAGACCCGGACGCAGATGTCGCACTTCGTGCAACGGACGGGGTCGATCACCTCGATCACGAGGCCTCCTTCTGTGCGGGGAGGGTTGCGAGGGCGCCGGTCACCGGCGCCTCGGGGTCCACGGAAACCCAGGGCTCGGCCAGGCCTCCGACGAGGAGCCGGTGCGCCTGGGCCGGATCGGTGGCCGGGTGGTCGGTCCGCGTGTGCATCCCGCGGGTCTCGGTGCGCTCGCGCGCGGCGCGCACCACCCAGCGGGCGGTCGCGAGCATGGCGGCAGCCTCCCGGGTCCGGATCGCCTCCAGCCCGGCCCAGCCGGCGGCGGGCACCAGCAGCGCGTCCTGCTCCCAGAGGGCGTCGAGCGCGGACCGCGACGCTGCGAGCTTCGCGTCGTCGCGGAACGCGGCGTGGTCGATCGGCAGCATGTGGTCCTGCACCGCGGCGACGACGTCACGCCAGGCCTCGCCGCCGCTCGCCGACGTCGTCCGGCGACCGGCCGACGAGGGCCGCAGGCCGCGCTCGCCGGACCCGCGAAGGGCGGTGAGGGCGACGTCGTCGGTCCGCGCGGCGGCGCCGGCGGCGGCGTGTCCGGCCCACGTGCCCGTGGCCACCGCCCACGCGAGGTTGGGGCCACCCGCTCCGGTCGCCGCCCCCACGAGCTTGTCGCGTGCGGTGACGTCGCCGGCGGCATAGAGCCCCGGCACGCCGGTCCAGGCGTCGCGGTCGCGCAGGTGGATGCCGCCGGTGCCGCGGACGGTGCCTTCCTGCACCCAGTCCATCGGAAAGCGCTGCGTGAACGGGTCGACGCCGAGCTTGTCGGTGACCATGAAGAAGTTCGGCATGCTCTCGCGCACGCGGGCGCGAGTCTCGGGCGGGAACTGGGTGAACTGAGCCGTGATCGTGCCGCGCAGCGAGGCTGCGAGCAGCTCGGCCCGCGACTCGTGCAGGTTGCGGTAGTGGATCGGCACGCCCTCGTGGTCCCAGTAGGACGCTCGGACGAAGAAGCCGTTCTTGTCCATCGAGGTGCCGAGCGGCACCATCCCGTAGAAGTTCGAGAACTCCATGCTGGAGAAGTGGGCGCCCACCTCGGCTGCCATGAGGTGCCCATCGCCCGTGTCGACGTCGGAGCCGAGCGAGTGGCTCTTCCACGTGACACCGCCGGTCGCGAGCACGACGGCACCCGCGAGCACGGTCCAGGGGCGGCCCAGCTGACGCTGGTATCCGCGGGCGCCGCGCACGCGGCCGTCGTCGTCGACCAGGAGCTCGAGGGCCGGGCTGTGGTCGAGGATGCGCGCGCCCCCGCGCTTGGTCCGGCCACGCAGAAACCGCAGGTAGTCGGGCGACTGCCCGGCGAACGTCCGGTCGCCGGGACGGAGCGCGAAGGTCGGCGGCCGTGGCGTGGCGCGGGCGGGGCGGTAGCCCCAGCCGTCGATGAGCTCGGTGCGGAACCAGGCCTCGTCGAGGATGGCGTCGCTCCACGTGCGGTCGGTGAGGTATCCGCCCTGCACCTCACGCGCGCCGATCTCCTCGTCCCGGCGGACGACGTCCGGCGGCACGAGCCAGTGACCCGTGCCTGCGGTGGCGGCGACGCCGCTGGTGCCGCAGTAGCCCTTGTCGGCAAGGACGGTGCGCGCGCCCGCCTCGGTGGCGCTGATCGCCGACCAGGTCGCGGCGGGTCCGCCCCCGATCACGAGCACGTCGGTGCGCAACACCAGAGCGTCGTCGGAGTCGGCGAGCACCTGCGGCTGCGGGGCTCGGGGTAGGCGTCGATCAGGCATGGCGTGAACGTAGGGCGCGCCCGGTAAACCAGAGTGAACCGCTCAAGAAGTCTCAAGATCTGGGACGGGCGTCCCAGGCACGGAAATCCCGGGGGTCGTGCTTGACTGCGGGCATGGCCACGAGCACCGTCCCCGCTGCCGCACGCGTCCACACCGAAGACCTCGGGGCGTTCGTCGTCGCATCGCCGTCGTCGTTCCATGCCGCGGCCGAGATCGCCCGCCGCGCGGAGGCTGCCGGGTTCACCCACCTGGACGAGGCGGACGCCTGGGGGATCACGCCGGGCGGCCGTTACGTCGTCGTGCGTGACGGCTCGGCGGTCGCGTTCACGCTCCCCGCCGACGCCGGGGCGACGACGCCGTTCACGATCCTCGGCACGCACACCGACTCCCCGGGCTTCAAGCTCAAGCCGCGCCCGACGACGGGCGGGCACGGGTTCTGGCAGGCCGGCGTCGAGATCTATGGCGGACCCCTGCTCAACTCGTGGCTGGACCGCGAGCTCGAGCTCGCCGGGCGCCTGGTGCTGCTCGACGGGAGCGAGCACCTGGTGCGGACCGGGCCGTTCCTGCGGCTGCCGCAGCTCGCCGTCCACCTCGACCGGTCGGTCAACGAGGGGCTCACGCTCGACAAGCAGCGGCACACGCAGCCGGTCTGGGGGCTCGGCGACGTTGCCGACGCCGACGTCCTCGCCGCACTGGCCGCGACGGCCGGCGGCGGCGCCGGGGTCGACCCGGCCGCGATCGGCGGGTACGACGTCGTCGTCGCGGACACGCAGGCGCCGCGCGTCTTCGGGGCGGGCGGGGCGCTGTGGGCGTCGGGGCGGCTGGACAACCTGTTGTCGACGCACTCGGCGCTGACGGCGCTGCTGGGCGTTGCGGTGGTTGAGCCTGTCGAAACCATGTCGATCCTCGTCGTCGCCGCCTTCGACCACGAGGAGATCGGCTCCGAGTCCCGCTCCGGGGCCGCTGGCCCGCTCCTCGAGGACGTGCTCACGCGCATCTCAGGCGCACTGGGCGCCACCGCGGAGGACCGCGCGCGGGCGTTCGCCGCGTCGTTCCACGTGTCGTCCGACGTCGGCCACGCCGTGCACCCCAACTTCCCGGAGCGCCACGACCCGGCCAACCACCCCGTCGCCGGCGGCGGACCGATCCTCAAGATCAACGCCAACCAGCGTTACGCCACCGACGCGCACGGCGCAGCGCGCTGGCAGGCCGCGTGCACGGAGGCGGGCGTGCCGAGCCAGGAGTTCGTGTCGAACAACGCGATCCCGTGCGGGTCGACCATCGGGCCGATCACGGCGACGCGGCTAGGGATCCGGACCGTCGACGTGGGGGTGCCCATCCTCTCGATGCACTCGGCGCGGGAGCTCACGGCCGTCGTCGATCCCTGGTACCTGTCGCGGGCGATGGCGCAGGTGCTCAAGGGATAGGCGTCAGCACCTCCACGCGGTTACCCGCGCCGTCGAACGCGTGGAAGCGCAGGTAGCCATCGAAGGTCTCTCGCTCGCGACGGTTCACCTCGAAGCCGAGCGCCACGAGGCGGGCCGCGACCGCGTCGAGGGCGGCGACGTCGTCGACCACGAGCGCCGGATGCGCCTTGCGCGCCGGGGTGAACGGGTCCTCGACGCCCACGTGGACCTCGGCGACGACGGCGCCTTCGCCGTCGTGCGCGCGGAACCACGCGCCGCCGCGGCCTGCCAGCGCGGGCGGTTTGGGCACCTCGGTGAGGCCGAGGCCCTCGGCGTAGAAGCGGCGGGCGGCGTCCTCGCCGCCGGGCGGGCACGCGACCTGGACGTGGTGGAGCCTCATCCGGCCGACGCTACCGCCCGCTCGCCCGCTGCCGGATCCCACGCAGCATTGCCGCCGTCATCACGAAGCTCACCGGCTGCACCGCCTCAGCGAGCACACGCCCGCTCAGCCCGGTCGGCCGATAGCGCTCGCGGACCAGCAGCCGCGTGCCCGCCCCGACCGGGTGCAGCACGAACGCCCACGTGAACTCGTAGGGCGCTGCCGCCGCGCCGGGCAGCGAGTCGGCCCCCTCGAGCACGAGGTGCTCGTTCGGCGCGAGCTCGGCCACGCGCAGCGCGACCTGTGGCGCCAGATGCACAGGGTCCCCGACCGCAAGCCCCTGCCAGCGGTCCTCGATCTGGTCGGCCGAGTGAATGTCGAGGCCGACCATCCGCTCGAGCCGGTCGTGGCTGTAGAACCCGCCGCGCCCGTACCCGAGCTGCACGAGCCACGGCCACACCGCCCGCGGCGGCGGCGCGATCCCCACCGCACGCGTCGCGACGACGCCGGCCCGCGGAAGGATGCCGTCACCCGGCAGCTCGGCGTCGGACTCGCCCGCGAGCGTGCCCCACGTCTGGGTCATGCGGCGGGTGAGCAGAGCGGCACCCAACGCCAGGGCTGAGGTCGCGACGAGGCACGCAGAATGAGCCGGGGTTCGATCCATGCGTCGATCGTCCAGGCCTCTCGGGCCCCACGCCAGAGCCGATGGTCCTCCTGGCGCGTTCAGTGCTGGTAGAACGCCCGCAGCCCGGTGCTGCCCGACGGCCCGGGTCCGGTGCTGCCCGACGGCGCCGGGTCTGCCCTTCGCAACCAGCCGCACGTCCACCGCCTCCAACCGGTAGGCGTAGCCCGCCGTCCTCGACCCGCAGACCGCGGCCCGTCGTGCGCGCGATCTGTCCGCCCGACAGCGGTCCGGGACGCTAGGGCCGCGGCATCAGTCGTCGAGGCGCCCGTGCCGCAGCGCAGACCGCTCGGCGCTGGTGCGGTTGGTCGCCCGCCCCTCAGCCTGGTACCAGTCGCCCACCTGCGTCACGGTCACGGTCACTGGTTGTGCGGTCGCTGCCTGCGCCGGAACCACGCCGAGCAAGCCCGGTGCCGTGAGGAGAGCGAGCACAAAGACGACGAGCCGGCCAGCTCGGCGGGAGGACGCGATGGGCATCGTGGCTCCGGTTCTCAGGCGGCGGTGCCTGGCTCTCATCTGAGCTGACCGAGCGACGCCCGCGGACCCTGGACTCAGCGAGTGGACAGTAGCGTGACGTTCAAGCGCTGGGAAGTGCCTGGGGGCCGTCGGCTCTGCGCAGCGTGGGCCGCGTCAGCGCTGGTAGAAGGCATTCACCCCGGTGCCCGACGGCGCCAGGTCGCCCTTCGCGACGAGGTTCACTTCCACCGCCTCCAACCGGTACGCATACCCCGCCGCACCGGACTGCTGGCTGTTCTTCGCCCAGCCCAGCAAGCCGAACCTCACGGGGCCGCGTCCGGTATCAGAGGTCGGCTGCCCTGAACGTCTCGTCGCAGCGCGCAAACCCCTGGCCACCGCGGCTTCACCGGGCGAACGCACCGCGACGCGCCCTCACCCGCTCAGGAAGCCTGCCGGAACGCCGGGCCGACGACGCCGCCGGGCGCCGGACCGCCCTTGGGAACGAGCTGCATCACGAACGCCTCCATCCGGTACCCATAGCCCGCGGACCCGGCACGCTCGCCGTTCTTCGCCCAGCCGAGCCAGCCGAGATTCTGGACGTGGACCGTGTAGTAGACGTCGTAGTGCTTCGCCAGCTCGCCCGTGAGCGCGAGCGTGAGTGCCTCCATGCGCAGGCCGCGTCCCTGCGTCCCGACCATCCAGTTCGCGTTGGACGGGACCTGGGGGATCCAGCCGAGGTTCTGGACGTGCGCGGTCGCGCTGATGCCGCCGTCGTAGCTCAGGCCGTAGCGGCGGAACTGGATGGCCTCCATCCGGAGCCCTCGCCCGTAGGTTCCAGCCACGACCCCGCCGTCCACGTACGGCTGCCAACCGATGCTCTCCACGTGGGCGCTGTACCCGAACTGCTCGGGCCCCGCGGGGGTGATGTCATACGAGGACCGGCTCTTCGCGGGAGTCGCCGCCCCGTACGGGATGAGGCGCACCTCGAGCGCCTCGATACGCAGGCCCCAGCCGGACGTCCCGGCCAGCTCGCCGTCCGACGCCCAGCCCGTCCACCCGATGCCCTCGACGTGGGCCCGGTAGTAGATCTGGTAGTCCGCACCGATCGGGCCCTGCAGGTTCAGGGTGAGCTCCTCGACGCGGAGCGAACGCCCCAGCGTGCCGACCACCCCTCCGTTCGTGACCGGGTCCATCCAGCCGATGTTCTGCACGTGCGCCCACGCGCTGACGCTCGAGCCCGGGTACGCCGGCGCGTCCAGCTTGAGCTGCAGCGCCTCGAGCCGCAGACCGCGCCCTGTCGTCCCGGCGACACGACCGCTCGTGACCCAGGGCTGCCAACCGATGTTCTGGACGTGCCCCCGGAAGGACAGCGTGGGCGTTCCGGCAGCCTGCACCGGACTGCTGACAAGCACCGTCAGCCCAGCGACCAGCATCAGGGCCGATGCCACGGCACGACGAACCGAACGACGAGAAGCCGACGACGCACGCATCTGAACCTCTTCACCCGAGCATCCGCGCCCGGTCAAAGCTGGGCAGGACCTGGGCGGTTCGCACGTCTCTGCTCCGCAGCGCACGGATCGTATCGGTCCTGAGCAACGCCGTGGACACCGCGTCCGGGCAGGTCGCGGGCATCGGAAGGATGGCAATACGAGGGTTCAGAACCTCACGGAACTCTGCCAAGACATCCCTCGGTCAGCGCTGGTAGAAAGCCCGCAGCCCGGTGCCCGACGGCGCCGGATCGCCCTTGGCGACCAGCCGCACGTCCACCGCCTCGAGGCGGTACCCGTACCCGGCGGTGCCGGACTGGGCCCCGTTCTTCGCCCACCCCAGCCAGCCGAAGTTCTGCGCGTGCGTGCGGTAGTAGATGTCGTAGTGCTTGGCCATCTCGCCGGTCGGGTGCAACGGGGAACGCCCCCGGCAGGAACGGCTGTCCCGAGGGGCTCGTCCGCAGCAGCGCCGAACGTAGTGCCTGCTGAGAGCACCGTGCAAGCCGTCTGGAAGGCAGCCCTCCGCCCCTCCCTCGGGGACGCGGCTAGCGCTGATAGAACGCTCTGAGCGCTGTGCCCGACGGCGCCGGATCGCCCTTGGCGACCAGCCGCACGTCCACCGCCTCGAGGCGGTACCCGTACCCGGCGGTGCCGGACTGGGCCCCGTTCTTCGCCCACCCCAGCCAGCCGAAGTTCTGCGCGTGCGTGCGGTAGTAGATGTCGTAGTGCTTGGCCATCTCGCCGGTCAGCTGCATCGTGAACGCCTCGACCCGCAGTCCGCGGCCTTGCGTGCCGACCACGCCACCGGTCGCCACCGGGGCCATCCAGCCGATGTTCTGCACGTGCGCGGCCGCGGTGATGCCGCCCGAGTAGGCCGGGCTGTTGAGCCGGAACCGCAGCGCCTCCACCCGCAGACCGCGACCGGTCGTGCCCGCGACCTGACCGCCCGTCACCCACGGCTGCCAGCCGATGTTCTGCACGTGACCCTGATAGCCCAGCTGCTGGTTCGCGGCCGTGACCGCGGCGGTGGCCGCGCTGGTCTTGGAGATGGTCGTGGCGCCCGGCATTCTCCCCGTGACCGTCACTGTGATCGTCTTGCCCACCTGCGCCGCCCGCGGCACGAACGTCTTGCCCGTCGCCCCCGCGACGTTCGCACCGTTTGCCTTCCACTGGTAGTTCAGCGCGGTCCCCAAGACCCACGTGCCCGGCTGCGCCGTCAGCATCGCTCCCGCCAGCGCGCTCCCTGTCACGCTGACCGTCGGCGCGACATCCACGGCGAACGTCGTCGATGATCCAGTCGCCTGAGGAAGGTCGCCGGGATAGGACACGACGACCACGTGTCGACCCGCAGACAGCGAGGTGGGAAGTGACAGCCTCCCGGCCTGGAACTTCGCGTCGTCCAAGACCTTGCGCCCATCGACGGCCACAGTGATCCCGTTGATCGGATAGACCTCGCGTTCGACAAAGCGGTCGGGGACGACAATCTCGGCGTCGAGCCGCATGGGCGATCCTGAAACCCACGGTTGCACTGGTGACGCGCCCACGCGGGTCGACGTCGGTGGCATCACGACGGTCCCGCTCCAGGTCGACGGAAGAAGCCCTGGGAGTCCGGCGAACCGCAAAGTGACCGCGTTCGGACCGGGTCTCAGCTCGCCGACGTCCATGCCGATGCCGGCGGTCCGCGAGCCCGGGAGCCCCAGCAGAGATGCTTGGCCACGGCTTGTGCCATTGATCGTGACGTCGACGGGCAGATCGAGGCTCGAGGGGTCAGCCGTGTCGAACCCGTCGTCGACCTTGAGCCCAAAGGTCAGGATCCAGGAGCTGACGAAGCCGTACCGGGCGTACGCCGGCAGCGTCGCGCTCAGAGTCGTGGCCTGCTCCGGCAACACCTCGAAAGTTCCCGACCAGACGTGCGCGTCGGTGTAGTCGTACTGGTTCGGCTCGGTGGACGCAAAAAGCTCGAGCCGGTGCGTACCCGGTGAGAGCCCGTAGCCGATGCTGAGATACGCGTCCGCGTGGTCGACGCCATACCAGGTCGCATAGATGCTGTCATACGGTTTGCCGTCGACCACTGCATTGACGAAGGGCTGTGGGCGGCTCCCGTCGTTTGTCACGACGGAGACGTGGAACTTCGGATGGCTCCCCATGTGTGCGGTCGGAGGGACATCGACCGACGAGATGGACAGCTGCGTCAACGGCGGCACGACGTACTCGGTCCGCATGACCGCGCTGCGCGCCGGCGGTCCCTCGAATCGCACCTCGACAAGGTGCGGTCCCGGTGTGAGCCTCGGCTCGGCGGGCAGGTCCACACGGACGGCCTGCCCTTCAATCCACCAGGACCCGGGGATCGGTGTCACCGTTCCGTCGTCCCCGGCGAAGCCCACCGTGATCACCCCGCGCGGAGTGAAGTCGGGCGAGGTCACGCGGACGGTGACGGCACCCGATGAGGTTGAAACGTCGAGATGCGACGTCTGGAGGTCTCCCGCCACGATCACGAGCCGGGCGCCCTCCCGCTGTTGGGACACAGCGGTGATGCCGAGGCCCGGAGGGACCGCATCCGGCGTCGGGGGGTCGTCGTTGAAGAGCGACCAGGTCAGCACAGACCCGTCGTCGAGGACGGCCACGCCATCACCGATGCCGTACTCCCCGACCCCCGCCGAGAGGGCCACGACCGTCCTGCCCTCGGGGACGGTCGGTGGCGGCGTCGCGAGGACAGGGTCGCCCGCGCCCTCCGCCGGCTCGGTCCCCGGACCAAACTGGTCCACGACGCCGTCGCTCCGCGCGGCGAGCCCGAAGCGCTCGCCGGCTTCCACACCGGTGTAGACGGTGTGCTCAGGAGGGAGCAACACCTGAGCGACACCGTCCGCGAGACAGCTGACCACAGCTCCGTCGGACCGCAAGGCAGCCCAGGAACGGCTCGATTGCGCCACGCTGATCGCGGTGTACCGGAGCCCGGACTCGGGGAGCATCGCGGCCTCGCACGCCCCGCCGAAGGTCGTGACGATGACCCCGTCGGACCGGACCGCCGCAAGGCCGACTCCGGCGTCGATCGCAACATAGGTCTTCCCCTCGGGGAGCGGCGGGGCGGGCTGGTCCTTCACTCCCTCGAGAAGCGCCGAAACTACGGCACCGTCGGACCTGAGGAGATACCCCTGGTACGGGCTCGCAGCGACAGCGGAGTAACGCTGGCCGGGCGGCAGATCGGGTACCACAGCCCCACCCTCAACCGACTCGACATTTCCGTCGCTCAGAAGAACGAGAGTGGTCACGCCGTTCGGCACTCCCCAGCCTGGATGGGTTGCCAGCGCCACATGAGTGGCACCGGTGCCTTCGTCCGGCCAACGCCGTGCGCCGTAGATTTCCAGGTCCGAGTCGGCGTTCATGCCCGTCGCCGTGCTCCACGGGGCGAGCCGGCCGCCCCGGGGGGCGGGCGTCCCCGCCTGCACAAAAGCTGGAGGCGTCGCTGGCTCGGTGACTGGCGACAGTTCGTCCCGCACATCGGCGTGGGCCGCCATGGGCGGCAGGCCGCAGACAAGGGCAGCGAGGGCAACGGAGGACGTCAGGCGCGCACGATGGCGTGGGCGCCCGCTGGATGCGAGATTCGGCACGTCAACCTCTTGTCAGATGAGCAACTTGCGGCGAGGAGCGTTCGGTGGCGCTCGCCGATCGAGGGCGGTGTCTAGTGCTGGTAGAAGGCCTTCAGCCCGGTGCCCGAAGGCACCGGGTCGCCCTTGGCGACAAGGCGGACGTCCACCGCCTCGAGCCGGTACGCGTACCCGGCGGTACCCGACCGCGCGCCGTTCTTCGCCCAGCCCAGCCAGCCGAAGTTCTGCGCGTGCGTTCGGTAGTAGATGTCGTAGTGCTTGGCCATCTCACCGGTCAGCTGCATCGTGAATGCCTCCACCCGCAGACCGCGACCCTGAGTGCCCACCACACCGCCGGTCGCGACCGGGGCCATCCAGCCGATGTTCTGCACGTGCGCCGACGCGGTGATCCCACCCGGGTAGGCCGAGCTGTTGAGCCTGAAGCGCAGGGCCTCCACGCGCAGGCCGCGCCCGGTCGTTCCGGCGATCTGACCGCCGGTCACCCACGGCTGCCAGCCAATGTTCTGCACGTGCCCCTGGTATCCGAGCTGGGCGTTCGCAGACGCCACCACTGCCGTCGCCGTGCTCGTGCTCGACGACTTCGCGCGCCCGGACTTGGTGCCGATCACCGTCACCGTGATCCGCTTGCTGGCCTGAGCAGCGCGCGGGACGAAGGTCCGGGACGTCGCCCCTGCGACCGCCTTGCCGTCTGCCTTCCACTGGTACGCCAGCGATGTGCCGGCAGGCCAGGTTCCTGGCAGCGCAGTCAGGGTCGCCCCGATAACGGGCTTCCCGGTGATCTTCGCGCGCGGCGCGACGAGCACTGTGATCGTCCGCGAGGCGGCGGCCGCCTGCGGCAGGTCGCCCGCGTACGCGACGGTCACCTCGTGCTCGCCCGGAGGCAGCGGGCTTGGCAGCTGCAGCGTCCCCGCAACCAACTTCGGGGCGTCCAGCACCTTGTGTCCGTCGACGGCCACCGTGACACCGTCGATCGGATACGTCTCCCTGTCCACGAACAGGTCGGTGACCGTCACCTCAGCCCGCAGCCGAGGTGCGGTTCCCTCGACCCACGAGCCCTCGGGCGTAGCGACGACCGTGGGCACCGTCGGGGGCAGCACCACGTTCCCGGTCCACGTCGACGGAAGAAGGCCTGTGTCTCCCGCGAAGTCCATCGTGACGGGGTTCGGGCCGGGCTTCAGGTCGTTGACCGCCACGGCCCACGTCGCAGCGGCGGTACCGCCGTATGCCGAGAGGTTCTGCGTTCCCAATGCGCGCCCGTTGACGGTGACGTCGACGGGGAAATACCGGAAGTCGCCGTCGTCGAACCCGTCCTCCGGCGAGAGGCTGAGATTGACGTCCCACCCCGGTTCGCCGCCGTAGCGCGCTCCGACAGGAAGCGTGGCCCGGAGGGTAGTGGCCTGCTCCGGCAGCACCTCGAACGTCCCTGACCAGACCGGGGAGTCCTGATAGCCGCCGTACCGATACATGGTGTCGGAGGACGCGTAGATCTCGAGCCGGTGCGGCCCTGCGGCAAGCCCGTTGCCGATACCGAGCAGCGCATCCGCGTGATCGTCGGTGTACCAGCTTGCGTAGGTGCTGTCGTACGGCTCCCCGTCGACCGCCGCGTGGACGAATGTTTGCGGCCGGTTCCCGTCGTCCGTGACGACCGAGATGTGGAACTCAGGGTGGCTTCCCACGTGTGCAGGAGGCGGGATGTCGACGGCCGCGATAGACAGCTGAGCAGGCGGCGGCACGACGTACTCAGCCCGCATGACTGCGCTGCGTGCGATGGGCCCGTCGAACCGCACCTCGAGACCGTGTGTCCCCGGCGTGAGGCGCGGTTCATAGGTCGAGTCCAGTGCGACGTAGGCGACACCGTCGGTGAGCGCGGCGCGTCCGTCCTCCCACCACGCCCCTGCGATCGGCGTGAGCACACCCTCGTCACCGACGAAGCTCACTGTGACCGTGCCACGCGGAGCGAAGCCAGGGACACCGGGAGCTGTGACGCTGACCTTGGCCTGCCCTGGCGTGATCGAGACGTCGAGCCGTGTCTCGACGAGATCCCCTTCGACGATCGCGAGCCGGCCGTAACGCAGCTGCGATACTGCCGTGACGCCGAAGCCGGGAGGGATCGCGTTCGGCGCGGGGGCGGCGTCGTGGTAAAGCGACCAGGTCAGCACGGAGCCGTCGTCGAGCACCGCGACGGCGTCCCCGATGCCGCTCTCCGAGTTCATCCCCGTCGACAATGCCGTGACCGACCGACCGGCCGGGACACGAGGCGGCGGCGTCGGGGAGATGGTCCCGCCCGACGACGACGGCGACGGGCTCGTCCCCGGACCGAACTGGTCGATCGCAGCGTCGCTCCGGGCCGCGAGCCCGAACCGCTCACCGGACTCCACACCCGTGTACGTCAGGCCGTCAGGCGGGATCAGAACCCGCGCCTGACCATCAACGAAGCAGCCGACGACGGCCCCGTCCGACCGCAGCGCGACCCAGGACCGGTCGCCTTCCGCAACGCTGATCGCCGTGTATCGAAGCCCTCCCGCGGGGGTCATCGCTGCCGTGCACCCCGCGGCGTCGGCCGTGCTCACGATCACGCCGTCGGATCGCACGGCCACGAGGCCGATACCGGCGTCGATCGCGACATAGGTCATCCCGTCTGGCAGCGGCGGGGCGGGTACGACCGGCGCCGCCTCGACGGGTGCCGACACCACGACGCCGTCGGACCGCAGCAAATAGCCGTGCCGCACGCTAGCGGCCACAGCCGTGTAACGAAGTCCGGTCGGCAGCTCCGGCACGGATGCTCCGCCTTCGACCGACTCGACGGTGCCGTCGCTCCGGAGCACGAGGGTGATCGCGCCGTCGAACGTCCCGGACTTCGGGCTTGTCGCAAGCGCGACGTGGGTGGGCCCGGTGCTCTCATCGGGCCAGCGCCGCACGCCGTAGTTCTCCAGATCGCCCTCGGCGTCGGTGCCCGTAGTCGTGGCCCAGAGGGCGAGCCGCCCGCCGCGGGGCGTCGGGGTGCCAGCCTGCACAAATGCGGTGCGTGAGGATTGTGGCGGCGACGGCTCCTCCGCGACTGCTGGACCGGGCAGCGCGAGGCACAGGAGTGCCGCAACGGCGACGGCAAGCCGGCGGGCGCGCAGAGGGCGCGAGTGGGGCATCGGAGCTCCGGATCTCAGGCAACGTCGCCTGCTCGAACTGACGTGACCGAGCGGCGCCCTGACCTGCGGAGTCAGAGGAAACGGAACCTACCGTGACAGCTCGACCATGGGTAGAGCCGAAGTGGCGATTCACACCCACCGCCGCAGGGCTGTCCACTGACGTCCGGCTAGTTGAGGAAGTCAGACAGGTGGAGCCCTATGACGCGGTCGTGCTCGGCGGCGCGGCCCACATGTTGCACTGGCTGAAGTCGGCGGCGAAGTTCGCCCGATAGCACAGCAAGGAGCTCGCCGCCCGGCCCGTGTGGCTGTTCAGCAGTGGCCCGCTCGGCACCGACCTCGTGGACAAGCACGGCCCGTGGGTCTCGGCGAGCGCCTCGCCCGGCCCCCCTCAGCCGCGAGCAGCGCAACGGCCGGCCAGGCATGTCGCAACGGAGCGTGCACCTAGCGCTGGTAGAAGGCCTTCAACCCCGTGCCCGATGGCGCCGGGTCGCCCTTGACGACCAGCCGCACGTCCACCGCCTCCAACCGGTACGCGTAGCCGGCCGTGCCCGACCGAGCGCCGTTCTTCGCCCACCCCAGCCAGCCGAAGTTCTGTGCGTGCGTGCGGTAGTACAGGTCGTAGTGCTTGGCCATCTCACCGGTCAGCTGCATGGTGAACGCCTCGACCCGCAAGCCACGACCCTGCGTGCCGACGACCCCACCCGTGGCCACCGGCGCCATCCAGCCGACGTTCTGCACGTGCGCGCTCGCGGTGATGCCGCCTGCGTACGCCGGGCTGTTCAGGCGGAACCGCAACGCCTCCACGCGGAGGCTCCGCCCCGTCGTGCCCGCGATCTGACCGCCGGTGACCCACGGCTGCCAGCCGATGTTCTGAACATGGCCCTGGTAGCCGAGCTGAACGTTCGCGGACGCGACCGCCGCGGTGGCAGCGCTCGTCTTGGACGCGTCCCGGTACGTCGGCTTGCTCCCGGTGACAGTCACCGTGATCTTCTTGCCAACCTGCGCTGCACGCGGGGTGAACGCCCTCCCGGTCGCGCCCGTGATCGTCGTTCCGTTGGCACTCCACTGATAGGTGAGGGCAGCGCCCGCAGTCCAGTTCCCCGGCTGGGCCGTCAGTGTTGCGCCCACCTTCGGAGCGCCGACGATCGTCGGCACTGGCGCGGCGAGCGGCAGTCCGATGGTGATCGTCTTGGAGAAGTCGGCCGGCTTGAACTCCCGACCAGATGCGAACGTCACAACGAGCTTCGCCGTACCAGGGGGGCAGTAGCCGAGTTCTAGGGCAACGGACCCCTCACCATCGTTGATCGCCGCCCACTGCACCGTGCCAGCGCACCTGCTCTCCGGCAGGGTCGGTCCCTGGGAAGCGAAGACATCCGCCAGCACGCCACCCTGAACCAGCGAACCGTTAGGAGCTGTCACATGGATCGGGACGATGACCGTCTCTTGCGGCACGGTGTCTGCGAGAACTGCCTTCACCACAGTGGTGACGTTCGGTGCCTGTGCCTCGACCGTGCCCACCCACTCAGTCGGCGCATAGACGTCAGTTCCCCGGAACTCGACGCGAACCTCGTGGGGGCCAGGTGCGACGCTCTTCCACTCGAGCTCGACGCCGTCACTGGTCCCCCTCCAGCCGCGAACCACCCCGTCGACGTAGACCCACGCCTTGTCATAGACGCGTGCGCCATCCGCGGAGGTGAGCATGACGTCCCCGTCCAAGACCCCTCCCTCCCACCACGGCAGGTGCGGAGTGACGGTCAGTGTCGTCGCCTGTGTGTCCGCGGCCGAGGCCGGGGCAGCGCCGAGTGCCAGGCAAGCGACGGCGAGCGCGCCCATCGTGATCGCCGCGGCGACCGCGCGGAAGATGCGCGCCAGGACGTTCTGGTTCAGTGCTGAACGTGCAGACATGGAGACTCCAGTCTTGAAGGACCGCTCCACCGCAGGTCAGCGGTCGTCCGGCCGATGGCGGTGGAGCCTAGCGCTCCGCCATCACGCCGAGAAGGGGTCGCAGCCTAGCCCCGCTGGGCAAAGGCAGGCAGCCCGGTGCCGACGGGCGCGGGCTCGTACTTGTTGAGCATCAGCACTTCCATGGCCTCCATTCGGTAGCCGAAACCTGCTGATCCGGACGGCTCGCCGTCCTTCGCCCAGCCGGTCCAGCCGATGTTCTGCACGTGCGTCCGGTAGTAGATCTTGTAGAGGGACCTGTACGCCGTGTTCTCGAGGCTGAGGCGGATCGCCTCCACACGCAGGCCGCGACCCACGGTTCCGACGACGCCGCCGCTGGTCACCGGTGCCATCCACCCAACGTTCTGGACATGCGCCTGCGCGGTGACGAACCCGTAGTAGGGGTCGAACCCGTTGACCCGGAACGCCTCCATCCGCAAGCCCAGGCCGGTGGTACCGATGATCCTGCCGTGACCGGCCGACACGCCCGGCTGCCAGCCGATGTTCTGGACGTGTGCCTGGAACTGGAGGTAGTCGCTCCCGTCAACGTTGTCGACAAGGAACGCCGCGTCGATCCCCGTTTGTGCAGGCCCAGCCGACCCCTTCGGCAGCAGCCGCATCTCGATAGGCTCGACGCGCCTGCCCAGGCCCTCTGACCCGGCCGCCGCGCCGTTGGAGGTCCAGGCGAGCCAACCGTTGACCTCGAGGTGCGTGCGATACCAGAAGTCGTACCGCTCAGCCATGGCACCGGTCAACGAGAGCTCGACCGTCGTGCTGGGAGGATGGAACCCGTGCCCGACGCCGATGCCCACCCGCTCCTGGACGTGCTCCTGGCCGGCGGCTCGCGAGCGGACCGGCTCACCCACCTGCGCACGCTCCCCGCGCGCGAGGGCGTCACCACCGACTGGCCGACCTGGGCCGACCCGGCGCTGGTCGAGGCGTACCGCACCCTCGGCGTCGAGCGCCCCTGGGTGCACCAGGCCACCGCGGCAACAGCAGCATGGGAAGGCCACCACGTCGCCCTCGCGACCTCCACCGGCTCCGGCAAATCCCTCGCCTTCTGGCTCCCCGCGCTGACCGCCATCGGGCGCACCCTCCCGCCACAGCAACGCGGCGCCGTTCTCTACCTCTCCCCCACCAAGGCGCTCGCCGCCGACCAGCTCGCCGCCCTCGAACGCGTCCTCGCCGCGATGCCCGACGACGCCGGCCGCGACCTGCGCGTCGCCACCTGCGACGGCGACACCCCGACTGAGGAGCGCCGCTGGGTCCAGGACTACGCCGACGCCGTCCTCACCAACCCCGACTTCCTGCACTTCTCGCTCTTGCCGAACCACCGGCGCTGGTCACGGTTCCTGCGGGCGCTGCGCTACGTCGTCGTCGACGAGGGGCACACCTATCGCGGCGTCTTCGGGGCGCACGTGTCGCTGGTGCTGCGCCGCCTGGCCCGGCTCGTCGAGCACTATCGCGGCGGAGCGCTCACGTTCGTCGTCGCGAGCGCGACGTCGGCCGAGCCCGCCGCGAGCGCCGCGCGCCTGCTCGGGATGGGGCCCGACGACGTCGTCGCGATCACGGAGGACGCGTCGCCGTCGGGCCGGCGTACGGTCGCGCTGTGGCAGCCGCCGGAGCTGGCGTCGTTCGGCTTCTCGCGGTCCGGGGCCGACGACGTCGCCGCGGACGGGGACCCGTGGGCGCTGCCTGACCCCTTGGATGCCTCGCACTCGGAGGCGGAGCAGACCGCCGTGGTGACAGCGGACGGCGCCGCGGACCACCCGCGCCGCAGTGCGACCGCGGAGGTCGCCGACCTGCTCGCGGACCTGGCGGCGCACGGGGCCCGGACGCTGGCCTTCACGCGCTCGCGCCGGGGTGCGGAGTCGGTCGCCCAGACGGCGCGCGACCACCTGCGGCCGATTTCGACAGAACTGTCGCAGCGCATCGCGGCATATCGCGGCGGCTACCTACCGGAGGAGCGCCGCGAGCTCGAGCAGGCGATCCGCACGGGCGCGCTGCTGGGTCTCGCGACCACCAACGCGCTCGAGCTCGGCGTCGACATCTCTGGCCTCGACGCGGTCCTCATCGCGGGCTGGCCGGGCACCCGGATGTCGCTGTGGCAGCAGGCCGGGCGGGCCGGACGTGCGGGCGCGGAAGGGCTCGTCGCGTTCGTGGCTCGGGAGGACCCGCTCGACACCTACCTGGTGACCCACCCCGAGGCGGTGTTCGACGCCCCGCTCGAGGCGACCGTCTTCGACCCCACGAACCGCTACGTTCTCGCTCCTCAGCTCTGCGCGGCCGCGCAGGAGGTGCCGCTGCGCACCGAGGACCTCGACCGGTTCGGCGATCCCGAGCAGGTGCGCATGCTCCTCGACGAACTCGTCGAGGCCGGAGCGCTGCGCCGCCGCCCGTCCGGCTGGTACTGGACGCACGCGCAGCCCGCGGCGGGCATGGCCGACCTGCGCGGGTCCGGCGGCCGGCCGGTGCGGGTCGTCGAGGCGGCGACGGGCCGCCTGCTCGGCACGGTCGACGCCGGGTCGGCCGACGGGCAGGTGCACGACGGTGCGGTCTACGTGCACCAGGGCACGACGTTCGTCGTCGACCATCTCGACCTCGAGGACCGGGTCGCGCTCGTGGTGCGCCGCGACGTGGACCACGGGACGTGGTCGCGCGAGGTGATGACGGTGGCGATCGACGAGACGGCGGAGCTCCGCGAGCGCGAGTGGGGCCCGATCTCGTGGGGCGTCGGCCCCGTCGAGGTCACCAGCCAGGTCATCAGCTTCGAGCGCCGCCGCCTGCCGGACATGCAGGTGCTCGGCACCGAGCAGCTCGACCTGCCGGAACGCTCGCTGGCGACGAAGGCCGTGTGGTGGTCCGTCCCGGAGTTCGTGCTGCGCGCGGCCGGCCTCGACGCCGACGTCGTGCCCGGGGCGCTGCACGCGGCCGAGCACGCGTCGATCGGCCTGCTCCCCCTGCTCGCGACGTGTGACCGGTGGGATCTCGGCGGCGTCTCGACCGAGCTGCACGCCGACACCGGCGAGGCGACCGTCTTCGTCTACGACGCCTACCCCGGCGGCGCAGGCTTCGCCGAGCGCGGCTACGAGCTCGGCGCCACCTGGCTGCGCGCGACGCGCGACGCCATCGCCGCCTGCCCGTGCGACCACGGCTGCCCCGCGTGCGTGCAGTCGCCCAAGTGCGGCAACTACAACGCCCCGCTGGACAAGGCGGCCGCCGTCACGCTGCTCGACGCCGTGCTCGGGCACGCGCCGACCTCCTGACCTGCAGGAGCCCACTCCCGCAGGCGGTGCGACTTTGCTACGTTCCTCCCGGATCGGCCGCCCACGGCTTTTCTGCCGGCAAGGTTCGCGACGGAGGATGACGGATGGGACTGTTCGACAAGCTCAAGGGCGAGCTCATCGACATCGTCCAGTGGCTGGACGACAGCCGCGACACGATCGTGTGGCGCTTCCCGCGCTACGAGAACGAGATCAAGATGGGCGCCCGGCTCGTCGTGCGCGAGTCGCAGGTCGCCGTCTTCGTCAACGAGGGCCAGGTGGCCGACGTGTTCACGCCGGGCACCTACACCCTCGAGACGAACAACCTGCCGATCCTGTCGACGCTCTACGGCTGGAAGCACGGCTTCCACTCGCCGTTCAAGGCGGAGGTCTACTTCGTCACGACGCGCCTGTTCACCGACCTCAAGTGGGGCACGGTCAACCCTGTCATCGTGCGCGACACCGAGCTCGGCATGGTTCGCCTGCGCGCCTTCGGTGCCTACGCGCTTCAGGTGACCGACGCGAAGGCCCTGCTCGGCCAGCTCGCGGGCACCGACCCGCAGTTCCGCACCGAGGAGGTCGGCGAGTACCTGCGGCAGACGATCGTCGGCCGCATCGGCTCGGCGCTCGCGACGGCGCAGGTGCCGCTGCTCGACCTCGCCGCGCACCAGCAGGGCATCGGCGACCGCCTCGCCCAGGCGCTGACCACCGAGCTCGCCGAGCTCGGCATCGCGATCCCCCGGTTCGTCATCGAGAACATCTCGGTGCCGCCAGAGGTCGAGGCCGCCCTCGACAAGCGCACCCAGATCGGGCTGGTAGGGGACCTCGACACGTTCACCCGCTTCCAGACCGCCACCGCGATCGACCACGCCGCGCAGAACGTCGGCGGCGGGGCCGGCGAGGGCATCGGCCTCGGGCTCGGCCTGGCGGTCGGGCAGCAGATGGCGGCCACCCTCGCGCGCCCAGCCGGCGTGCCCGTAGCCACGCCGCCGCTCACGCCGCCGTCGCTGCCGGCAGCCGCGCAGTGGTACTTCGCCGTCGGCTCCGAGCGGCAGGGACCCGCCGACGACGCAGCGATGGCCGCGGCGGCGGCATCGGGAACCCTGCGCGCCGAGACGCTCGTCTGGCACGCGGGCCTGCCCGCCTGGACCCCGGCCTCGCAGGTGCCGGCGCTCGCGGCGGTGCTCGGTAGCGTCCCGCCACCGCTGCCGCCCGCACCGCCGACGGCGGCGCCGTGAGCTCGCCGACCGCCGCCACCCTCCAGTACCCCTGCGAGGCCTGCGGGGCGTCGGTCGCGTTCGAGCCCGGCTCGAGGGTGCTGCGCTGCGGCTACTGCGGGCACGCGCAGGGCATCCCCGAGCCGACGCGTCAGGTGCGCGAGCACGCGCTCGACGAGCTCGCCGTGCTTCCGCGCACTCCCGTCGCGCACCTCGAGCACCTGCAGGTGGTGTGCCCCCGCTGCGGCGCGACGACGACGAGCACGCACCTGTCGCAGGCGTGCCCGTTCTGCGGCGCCCCGCTCGTCGTGGACACGGCTGCGTCCAGTGGCGCGCTGGTACCCGACGCCGTCCTGCCCTTCGGCATCGACCGCACGGCCGCCCGCACCGCCTTGGTCGCGTGGACCCGCTCGCGCTGGTTCGCGCCACGCGCGCTCCGCTCGGTCAGCACCGCCGAGTCCGTGCGCGGAACGTACGTGCCGCACTGGACGTTCGACGCCGACACCGAGACCGACTACACCGGGCAGCGCGGCGAGCACTACTGGGTGACCGTCACCACCACCGACTCCGAGGGCCGCGCCCAGTCCCACCAGGAGATGCGCACGAGCTGGCACCGGGCCGCCGGCACCGTGCGCCGGCTGTTCGACGACCTGCTCGTCGTCGCGACGCGCGCCCTGCCGATACGGATCATCAGGAAGCTCGAGCCCTGGCCGCTCGGCGACGCCGTGCCGTTCTCGCCCGACTACCTCGCCGGGCACGACACCCTCCGCTACGACGTCGAGCCGGAGACCGGCCTCGAGGAGGCGAAGGCCGTCATGGCCCGCCGGATCGAGGCCGACGTGCGCGATGACATCGGCGGCGACGAGCAACGCGTGACCTCGATGGACACGTACTACCGCGCCGTCACGTACAAGCTCGTGCTGTTGCCCGCGTGGCTCGCGGTGTACGTGTACGCGGGGCGCACGTTCGAGGTCGCGATCAACGCGCTCACCGGAGAGGTGCTGGGCGAGCGCCCGTGGTCGGTCGTCAAGATCGTGGCGGCGGTGCTCGCGGTGCTGCTCGTCGTGCTCGCCGTCGTCCTGGTCGTGCTGCAGGAGCGCACCGGGTCCGTGCTCCCGACAGGTCCCTGAGCCAGCCCGACGGCGTAGTCTCCCCGGAGTGACCCTGGACACATCCCTCGACGAGCGGCGGCGTTCCCGCGAGGAGACCCGCGTCGCCCCCGCTCACGCCCGCTCCTGGCTGCTGCTCTCGGCCCTGCGCGACGACGCGTTCGACGCCGCTCAGCTCTCCCGCGCCGACCAGGTTGTGCTCGACTGCGAGGACGCCGTCGACGACTCTCTGAAGGACGTCGCGCGCGCCAAGGTGCTCGACTGGTTCGACCACGGCGGCCAGGCCTGGGTGCGCCTCAACGAGCGGGGAAGCGGCGCCTGGGCCGACGACGTGCGTGCCCTGCGCGACGCGCCCGGCCTGCGCGGCGTCATGCTCGCCAAGACGGAGAGCGCCGACCAGGTGGTCGATACGGTCCAGCGGCTCGGCGGGCACCTGCCGGTGATCGCGCTCGTCGAGTCCGCACTCGGGATCGAGGAGGCCGTCTCGATCGCCCGCGCGCCGGGCGTGTTCCGTCTTGCGTTCGGCTCGGGCGACTACCGCCGGGACACGGGCGCCGCGAACGAGCCGCTGGCGATGGCCTACCCGCGCTCGCGCCTCGTGACCGCGTCGCGGATCGGCAACCTGACGGGCCCGATCGACGGCCCGACCGTCGGCACGAGCCACCCCGTGCTCCGCGAGCAGTCGGGCGACGCCGTCGACCTCGGCATGACCGGCAAGATCTGCCTCGACCTCGAGCAGCCCGGCGTGGTCAACGAGTGCTTCAGCCCGTCACCCGCCGACGTCGCGTGGGCGATCGACTTCCTCGCCGACTTCGAGGCTTCCGGCAGCGTGATCCGCGACGGGTCCGACAAGCCGCGGCTCGGCCGCGCCCGCCTGATCCGCGAGCGCTCGGTCCTGTTCGGCATCAACCCGAGCTGATTCGGGCGACGCGGGGCCCTGCCCGCGCCCGCGCGCGGGCCTCGCCGCCGACCCAGGCCTGCATCGCGGGCACGGCCCGGGTCACGGTGACGCCGACGACACCTCCCGGCCCGGGCTCGCACTCCGCCAGCAGCCCGTGGTTGCGGCCCACGGCGTCGGTCGCGGTGGCACATGGGTCGAGCCCGTCGCGCAGTGCCGTCGCCGCGGCGAGCGCACCCAGGTCAGCGGCCGACTGGGCTGCACCTCGCGCTCGTTGCGCCGCGCCGAGCGCGGCGAGCGCGAGCCCGAGCATGAGCACCACCGCGGCGAGCCCGAGGACCAGCACGGTCCCGGCGCCGCGTTCCGCGTCATGCGGTGTTGTTGTGCCCATCACGGCTCCACCCACGCCGTCGCCTGCGCACTGGCACGCAGCGGTGCGCTCGCGAACCAGCCGCCGCCGACGGGCCGCGACACGTCCACGACCACCCACGTCCCGTCGCGCTCGAACCTCGCCGTCGCCTCCGGTCCGCCAACCTTCTCGATCACCAGCCGCACCTGCTCCTCGTCCTGCCCGATCGCCAGAGCCCGCGCCCCCGCGCGGGCCGCGTCCTGCGCGCGCATCTGCGCGCCGGACGCGGCCGCGAGGGTGAGCACCGCGACGAGCAGCAGGGCCACGACCGGAAGCCCCACCGCAAGCTCGGCGGTCACCGCGCCACGCTCGCCCTGGGCGCCGGGCCTCCTGCGTGCCGCTGCACTCGTCACGGCGCTCTCACACGACCGACAGGGCGGTGGTGATGAGGTTCTCCAGCAGCCCCCGCACCATGTCGCTCTTGAGGATCGCGATCAGCAGCCCGGCCAGTCCGGCCGCGCCCAGCGTCGCGACCGCGTACTCGGCCGTCGCCATCCCCGCCTCGGGCCCGTAGGCCCCCGTCTTCTGCTCCAATGCCGTCCCCTCTCGTCGGCGTGGCGGCACGGTGCCCCCACGCCTCCCTCGACCCGGCGATCGCCGGGACGCCCTTCACCCGCGGGCCTATCCGCGCGCCGACCCGCGGGCCTGGCCCTCGGTCAGCCCGTGAGCAGATCGACTCCCAGGGCCAGCAGCACCGGCGCGAGCCCCACCAGCACGAACGCGGGCAGGAAGCACGCGCCGAGAGGCAGCACGAGCCGCACGCCGAGCCGCGCCGCGGCGGTCCGCGCGGCGTCGCGCCGGGCGCGCCGCAGCTCGTCGCCCGCAGCGCGCAGCGCCGCACCGGGAGCGGCCCCCTCCTCCCACGCCGGCCGCAGCCCCCGGCCCACCACCGCGAGGCGCGCGGGCGCGCCTCCCCATGCCTCCGTCCACGGCGCCCCGAGCCGCAGGGAGGCGGCGACGCCGCGGAGAGCCATGCCGTCCACTCCGCCGACGGCGTCCCCGGTTGCCTGCAAAGCGCGCGGGACGCCCGCACCGGCGGAGAGGGCCGCACCGATCAGCTCGAGCAGGACGGTCACGTCCACTCCCGCTCCGACCTCCGCCGCCCGCTCGGCAGGCGGCGCGACCGCCAGCAGCAAGCACCGCCGTCGGGCCGCGACCGACATGAGCACCCACGGCGAGACCGCGAGCAGCCCGACGACTGCGCCGAGCGCTGCCGCCGTCATGTCGTTGCTCCGCCAGCCGTGCACGTCGACGTCACGCCGCTTCTCCCGCCTGCCGCGCGGCCTCGACGAGCCGTCCCGTCCACCACCGCCCGGCCGCGAGCAGCACCAGCCCGCCGCCCACCGCTGCGCTCCCCAGGCCTCGGTCGGTCGCGGCTGCCCACGGGTCGGCCCCGAGCGCCCAGCCGAGCAGCGCCCCGGCGGCGGGGAGCCACAACAGCACGCGCGCCGTCGCACGCGGGCCGGCGAGTGCGGCCTCGCGTTCGGCGGCGGCCTCGGCCTGCGCGGCGAGCGTGTCCGAGACCGCCTCGAGCACGCGTCCGAGCGGCGCGCCGACCGTGAGCGCCAGGCGGGTCGCCGCAGCGACCGCTCGCGAAGGCTCATCCCCGACGACGTCGGCGAGGGCCTCCACGTCGGGCACCCCGAGCCCGTCGACCGGCACGCCGGCCGCCCGCGTCCACGCTGCCCCGGGCGGAGCCCCGGCCCGCAGCAGCGCCGCGACCTGCGCGACGACGACCCGCACCGCCCCTCCGTCGCCGAGGTCGGCTCCGGCGGGCCGGCGCTGGCCCCAGATCCGGGATGCGGACCCTCGAGCGACCACCCCACCTCTCCGCCCCTCGAACCACGCACGGACTCCGCCCCGAGCGCGGTTGCCTGCAGGCCTGCCGAGCACGGCGACGGCGCCACGCCCGGCGCGTTCGAGCGCCGCTCCTACGGCGATCGCGACGGCGGCCCCCGCCGTGACCGCGTCCCCGCTCATGCTTCCCACCGCCCGGTAACCTGCTCCCACGCGCGCTCGTCCTCGACGATCGGCCGTGCGCTCGCCCCGTCCCACCGCGCCGCCGCGTTGACCACGAACCCGTCTTGCTCCCGGTCCACGACCCCGACCGCCGCGACGAACCGACGCCCGCGCTCGCGCCGCACGTGCAGCACGACGTCGACCGCGGCGACGGCTTGCGCGGCCACCGCGTCGCGCGGCATCCCGGCGAGCGCCGCGAGCGCCTCGAGCCGCGCCGGCACGTGCTCGACGGCGTTGGCGTGCAGCGTCGCGAGGCCGCCGTCGTGCCCCGTGTTCATCGCCAGCAGCACCTCACGCACCTCGGCGCCGCGGCACTCGCCGACGACGATCCGGTCGGGACGCATCCGCAGCGCCGCCCGCACGAGCTCGGTGAGCCCGACCGCCCCCGCGCCCTCGACGTTCGCCCGGCGGGTCACGAGCGGGACCACATGCGGGTGCGCAGGCGCGAGCTCGCGCGCCTCCTCGACGGTGACGAGACGCTCGTCGTGCGGCACCAGGCCGAGCAGCGCCGCGAGCAGCGTCGTCTTGCCGGTGCCGGTCCCTCCGGAGATCAGCGCGTTCGCTCGCCGTGCGACCAGACCGCGCAACAGCCCTTCCCACGCGCCGGGCACCGCACCGCCGGCCACGAGCGCGTCCAGGCCGAGCGTCGACTGACGCAGCACACGCAACGACACCGCCGCCCCCGCCGGGACGACGGGCTCGACGACGGCGTGCAGCCGTGTCCCGTCCGGGAGCCGCCCGTCGCACACGGGCGCGGCGTCGTCGAGTCGCTGCCCCGCCAGCGCGGCGAGCCGCACCGCGAGCGCCCGCACCGCGGACGGCGTACCGAGGTCGAGCCCGGCGCGCTCGAGCCCGCTCCCGCGGTCGAGCCAGACCTCGCGCGGGCCGTTCACCAGGACATCGGTGACGCCGGGCAGCTCGAGCAGCGGCTGCAGCGGCCCGGCACCGGCGAGCTCGGCCCGCGCCGCACGGGTCAGCTCACGCAGCGCGTCGGAGCCGAGCACCCGCCCGCTCGCCGCGAGCGCGGCGCCCACCGCGGCGTCGTCGACGTCCTGGACCCCCAGCCGACCGCGCACGTCACCGAGCAGGTCGTCGTCGAGCACGCTCATCGTCGGCCCCGGGTCAGACCGGGGGCCGCGCCGGCGAGCATCGCAGCCAGCTCCGCCCCCACCTTGCCGAGCCGCGTGCCGCGCCCCACGCGCGGCCCCTCGCCCCGCTCGATCGCGCCGGCGAGCGACCGGTCCTCACCGGTCTCCGCGGCGACCTCGAGCCCGGTGAGCGCCGAGAGGTCGGCGGGGTCGACCCGCCCGGGCCCCGGGCCGCGGACCACGAGCCGGACGCGCCCGGCGCCGCCGCCCGCGGGAACACGCTCGAGCGCCCGCGCCACGGCCACCGCCCCGGCGGCACCGGTCATCGTCGCCGGCGTCACCACGAGCACGTCGTCGGCGTCGGCGAGCAGCGCCCGCGCCGCCGTCCTCCAGGCACCCGGCCGTGGGAGATCCGCGATGACGGCCTCCCCCGAGCGCAGCAGCGCCGCGCACACGTCCAGGACGACGTCGTCTTCCGGCGCCGCGGGCGTGAACCGGGCCGCGGACAGCACCGGCACGGCGCCCCACCGCGGCAGGGCGGCCAGGAGCCCGCGGCCGTCGACGTCGCCGCGCGCGTCGGCGAGCTCGGGCCAGCGAGCGCCGGGCTCGTCCTCGATGCCCAGCAGCACCTCGATGCCGGCACCGCCGGCGTCGAGGTCGACGAGCACGCCGCGCCCGCCCGTGCGCCGGAGCCCGTGCGCCACCGCGGCGGCGACGCTCGAGGTGCCCGCCCCGCCGCAGGCGCCGACGACCGCGACCAGTGGTGAATCTCCCATGGCCGCCACCCTGGCGTCGCGGGCGCTGGTCGCCGCGACCCGAGCCGGTCACCTGTGCACAACCGGCCCGAGCATCTCCCTGGGTGCAGCCTCCCCGCGCCCTACACGCTCACGACGACCGACCCGGCCGCTCGCAGCTCCTTCTCGCGCCGCAGCGCCGGCAGGAAGCACAGCGCGCCCACCGTCGAGAACGCGCCGCCCAGGACCATCGCGACGGATGTCGAGACGGCGTCCGCCGTCCACCCCAGAACGGGGGCCGCCACACCGAACGCCGCGAACCCGAGCATCGACGCCATCGACAGCACCGTGGTGCGGTTGCCCGCCTGCGCCTCCCGGTGCAACAGCGTGTTGTAGGCCGGGCCTCCCGCACCGTGGAGCCCGTACGTCGCCAGGTACGCGACCACGAGCGCCGCCGGACCGAGCGCGAGCCCCATCCACACCGCGCCCAGCCCGTTGAGCACGCGGGCGGCGAGCGCCGTCCGCGCGACCCCGAACCGACGTGCCGCCAGCCCGGCAAGCCCCGCTCCGCCTGCGAACACGGCCCAGCCCACCGAACCGACGGGCCCCATGACCGCGCCCGCGCGTGCCCCGCTCCCGAGCAGCTCGCCCAGCCGGATCGGCATGAACGACTCGAACACCACCATGCCCACCGACCAGAACACCTCGACCAGCAGCAGCGCTCGCAGCACCCGGCTGCCGCGGGCGAGCCGCAGCCCGTCGGCGACGACACCAGGCGCGCGCCGCGCCGCCGCGACCGCCGCCGCGAGCCCGCGGGACGTGACGCCGTCGCGCGCGGGCTCGTGGAGCAGCAGCGCCACGGCCGCCAGGTGCACCACGGCGAGCACCGCATAGACGACGTACGGAAGCGTGAGCGCGGACCACGCGGCGATGGGGTGCCACCAGATGAGGCCGCCGGAGACGAGCGCGCCGAGGGCGATCGCCCCGCCGAGCACGGCCGACTGCAACGAGAGCGTGCGGTCGACGTCGGCGCCCGGGTGCGTGACGTGCACGGTGTCGACGAACCACGCTTCGAGCGGCCCCGAGTCGAGCGCCCGGAACACGCCCATGACCAGCGCGGACGCCGCGAACACGAGGAACGACTGCGCGGCAGCGAACAGTCCCGCCGCGACCACCTGGGCCACCCCGGCGGCCACGAGCACGGGCTTGCGCCCCAGCGCGTCGGCGGTGCCCGACGTCGGCAGCTCGAGCAGGAACACCGTGAACCCGCCGACCGACGCCAGCGTCAGGGTCTGCGCGACCGTCAGGCCGCGCTCGATCGGCAGCAGCGTCGTCACGCTCACGACGAGGCCAACGGGGAACCAGCGCGTGGCGGTCAGCAGCAGGAACACGCGGCGCGCAGCGGACGGGGTCGTGGTCATCGGTCCTCCTCGGGCGGGTCGAGCTCGAGGTCGAGCGGCATCGACACGTGGTAGAGGTCGACGCGCCGCGCACGGGCGTCCCCCTTGCCGGCGTCGCGGTAGCGCAGGACCACCTGCTCGACCTCCTCCTTCATCGCGGTCAGCTGCTCGGGCGTCACCGTGACCCAGACCTCCTCCATGCCGAGCGCGTCCTGCCAGGTCTCGGGCCAGGTCTCGGCGACATCGAGCCACTGGGCGTACCGGGCGTCGAACCCGTGCTGGTAGTCGCGGACCAGCCAGCCCATCGCGGTGCGCGCGTCCTCGTCGTCGGCGAAGGCGGAGTTGCGCCAGCCGTGGCTCTGCGTGGTCGCGGCCCACAGCCGCTCCTTGCCCCGGCCCTCGCCCGTGTCGGCGACGAGCCCGACCGCCTCGAGCCGGCGCAGGTGGTAGCTCGTTGCTCCGGAGTTGGTGCGCAGCTCCGCGGCGAGCGCGGTCGCGGAGGCCGGCCCGCCTCGCCGCAGCGCCGACAGGAGCCGCGAGCGCAGCGGATGGGCGAGCACTTTGACGGACTCGGCGGTGAGGTCGACATGGGTGTACGGACGCTCCGACATGTCTGCACAGTAACTCTGCACAACTCTTGTGCACAAGAGTTCTGCACACGAGGGAGATAATTCCCGTGCTCGTCGCACGCCCCCGCTAGGCTCGCCTGGTGAGCCGTGCCGCCGCCTTCTTCGACCTCGACAAGACGATCATCGCCACGAGCGCCTCGGCCGCCCTCTCGCGCCCGTTCTACCAGGGTGGCCTCGTGACCCGTGGCGACGTGCTGCGGACCGCCTACGCCCACTTCCTGTTCGTGGTGGGCAGCGCGGACGCCGAGCAGACCGAGCGGATGCGCAAGCACCTGTCGGAGCTCGCGGCCGGCTGGGAAGTGGAGAAGGTCCGCCAGATCGTCGCCGAGACCGTCCACGACGTCATCGACCCCTACGTCTACGCCGAGGCCGTGGACCTCATCGCCGAGCACCACGAGCTGGGCCACGACGTCGTCATCGTCTCGGCGTCGGGCGCCGAGCTGGTCGAGCCCATCGCCACCGTGCTCGGGGCCGACCACGTCGTCGCCACGCGCATGCTGGTCAAGGACGGCAAGTACACGGGAGACATGGAGTTCTACGCGTACGGCGACAACAAGGCCGTCGCGATCCGCGAGCTCGCCGAGCAGCACGACTACGACCTCGAGCGCTCCTACGCCTACACGGACTCGATCACCGACACCCCGATGCTCGACGCCGTCGGGCACGGCTTCGTCGTCAACCCGGACCGCACGCTCCGCCGGCTCGCGGCCGAGCGAGGCTGGGGCGTGCTCGCGTTCTCCCGCCCCGTCGCCCTGCGCACGGGCCTCCGGCCGCCGACGCCGGTGCTGGTCGTGGCGGGTGCCCTGGCCCTGGCCGCGGTGGGCGTCCTGGTGTGGCGGGCGACCCGTCGACGCTGACCGCCGGCACCGATCAGCGAGCGCCGGGCCGCCTTGCAGAACGAACGCAGCAGGCGTGTTATGGAGTCACAACAACACATCGGTAGGGCACGGAACCCACGCCAAAGATAGTCCCCTTAGTGGACACTCCGGCGGGCCAGGTCCCGTGACGGAGCAGGACAAAGGCGCCTGCTATTTGTGCCCTCTGGGCGAGCGCGGCACCCGGTCGACTACGACTCCCGGGTGCCGCAATCGTGCGTTCCAGCACGTCCGCGCCCTTTCGCCCCTCCGTTGCGCCCTAGCGCCAGGCCCCGCGCTGGTATTGCGGCGGCCACGCCACCGCGTCCCCGAGCTCGCGCGCGGCACGCAGCGGCCAGTGCGGGTCGCGCAGCGCCGGACGCCCCAGCAGCACGGCGTCGGCGGCGCCGTCGACCAGCACCTGCTCCGCCTGCTCGGCCGACGTGACCAGGCCCACCGCCGCCACCACGAGCCCCGACAGCTGCCTCACGCGGCGCGCGTGCGGCACCTGGTAGCCGGGCGCAGCCGGGACCTCCGCCGGCACGAGCCCACCCGTGGAGACGTCGACCAGGTCCACGCCGTGGGCGCCCAGCTCCTTGGCCACCGCGGCGACATCGTCGGGCTCGAGGCCACCCGTGGTCCAGTCGGTCGCGGAGACCCGCACAAAGAGAGGCTTGCCGTCGGGCCACGCGGCCCGCACGGCGTCGGCGGTCTCGATCAGCAGCCGCGCCCGGTTGCCGGGCGTGCCGCCGTAGCCGTCGGTGCGCTGGTTGGTCAGCGGCGAGAGGAACTGGTGCAGCAGGTACCCGTGCGCGGCGTGCAGCTCGACGACGTCGAACCCGGCCGCGTGCGCGCGGCCGGCCGCGGCGGCGAACTGCTCGGGCACGGCCGCGACCTGCTCCGGCGTCATCGCGGCGGGCGCCGCGTACCCAGGGAAGGCGAGGCCGGTGGGGCCGAGCGTCGGCCAGCCCCCCTCGGCGGCCGGGACCGAACCCTGCACCGGCGACCATGGCCGGTAGGTCGACGCCTTGCGCCCTGCGTGCGCGAGCTGCACGCCGACGAGGGCGCCCTGCTCGTGCACGAACTCGGTGATGCGCCGCCACGCGGCGACCTGCACGTCGTCCCACAGCCCGACGTCCTGCGGCGAGATCCGCCCCTCGGGCACGACGGCGGTGGCCTCCGCCAGCAGCAGCCCGAACCCGCCAGCGGCACGGGCGCCCAGGTGCACCAGGTGCCACTCGTTCGGCACGCCGTCCACGGCGGAGTACTGGCACATGGGCGCCAGCCAGGCGCGGTTCGTCACGGTCAGGTCGCGCAGGCGCAGGGGCTCGAACAGAAGGCTCACGGTCCCACCCTAGGAACCGTCGCTGCAGGCACGACCCCACCTCGGGTGTGATCTCGGCCTGTGAGCGCGGTCACTCGCCAGGTCTACACTCGCCAGCGCGGCACCGCGACGGCGCGTCGCCGCTCGCAACGACGCTGGAGGTTCTCCGTTGACCACGCCCACCCCCGAGGCCGGAGGCCTCGAGAACCTGCTGCACGAGACGCGGTCGTTCCCGCCCGCGCCGGCCTTCGCTGCACAGGCCAATGCGCAGGCCGACCTGTACGACGCCGCATCCGCCGACCGCCTGACCTTCTGGGCGGACCAGGCTCGCGAGCTCGTCTCCTGGCGCACCCCCTTCACCCAGACCCTCGACTGGTCCGACGCGCCCGTCGCGCGCTGGTTCGCCGACGGGACCCTCAATGCCGCCTACAACGCTGTGGACCGGCACGTCGCGGCGGGGCGCGGTGACCGCGTCGCCCTCCACTTCGAGGGCGAGCCCGGCGACACCCGCACCGTCACCTATGCCGACCTGCAGCGCGACGTCGCGCGCGCGGCCAACGCGCTCGCCGCGCTCGGCGTGCGCAAGGGCGACCGCGTCGTCATCTACCTGCCGATGCTGGTGGAGTCCGTCGTCGCGATGCTCGCGTGCGCGCGCATCGGCGCCCCGCACTCCGTCGTGTTCGGCGGCTTCTCCGCCGACGCCCTGCGCAGCCGCATCGCCGACGCCGAGGCGACGCTGGTCATCACGGCCGACGGCGGCTACCGCCGCGGCGCGCCCTCCGCGCTCAAGCCGGCCGTCGACGAGGCGCTCGCCGGCGAGGGCACCTCGACCGTCAAGCACGTCCTCGTCGTCCGCCGCACCGGCCAGGAGACCGCCTGGACCGCGGGCCGCGACATCTGGTGGGACGACGCGCTCGAGTCCGCCGACACGTACCACCAGCCCGTGTGGGTCGAGGCCGAGCACCCGCTCTTCATCCTCTACACCTCGGGGACCACCGGGAAGCCCAAGGGCATCCTCCACACCACCGGCGGGTACCTCACCCAGGCCGCGTACACGCACAAGAACGTGTTCGACCTCAAGGACGACGACGTCTACTGGTGCACCGCCGACATCGGCTGGGTCACGGGCCACTCGTACGTCGTCTACGGCCCGCTGACCAACGGCGCGACGCAGGTCATCTACGAGGGCACCCCGGACACCCCGCACCGCGGGCGCTGGTGGGAGCTCGTGGAGAAGTACCAGGTCTCCATCCTCTACACCGCGCCGACGGCCATCCGCACCTGCATGAAGTGGGGCGAGGACATCCCGTCGCAGTACGACCTGTCCTCGCTGCGGGTGCTCGGCTCGGTGGGCGAGCCCATCAACCCGGAGGCGTGGATGTGGTACCGCCGCGTCATCGGCGGCGACACCACGCCCATCGTCGACACCTGGTGGCAGACGGAGACGGGCGCCATCATGATCAGCCCGCTCCCGGGCGTCACCGCGGCCAAGCCGGGCTCCGCGCAGGTGGCGCTGCCGGGCATCAGCGCCGACGTCGTCGACGACGAGGCGCACCCCGTCGCCAACGGCGGCGGCGGGTACCTGGTGCTCACCGAGCCGTGGCCGTCGATGCTGCGCGGCATCTGGGGCGACCGGCAGCGCTACGAGGACACGTACTGGTCGCGGTTCAAGGGCCTCTACTTCGCGGGCGACGGCGCCAAGAAGGACGAGGACGGCGACATCTGGCTGCTGGGCCGCGTCGACGACGTCATGAACGTCTCGGGCCACCGCCTGTCGACCACCGAGATCGAGTCGGCGCTCGTGTCGCACGACATCGTCGCCGAGGCCGCGGTCGTGGGCGCCGCGGACGACATGACGGGGCAGGCCGTCGTGGCCTTCGTGATCCTGCGCGGCGAGCACGCGGACCGCGCGTCGACGGCGGAGGGCGCGGCGGCCGTGCAGACGGAGCTACGCAACCACGTGGCGAAGGAGATCGGCCCGATCGCGAAGCCGAAGCGGATCCTCGTGGTGCCGGAGCTGCCGAAGACGCGCTCGGGCAAGATCATGCGGCGCCTGCTGCGGGACGTCGCGGAGAACCGTCAGGTAGGCGACGCGACGACGCTCGCGGACAGCTCGGTCATGGACCTGATCTCGGCCGGCCTGAGCGCGCGCACGGCGGCCTCGGACGACTGACAGAGAGGGAGCCCGCGTGGTGGAGAGCGTTGGGGGAGGTCGGGGCTCTCTACCTCGCGGGCTTCCCTCTCTCTCTCGGCGATGATGGAGGCGTGCGCATGGGTACCCCGCTCTCCATCGGACCGCTCTCTCCCGCCGACCAGGCCGGGGTCCGGGCGCTCGCCGACGCCGCGACCTCGGCCGACGGCGTCGCCCCGCTCTCCGAGCAGCCGCTCCTGCGGCTCGCGGCCGACGAACCCTGGCTCACGCACGCCGTCGCGCACAACAAGGCGGGCGCGGTGATCGGCTACGTCCAGGTCGACCGCGGAGGCGACGTCGCCTCCGCCGAGCTCGCCGTGCATCCCGAGCACCGGCACCACGGCGTCGGGCGGCTCCTGCTCCGCACCGCCGAGCGCGACGCGCGCCTGCCCCAGTTCGGCGGCACCCCGGGCCAGCGCGGCAAGGCGCTGCGGGTGTGGGCCCACGGGGACCTCGCGCCGGCGCGCGCCTTCGCGGCGGCGGCGGGCTACGCCGTCGTGCGCGAGCTGCTGTTCCTCACCAAGCCCCTGGACCCGGTGGCCGCGCCAGCCCCGGGGGGACCCGCCGACGGCTACACGGTCCGCACGTTCGTGCCCGGCCAGGACGACGATGCCTGGGTCGCGCTCAACGCGCGCGCGTTCGCCACCCATCCCGAGCAGGGCCGCCTCACCGTCGCCGACCTGCACGACCGGATGGCCGAGCCGTGGTTCGACCCGGCGGGCTTCTTCCTGCTGGAGGCGCCCGACGGCACCCTCGCGGGGTCGATGTGGACCAAGGTCGAGGGCGGCGACGGCGAGATCTACGCGGTCGGGGTGGACCCCGACCACCGGGGCCGCGGGCTGGGCGCCGCGCTGACCGACGTCGGGCTCGCGCACCTCGCGGGCAGGGCCCGCCGTGCGGTGCTCTACGTCGACGGGGACAATGCCGCGGCGGTCGCGATCTACGAGAAGGCGGGCTTCGAACGGAGCGCGGTCGACGTGCAGTACGGCCGCCCGAACGATGCCATGATCTAGTTTCATGAGCACCTCAGAGCTGCGGGCCCGGGACGAGCGCGGACGTTTCTCCCGCACGATCGACCCCGAGCTCGCGGCGCACATCGCCGAGCACATCGCGGAGGACGTCGGCTCCGACGTCGACCACATGCCGTCGCTCGACGAGCTCGCGCCCCTGCCCGAGGACCGGTTCGCGGACCGCGAGCTGAGCTGGCTCGCCTTCAACGAGCGCGTGCTGGAGCTGGCGGAGGACCAGGACCTCCCGCTGCTGGAGCGGCTGCGGTACCTGGCGATCTTCGCCTCGAACCTCGACGAGTTCTTCATGGTCCGGGTCGCCGGCCTCAAGCGACGCATCGCGATCGGCATCGCGGTGACGGCGGCGTCGGGCCACTCGCCGTTCGAGGTGCTCGACGGCATCGACGCCAGCGCGCACCGCCTCATGTCCCGCCACGCGCGGTTGTTCGCCGATGACGTCCAGCCGGCGCTGGCGGCCGAAGGCATCACGATCGTCCACTGGGACGACCTCGAGACGCGCGAGCAGGACCGCCTGCACAAGTTCTTCCGCAAGCAGATCTTCCCGGTGCTCACGCCCCTGGCCGTCGACCCGGCGCACCCGTTCCCGTACATCTCCGGGCTCTCGCTCAACCTGGCCGTGGTGGTGCGCAACCCGCTCACGGCAAAGGAGCACTTCGCGCGCGTCAAGGTGCCGCCGCTGCTCCCCCGCTTCATCGCGGTGGACGAGCGGGGCCGCCCCAGCGACCCGACGTCCGGCGGTGCCGCCCAGCGCCCGACGTCGTTCGTGCCGCTGGAGGAGGTCATCGCGCAGCATCTCGACCACCTGTTCCCCGGCATGGACGTCGTCGAGTCGCACACGTTCCGCGTGACGCGCAACGAGGACGTCGAGGTCGAGGAGGACGACGCCGAGAACCTGCTCAAGGCCATGGAGAAGGAGCTCCTGCGCCGGCGGTTCGGCCCGCCGGTCCGGCTCGAGCTGGCGGAGGGCATCAGCCCCCGCATCCGCGAGCTGCTGGTGCGCGAGCTCGGCGTCTCCGAGAACGAGGTCTACGAGCTGCGCGCGCCGCTCGACCTGACCGGCCTCAACGTCATCGCCGACGTCGAGCGCCCGGCGCTCCACTTTCCGTCGTTCGTGCCGACGACGCACCGGCAGCTCGCCGAGGTCGAGTCGGCCACGGCGACCAACGTCTTCGAGGCGATCAAGCGCCGCGACGTGCTGCTGCACCACCCGTACGACTCCTTCTCGACGTCGGTGCAGACGTTCCTCGAGCAGGCGGCGGCGGACCCGAAGGTGCTGGCGATCAAGCAGACGCTGTACCGGACGTCGGGCGACTCCCCCATCGTCGACGCCCTGATCGACGCTGCGGACGCCGGCAAGCAGGTCCTCGCGCTGGTCGAGATCAAGGCCCGCTTCGACGAGGAGGCCAACATCTCCTGGGCGCGCAAGCTCGAGGAGGCGGGCGTCCACGTCGTCTACGGCATCGTGGGCCTCAAGACGCACGCCAAGCTCTCGCTGGTGGTGCGGCAGGAGTCCGACGGGCTGCGCCGCTACTGCCACGTCGGGACCGGGAACTACCACCCGAAGACGGCACGGCTCTACACGGACCACGGCCTGCTGACGTGCGACCCGGACGTCGGGCAGGACCTGACCCGCCTGTTCAACCAGCTCTCGGGCTACGCGCCGCAGTCGAGGTTCCACCGGCTGCTGGTCGCGCCCCGCAGCGTGCGCGCCGGCCTGATCGAGCGCATCGACCGCGAGGCCGAGGCGGCGCGGCAGGGCAAGGAGGCCTGGGTCAGGTTCAAGGTCAACTCGGCCGTCGACGAGGCGACGATCGACGCGCTCTACCGCGCCTCGCAGGCCGGCGTGCAGGTGGATCTCGTGGTGCGCGGCATCTGCGCGCTGCGGCCGGGCGTGCCGGGGCTGAGCGACAACATCCGGGTGCGCTCGATCCTCGGGCGGTTCCTCGAGCACTCGCGCATCTTCGCGTTCGCCAACTCGGCGGGCCCCGCGATCGGCGAGGGCCCCGAGTCGGGGCCCGAGGTGTTCATCGGCTCGGCGGACCTCATGCACCGCAACCTGGACCGCCGCGTCGAGGCGCTGGTGCGCATCACCGACGAGGGCCACGTCGCGGAGCTGCTCGACCTGCTCGAGGTCTCGGCCGCGGACGCGACGGCCTCGTGGCACCTGGGCCCCGACGGCACCTGGACGCGTCACCACAAGGACGCTGACGGCAAGCCGCTGGCCGACCTCCAGGCCGTGCTGGTGCGGCGTCACCGGCGCCGGAGGGAGCCGGCCCGGTGACGGCCCGTGTCCCGGCCGTCCGCACCGCGGGCGGCCTCGTGTGGCGCGTGCGCGACGGGAAGCTTCAGGTCCAGCTGGTCCACCGGCCGCGGTACGACGACTGGTCGTGGCCCAAGGGCAAGCTCGATGCCGGCGAGTCGCTCCACGCGGCCGCCGTCCGCGAGATCGCGGAGGAGACGGCCAAGCCCGTCGTGCTCGGCGTGCCGCTGCCGAGCATGCGCTACCGCATGCCCGACGGCCGCTGGAAGACCGTGTCCTACTGGGCGTCCCGCCGCGTGAAGTCCGACGGGGACACTCAGGCCCACAGCGCCCGTCCCATCGTGCCGCCCGCGTCCAAGGAGGAGATCGACAGGGTCCGCTGGCTCGACGTCGAGGAGGCGTCCGCCCGGCTGACCCGGCGCACGGACCGCAAGCCGCTCGTCGCGCTCGTCGCAGAGTTCGAGCAGGGCCGGCTCGCGACGCACGCGGTGGTCATCGCCCGGCACGGCCGCGCCCTGGCCCGCACGTCCTGGTTCGGCGAGGAGCAGGACCGCCCGCTGACGCCGATCGGGCACGCCCACGCGGCGGCGCTCGTGCCGGTGCTGTCCGCGTACGGCGTGAGCCGCGTGGTCAGCTCTCGCTGGGAGCGCTGCGCGGCAACCGTGGCCCCGTACGTGCGGGCCGCGCACCTGCGCCCGTGGTACAGCGAGCACCTCACCGAGACCCACCACGAGCAGTCGCCGGCCCGCGTCGCGCGGACGGTGCGGCAGCTGCTCGAGGCGCAGACGTCGGCGGTCCTGTGCACGCACCGGCCCGTGCTGCCGACGGTGCTCGACGTGCTGGGGCAGCACTCACGCCGCGCGGTCGCTGACCTGCTGCCGTCCGAGGACCCGTTCCTGGAGCCCGGCGAGCTGCTCGTGGCGCACGTGGCGACGACGCCGCGCGGGCCGCGCGTGGTGGCCGTCGAGCACGTGGTGCCGCCGCTCAGCTGAGAGCGGTGCTCACCAGGCGGTGATGAGCCACGTGGCCAGCGCGGACACGGCGGCGGCGGCCGGGATCGTGAGCAGCCAGGCGATGGCGATGTTCTTCGCCACGCCCCAGCGCACCGCCGAGATCCGCCGCGTGGCGCCGACGCCCATGATGGCCGAGGTGATGGTGTGCGTCGTCGAGACGGGGGCGTGCAGCAGGAACGCGTTGGCGTAGAGCACGACGGCGGAGACGGACTCTGCGACGAACCCGCGCGCCGGGTCGAGCTCGATGATGCGGCGGCCGAGCGTGCGCATGATGCGCCACCCGCCGGAGTACGTGCCCAGCGAGATCGCGGTGGCCGCGGCGAGCTTGACCCAGAGCGGGATGCCCTGGTCGGGGTCGGCCCAGCCGACGGCGAGGAGCGCGAGGTAGATCACGCCCATGGTCTTCTGCGCGTCCTGCAGGCCGTGGCCCAGGGCCATCGCCGCCGCCGACGCCGTCTGCGCGAGGCGGAACCGCCGGTGGGTGCGCGCGGGAGCGGCGTTCCGGAACAGCCACAGCAGCCCGATCATCACGGCGAACGCCAGGGCGAAGCCCAGTACGGGCGAGATCACCATCGGCAGCACGACCTTGTTGACGATCGCGCCCCAGAAGATCGGCAGCCCGCCGGCCATGCCGGCCCCCACCAGGCCACCGATGAGCGAGTGCGTCGACGACGACGGCAGGCCGAGCCACCATGTGATGAGGTTCCACGCGATCGCACCGAGCAGCGCGCACAGCACCACCGTCAGCTCGGTGGTGTTGGAGGAGTGGCCGAGGTCGACGATCGACCGTGCGATCGTCTCGGCCACGGCGGTGCCCAGCAGGGCACCGGCGAAGTTCATGACGGCCGCCATCGCGAGCGCGACGCGAGGGGTCAGCGCGCGCGTGGAGACCGAGGTCGCGATGGCGTTCGCGGCGTCGTGGAAGCCGTTGGTGTAGTCGAAGCCGAGGGCGAGCGCCACCACCAGGACGACGAGGGCAGCCTCCACGGCTCAGGACTCCTTGAGCGCGATGGTCTCGACCATGGTGGCGACACGCTCGAACCCGTCGCAGGCGTCCTCGAGGACGTCGACGATCTCCTTGAGCTTGATCAGCGTGATCGCATCGGTGGTGTCGTCGAAGAGCTGGGCGACCAGCTTGCGGTGCAGGCGGTCGGCCTGGTTCTCGAGGCGGTGGATCTCCGTCCAGTACTCGCGGAGCTCTTCCATCGTCCGCAGGCGAGGCATGGCCTCGGCGGTGAGCTCGGCGCAGCGCTGCAGCACCTGGACCACCTCGGAGACGCGCGGCGGGAGCTCCTCGACCTTGTACAGGACGATGAGGTCGCAGGCCTCCTCCATCGCGTCCATGACGTCGTCGAGGGCGTTCGCGAGCCCGTAGATGTCGTCGCGGTCGAACGGCGTGACGAAGGTCTGGTTGAGCCGCTTCGTGATCGCGTGGGCGACGTCGTCGGCGTGGTGCTCGGCCTGGACAAACCGTGCGGCGATCTCCTCGCGCCCGGCCTTGTCGGCACCCAGCAGCTCGGCGAGCAGCCCGGTCCCGATCACGACGTGTGCGGCCAGCCCGGTGAAGAGGTCGAAATAGGTGGTGTCGCGCGGGGTCAGACGCAGGCGCACGTCAGGTCTCCAGTCGGAGCGAGATGAAGCGGGGGCGAACACAGGGTAGACGCCCGGTGTCCTCTCGTACCAAACGTGTGCCGCCCTGGCACCGGACGTCGCTCGTGCGGCATGGCAGCGCACCGGGAGGGGAGGGAAGAAGTGCGACGCCGGACCGGGAGCGCCTCTCGGCGCGTGGCCGCTCGAAGCGGCTGAAGATGGAGCCCGGGGCTACCGCGGCCCGACGTCGCGCGGTCAGTCTAGTCCAGCGCGTCCGCGCGCCAGCACCCGGCTGCCTGCTCGAGCTCCTCGGCCGTCCGGAGCAGTCCGGCCGCGCCGCGCGTCATGCGGTCGGCGCCTGCGGGATCGGCCGCCTCCCGGGCGTCGGCGTCGAACGCGGCGCCCGTGGCGAGGATGCGGCAGAACGCGGCGGCCCGCTCGAGCGCGACGGCGAGGTCGCCCGCGTAGACGCCGGAGAGGACGGCGTCGGCGAGCGCCCGCAGGTCCTCGGGCTCGGGCGGGCGCGGGACGCCGGCGACGGCCTCCTGCACGGGCGCGACCCCGACGCCGAGGCGGTAGCGCAGGCCCACGGTCTGCGGGTCGCGGCGCACCCACTCGCGCAGCACGTACAGCCGCCAGAGCGCTCCGGGAAGCGTGACGGGTGCGGCGTCGGCCCACAGCGCGGCGACGGCGTCGAGCCCTTCCGTCTCGACGAGCCGTACCAGGCGCTCGACGAGGGCGGGGTCCTCGGCGGCCCGCGCTCGGTGCACGACGGCGCGGGCCGTGGTGTGCGCGACCTCGTTGCGCAGGGCTGGGTCGGACGCGCCCACGAGGTCCTCGGCGTCGCGAGGGTCGAGCCGGGCGGGGCGGCGGAAGCGGGCTTCGCTCATGGCACCAGTGTCTACCTCCCCACAGTTGCGCCCTTCATAGTTGCTTGCTGCAAGCACCTGGCATACAGTTGCGTGCAGCAACTAAGGAGTATCCGAGATGACCATCGCATCGCCGCATCCGGTCACGCCGTCGAACCGCGCCCGCGCCTCTGCCGAGGACCTCTACTCCGCCCTGGAGGAGCTGTCCCGTGCCCAGCGAGAGGCGGGCGTGCACATGGCGCGCCGGCTCGACTGGCCCCGCGCCGGTATCGGCGTCGTCCGCCTGCTGTCGCTGTGCGGGCCGGTCCAGCTGACCGACGTCGCCGCCAAGCTGCGCGTCGACGTCTCGGTCGCGAGCCGGCAGGTCAGCCAGCTCGTCGACGCCGGCTACGTGCGCCGCACCGTCGACGCCGACGACAGGCGGGTCCGCGTCCTGGAGCTCACCGAGCAGGGCGAGGTGCTGATCGAGACCATGTCCGCACAGTTCGCGGACCTCCTCGGGGCGATCTTCGTCGGCTGGTCGACGTCGGATCTCTCAGACGCCGCGGACCAGATCCGGCGCGTCGCCGAGGCGATCACGACGGCACACGACGTGCTCCTCGACTCCCACTACGAAGCCGTTCCTGAAGCCACTCACGAAGAAGGCAAATAGCTGATGTCATCCATTACCTCCGACCCGGTCGCGAAGCCGGCGATGACCCACCGGGAGGTCCTCGAGGCGCTCTCGGGGATCCTCCTGGGCATGTTCGTCGCGCTGCTCGCGGCGACCATCACGTCGTCGTCGATGCCGCGCATCGTCGCCGACCTCGGTGGCTCGCAGAGCTCCTACACCTGGGTGGTCACCGCCACGCTGCTCGCCCAGACGGTCTCGACGCCGCTGTGGGGCAAGTTCGCCGACCTTTTCGGCCGCAAGACCCTCGTCCAGATCGCGCTGACCATCACCGTGATGTCCGCGGCGGCCGCCGGCTTCTCGCAGAACATCGGCACGCTCATCGCATGCCGCGCCGTCCAGGGCCTGGGCGCGGGCGGTCTGATGGCACTCGCCACGGTGCTCGTCGCCGACATCGTCTCGCCGCGTGAGCGCGGCCGGTACATGGGCCTCATGGGCGGCGTCATGGCCGTGTCCCAGGTGGGTGGCCCGCTGCTCGGTGGTGTCATCACCGACTCGTCGCTCGGCTGGCGCTGGAACTTCTTCGTCGGCATCCCGTTCGCCGTCGCCGCGATCTTCGTCCTGCAGAAGACGCTGCACCTGCCGGCTCGTCCCAAGAAGGTCGCCCGCATCGACTACTGGGGCGCGGCCCTCATCTCCGTGGGCGTGTCGCTGCTGCTGCTCTGGGTGACGTTCGCGGGCAACAAGTTCGACTGGGCCTCGTGGCAGACCGCCGCGATGGTCGGGGGCGCCGTCGTCAGCCTCGTCGCCGCGGTGCTCGTGGAGCGCGTCGTCGCCGAGCCGATCATCCCGCTGCACCTGTTCAAGAACCGCACGTTCGTCCTCGCGGTGATCGCCTCGGTCTCCGTGGGCGTCGCGATGTTCGGTACCGCCGTGTTCCTGTCGCAGTACCTGCAGCTCTCGCGCGGCAAGACGCCGACCGAGTCCGGTCTGCTCACCATCCCGATGGTCGTCGGCACGATGCTCGCCGGCGTGGTGCTCGGCCGGATCATCAGCAAGACGGGCCGCTACAAGGCCATCATGGTCGGTGGCGGCGTCGTGCTCATCCTCGCGCTGCTGGGCATGAGCACCATCGACGCGCACACCAGCTTCTGGCTGATCGGCATCTACCTGTTCGGACTCGGCCTCTCGGTGGGCGCGCTCATGCAGAACCTCGTGCTCGCCGTGCAGAACACCCTGTCGGTGCACGAGATGGGCTCGGGCACCTCGACCGTCGCGTTCTTCCGCTCGCTGGGCGGTGCGGTCGGCGTGTCGGCGCTGGGCGCGGTCCTGGCCAGCCAGGTCAAGAACGACCTCCTGACCGGCCTCGCGACCCTCGGCGTCCCCGCCAGCTCGCTGGGCGGCAGCTCGTCGGCCGTCCCGGAACTGTCAAAGCTCCCGGTCCCGATCCGCACGATCTTCGAGAACGCGTATGCCGACGGCATCTCCAAGATCTTCCTGATCGCCGTGCCGATGGCCGTCATCGCACTGGTCGCCACGCTGTTCCTCAAGGAGATCCCGCTCGGCAAGCGCTCCGGCATCGAGAAGATGCTCGAGGAGGAGTCGACCACCGAGCGTGCGCAGGTCACGGCCGCCGCGGAGGCCGACACCGTGGGCGAGGAGCTCGCAGCCGGCCACGCCCGCTGAGACCCACCCCACCGGCAGACGACGCCGGGGCGCCCCGCACGGGACGTCCCGGCGTCGTCGTCCCTGGCCTGTCGGCTGCCGACATGCCTGACCAGGCGCCATGATGGGCGCATGACGCAAGCTGCCACCCTGCCGGACCCCGAGCGCGACCCGTTCGGCGCTCTCGAGCGTGAGATACGCGTCCTGGTGCGCCGTGCCGCGTCGACGGCGGCGCAGACCGCGCTGCGCGTGCACCCCGAGCTCGAGGCGAGCGCCTACCCGCTGCTCGCCCACATCCACATGCACCCCGGCACGCGCGCCTCCGACCTGGCGGCGCACTTCGGCGTCGGGCGCGCCACCGTGTCGCGGCAGCTCTCCAGGCTCGCCGACCTCGGCCTCATCCACCGTGAGGTGGACCCGGACGACACGCGCGGACAGCTCATCACGCTCACGCCCGACGGCGAGGCGCGCTTCGGTGCCGCGCGCGACGGGCGCGTCGACGCCTTCCGGCACGCGCTCGCCGAGTGGGACGAGCAGGACGTCGCGACGCTCGCGGTGCTGCTCCGCCGCTACTCGGACGACTGGGTGCGCTGGCGCGACAGCCACGACCGCTGAGCCTCGGTCGCCAGCACGGCTGAGGCTCAGCCCGGCCGACTAGCCCCCGACCGCCTCGAAGCTCAGGCTGATCGAGTTCATGCAGTAGCGGTCGCCCGTCGGGGTCTGGGGCGCGTCGTCGAACACGTGGCCCAGGTGGGAACCGCACTTGGCGCAGCGCACCTCGGTGCGGACCATGCCGTGGCTGCGGTCCTCGATGAGCTCCACGCGGTCGCCCGCGAGCGGGCTGTAGAAGCTGGGCCACCCGCAGTGGGAGTCGAACTTGCTCTCCGAGCGGAAGAGCTCGTTGCCGCACGCTCGACAGCGGTAGACGCCGATCCTCTTCTCGTCGAGAAGCTCACCGGTCCAGGCACGCTCGGTCGCGGCCAGGCGCAGCACGGCGAACTCGTTCGGGTCGAGCTCGGCCCTCCACTGCTCGTCGGTCTTGGTCACCTCGTACTGGTTGGTCATGTGACACCTCCGCGAGCGTGAACAACGGACGCGGGTTAGTTGGTCCCGCCCCTGCCGGCGGTGCCTGCAGTGGCGGGGCCGCGACCCCGTGCGCCGCCGCGCCGACGACGGCGCCGCTGGTCGCCCGACGGCGTCGCGTCCGCGGTCTGCGGCGTGCGGGCCTGCTGGGGCCGCGCCTGCGCCGCCTGCGTCTGCTCGGTGCGAGCCCGCTGCGGTGCGGGCGTCTGCTGGGGACGGGTCCCCTGCGCACGGCCGGCCGTCCCACGAGTGCCCTGCCCACGGCCGGACTCGGCACGAGCCTGCTGGGTCTGGGTGGACTGCGCGCGAGCCTGCTGCCGGATCTCCGGAGTGATGACGGGCGCCGCCACCTCCCCGACGAGCGCGGAGACGACCCGGTCCCCCGGGACCACGGGCTGGGGCTTCGCCGTGATCTTCGCCTTGCGCGTCAGGTCGGCCACGTCCGCGCGTTCCTCGGGCAGCATGATCGTGACGACGTCGCCGCCCGAGCCGGCGCGGGCCGTACGGCCGGAGCGGTGCAGGTAGGCCTTGTGCTCGGCCGGCGGGTCCACGTGCACCACGAGCTCGACGTCGTCGACATGGATGCCGCGCGCCGCGATGTCGGTGGCGACCAGCACCTTGACCTCGCCGGACGTGAATGCCGCGAGGTTGCGCTCGCGCGCGCCCTGGCCCAGGTTCCCGTGCAGGTCGACGGCGGGGACACCGGCCGTCGTCAGCTGCTTCGCGAGCTTCTTGGCGTGGTGCTTGGTGCGGGTGAACAGCACGCGCCGGCCGGTGCCGGCTGCGAGCTGGTGCACGACCTGGCGCTTGGCGTCGGCGTCCGCCACCGCGAGCACGTGGTGGGTCATCAGCGGCGGCGGGGCGGCAGCCTCGTCGACCGAGTGCGTGATCGGCTGGTGCAGGTATCGCTTGACCAGCACGTCGACGCCGTTGTCCAGCGTCGCCGAGAAGAGCAGGCGCTGCCCGCGCTCCGGCGTCCGGTCGAGGATGCGCTTCACCACCGGGAGGAACCCGAGGTCGGCCATGTGGTCGGCCTCGTCGAGCACGGTGACCTCGACGCCGTCGAGCGTGAGGACCTTCTGGTTCAGCAGGTCCTCGAGGCGGCCCGGGCAGGCGACGAGGATGTCGACGCCGGCGTCGAGCGCCGCAACCTGGCGCGACTGGGCGACGCCGCCGAACACCGTCGTCGTGCGCAGGCCGAGCACCGCGGCGAGCGGCGCAGTCGTGGCGTCGATCTGCAGCGCGAGCTCACGCGTGGGGGCGAGGATCAGCGCGCGCGGGCGGCGGGGCGTGCGACGCCCCCCGGAAAGGCGGGTGACCACCGGCAGCGCGAACGCGACGGTCTTGCCGGAGCCGGTGCGGCCGCGGCCGAGCACGTCCTTGCCGGCGAGCGAGTCGGGCAGCGAGGCCGCCTGGATGGGGAACGGAGAGGTGATGCCGCGCTCCGCGAGCACGGACACGACGGAATTGGGCAGACCGAGGTCGGAGAAGTTCATGGTGCCTTTCGGGGGCGTGGTTCGCCGCGCACGATCCGGGGGCGATCACCACGACGTCGGCACCGCGTGGTCACGGCGCTCGAGACCCCCAGTCTCCCACGACCCCGGCCCATCGAGGAAACGGGCCGGTGTGGTTGGCTGTCAGCCGTGAGTCTCGACGACGTCAGCGACGTGCTCGGCCGCATCTGGCAGGCGGCGACAACGCCCGTTCCCGCACCCGCCCAGGCGGTCGTGCTGGCCTCCGGGCTGGTGGCGCTCGCCGTCGTGCTCGTGGGGCCGGTATGGCGGACGGCGCGGCACGTGATCACCATCGCGCACGAGGGCGCGCACGGGCTCGTGGCCACGCTCACCGGGCGGCGCCTCGACGGGATCCGCCTGCACTCCGACACCTCCGGCCTGACCATCTCGGCGGGGCGTCCGCGCGGTTTCGGGATGATCGCGACGACCTTCGCCGGGTACGTCGGGCCCGGGCTCGTGGGGCTCGGGGCGGCGTGGCTGCTGCGCGAGGGCTACGCCGTCGGGCTGCTGTGGCTGCTCGTCGTGCTGCTCGCGCTGCTGCTGCTGAAGATCCGCAACCTCTTCGGGCTATGGTCGGTGCTCGTGGCCGGCGTCGGGCTGGTGCTCGTGTCCTGGTTCCTCGACCAGCCTGCGCAGGCCGCGGTCGCCTACGCGGTGACGTGGTTCCTGCTGCTCGGGTCCGTGCGTCCCGTGCTGGAGCTGCAGTCCCAGCGGTTCCGGCGAGCCGCGCGGCAGTCCGACGCGGACCAGCTCGCGCGGCTCACCGGCCTGCCGGGGCTGTTCTGGGTGTTCGTGTTCCTCGTGGTGACCGTGGGCGCCCTGGTGCTCGGGGCGTCCTGGATCGTGGGGCCGGTCAACGTGTGACCCAGGCGCGAGCAGCCCGTGCACGAGGCAGCGCTGCAGCGGAGCGGCCGTGCGCTCTGGAGTCGCCGTTGCTGCCCGTCAGGTCCGCCTGGGATCCTGGGGGTTGACGGACTGGGTAGCGGTGGCGAGGGAGCGACGGATGGCGCAGCAGTACGACGAGATCAGCGACCGGCTGGCCGAGTTCATCGGGAAGCAGCATCTCTTCTTCGTCGCGACGGCGGCGCGGGACGGGCGCGTCAACGTCTCGCCCAAGGGACTGGACTCGCTGCGGGTGCTCGGGCCGCAGCGCGTCGTGTGGCTCAACGGCACGGGCAGCGGCAACGAGACCGCCGCGCACCTGCGCGAGGTCAACCGGATGACGCTGATGTTCTGCTCATTCGAACGGCAGCCCTTGATCCTGCGGCTGTACGGCACTGCGACCGAGGTGCAGCCCGACCAGCCCGAGTGGGACTCGCTCGCCGGGCTCTTCCCGCCCATGACTGGCGCGCGGCAGGTCTACGACGTCTCCGTCGACCTGGTCCAGACCTCGTGCGGGTACGGCGTGCCGTTCATGGAGTTCGCCGGCGAACGGCCGCTCATGGAGCAGTGGGCCGACAAGAAGGGGCCGGACGGGCTCGAGGTCTACCAGCGCGAGAAGAACGTCCGGAGCATCGACGGGTTCCCGACCGGGCTGCGGGTCTGAGAACGACGACGGCCGCCGCCCGATGGGCAGCGGCCGTCGCCGAGGTACGGAGCCTCAGCCCTGCGGCGTGAGGACGAAGCCCGGGCCCTGAGCGGCCGGGTCGGTGTCGAGGGTGAGGGCGTCCAGGGCGGGCGCGGCCTCCTTCTCGACGAACACGTGCGTCGCACCCGACTCATCGACGACCTGGTCGTCGGGCTGCGGGGCAGGCACGAGGGCCAGCTCGAAGTTGCCGGGCTGGCCGGCGGACTGGGCGATCCGAAGGCCGCCCTCGGTGGGAACGCCGGCCTGCTGAGCCAGGTCCTCGACTGCCGCTCGCGCGTTGTCTGTCACGTTGAGCACGCTGAGCTCCTCTCGTCGGTTCTTGCGGGCCTTTCCACCGAACCAAAGGTGGTCGCGAAAACGCAACGCTGAGACGCGATTGGGTGAGAATCTCCCGGATGGTGAGACCTCGCGTGACGGGGCTTGCACGGAGGGCGTAGGGTGCCCCGCCCTGGCCCGGTCGGGCATCGCTCAAGGCAGCCCGTCGGACGATCTGGGTCTGATGGTCGCAAATCGAACCCCACCGTTGTCCGCAGGTGCGGCGTCGCGGTTACGTTGGCGGAGATGACCGCGATCCCGCGTTCGTGCGAGCCTCTCGGGCCCGAGCTCTGGCTCCAGCCCGCGAGCGCCTGGACGAGCCTCGCGTTCGTGGTCGCCGGGGCGGCGATCGTCTGGGCGGCCCGTCACCCGGCGCCCGTGCGCGCCGACGACGCGGCGGCGGCCTCTGACGCTGCACGGCTACGGACGACCCTCGGGATCGTCACCGTGCTCATCGGCGGCGGGTCCGTGATCCAGCACGGGCCTGCGCCCTCCTGGAACCCCGTGGTGCACGACCCACCGCTCATGGCCGCCGTCTGCCTGGCGGGAGCCGATGCCGTCGCCGACCTCACGGGGCGCCGGCTGCGGCACTGGTGGTGGCTCGCTCCGACGGGACTCGTCGTGGTGCTGGCCGCGAGGGCGCCCGGCGCATCCTCGGCCGTCCAGGGGGTGGCGGCGGCGGTCGCCGTGGGGGCAACGCTCGTGCGGGCGTGGGGGCGGCCCGTCGTCCGCTCGCGACTTCTGGTCGTGGTCGGGCTCCTTGGCGCCGGCGGCGTGATCGGGAACCTCTCGGAGACGGGCGGGCCGTGGTGCGACCCCTCGAGCGCCTGGTTCCAGGCCGGGTGGTCCGGGCACGCCGTGTGGCACGCGCTCGCGGCGGTGGCGTTGTGGGTGCTCGCGCCGGCGCTCGGGACCCGCCGGGGCCGACTGCACCCTGCGTGACAGCTGTCCACAGGCGTTTGGAAGCCTGGGGGACGTTGCGGCTATCTTGTGCGCCTGCGCAGTCGCCGGACGACAAGGGGGAAGCCCGCATGGCTCGCACGCTTCTTCGACGCACCGCCGGCATCGTCGCCGTCGTCGGTGCGCTGAGCCTCGGGGGGTGTTCGTCCGACGGCGGTGGTTCCGTCGCGGAGCCGAGCAGCGCTGCGACCAGCGCGTCGCCCGCGCCCAGTCCCTCGGCCTCGCGGGTCGTCGTGAAGCCGGTGCGGCCGGCCGCGATGGACGACGACGGGCCGGCGGGGGCTGAGGCGGCCGCGAAGTACTTCCTGGAGCTCGACTCGTATATGCAGGCGAGCGGGGATACGAGCGAGTGGGAAGGAATGTCGCACGAGTCGTGCGAGTACTGCGCGAAGCGCCTCGATCAGGCCCGACAGATCGTTGCGAACGGCGACACCTTCGAAGGCGGCGAGGCCGCCGTTGAGGTTTTGCACACATACGCTCAAGACGGCACGACTGGTATCTGGCCGATCGACGTTAGGGTTCACGAGACTGCAACAAAGATCACGAGCGCGAGTGGTGAGGTCGCTTTCTCGAACGCGAAGAACGTTTACAGCGCGCGAATCGAACTCGGACGACAGCGTGACTCTTGGGTCATTGTCGAACTTGGAAATACCAAGCCGCAATGATCAGCAAGATCCTTACCGCGACCATCGGAACAGTGCTCGCAATGGGATCGCCGTCTGGTGGATACGAAGCGAACGTAGACGATGGCAGGAACGACGTAAACGTCTCTGCGAGCGGCGACTCTTGGGAATCCACCCCCACCGGCCGCCACGAGAAGTCCCCCGACCTCCCGCCCACGAAGTACCTCCGCGCCGACGACCTGTTCTGCGCGGTCGCCGACCTCGACTCCCTCGTCCCCTTGCAGGAGTACTCCCAGGGCGCCTGCGCCGACGGCAGCGTCAACCTGGCCGGCACCCTCACCTGCCCGCCTGACACGTACCAGCTGGCTCCGTTATGGATCCAGCGCCTCCAGCCGAACGGCACCTACGGCGCCCCAGAGCTGGTCTCCGGCGTCCAGTGCATCACCCCGGCCGATCTCGCCGCCGAGGCCGAGCGCGTCTTCACCACGATGCACGTCCCCACGCCGTCGGCGTCCCTCCAGACGGCGAGCACCACGCTGCTGGTCAACGCCTGGTACCCCGTCTACACGACCAGCGACCCTGTCACGCAGGTGGCGACCCTCCTGGACGTCCCGGTCGAGGTGCGCGCCGTCCCGTCGGAGTTCACGTGGGACTTCGACGACCCATTCTCCGACACCGGCTCGACCCTCACCACCGCCGATCCCGGCCGTCCCTGGTCGCCGGGCGAGGACGACGTCGACGACAGCTGGGTCGCGCACGCGTGGACCCGGCTCGGTGACCCTGACTCCGATGCCGGCCGCCGGGCGGGCACGCGCGAGTCGGACGCGGGCATCAGGTACCGCACGGACGTGACCGTGTCGCTGACCACCGCCTGGCACGGCCAGTTCCGCATCGCCGGCGCCCTGACCTGGACCGACATCCCCGGCCAGATCACCACCTCGAGCACCGCGGGCACCTTCACCGTCTCCGAGGCGCGCAGCCGCCTGTACTGCGACACCATCGGCGGCCCGAGCACCTGCTGATCGGTCCAGAGTCAGTCACGGAAGTCGCAGCGGACCAGATTTTCCTATAGCCTTTAGGCATTATCCATTCGGCCTAAGGTTTGCCATGCCCCGTGTCGGCCTCTCTCCCGACCTCCTCACGTCCGCGGCGGCCGAGCTCGCCGACGACGTCGGCTTCCCCCAGGTCACGCTGTCGGCCTTGGCTCGCCGTTTCGGCGTGCAGACCGCCAGCCTCTACGCCCACGTCGCGGACCTGGACGCCCTCCGCGCCCGGGTCGCCGTCCGCGCCCTGGCCGAGCTCGCCGACCGCCTCGCCGAAGCCCTCGCCGGGCGGTCCGGCCGTGACGCCCTCGCCGCGCTGGCCCAGGCCCAGCGCGAGTACGCCGTCGAGCACCCCGGACGCTGGCAGGCCACCCGCCACCCGCTCGACGCCGCAGCTGCTCGCGCCAGCGCCGGCCCGCGCCTCGCCGACCTCAACCGCGCCGTCCTGCGCGGCTACGACCTGCCCGAGAGCGAGCAGGTGCACGCCGTCCGCCTGCTCGGCGCGACGATCCACGGCTACCTCGACCTGCAGCAGTCCGGCTCGTTCGACCACTCCACCCCCGACGCGGACACGAGCTGGGAGCGCGCCGTCGACGCGCTCGACACCCTGCTGCGCCACTGGCCCACTCGCGAGAAGGACCGAGCATGATCACCACGCCCCTCACCGGCGACCTCATCCACGGCGCCCTCGAGCTCGAGCGCACCGACGTCGGTCTCCGCGTCCACCGCCTGCCCGCGTGGGCACGGGCACAGGCGGCCGACGCTCAGCTCACGATGGTCGAGTCGCAGCCCGCGGGCGTCCGCGTCGTCGTCACGACGACTGCGCGCCACCTCGAGCTGCGTGCGCTCGCCACCCGCTACACCTACCGCGGCGCGCCCGCGCGGCCCGACGGCGTGTTCGACGTCGTCGTCGACGGTGCGCTCGTGGCGCAGGGCAGCCTCGACGGCGCCACGCTCGTCACGATGGACCCGCGCACCGGCGGCGTCGAGACCACGCCCGGCGAGGTGCGCGCCGTCGTCGCCGGCAACCTGCCCGAAGGCGAGAAGCGCGTCGAGATCTGGCTGCCGCACCAGGAGACGCTCGAGCTCGTCGAGCTGCGCAGCGACGCCCCCGTGCAGGGCGTCCCCGCGCCGGGCCGGCGGTGGGTGCACCACGGCAGCTCCATCAGCCAAGGCTCCAACGCCACGCACCCGACCGGCACCTGGGCGGCCGTCGCAGCGATGACTGGCGGGGTGGACCTGCTCAACCTGGGGTTCGGCGGCTCGGCGATGGTGGACCCGTTCGTCGCGCGCACCATCCGCGACCTCCCTGCTGACCTCCTCAGCGTCAGCTTCGGGATCAACGTGGTCAACGCCGACGTGATGCGGCGGCGCGCGTTCCGCCCGGCAGTCCACGGGTTCCTCGACACCGTCCGCGAGGGGCACCCCGAGACGCCGTGACGCTCGTGCGCGGCGTCGCGATCACGCTGGGTGTGCTCTTCGTGATCATCCGCGGCGTCGCCTCGCGCGGTGCCATGACCCAGGTCATCGTGGCCGGCATCGCCGCGGCGATCTTCGTGTGGATCATCTTCAACGTCACCCAGCTGCGCGACACGGTCGGCAACGACCTGCCCGGCGCCGCCGCGGTCGTCCAGACAATCCCGACCGGGCACCTGCTCGGGATCTGAGCGAGGACCGATGACGAACACACCCGGCACCACCGACACGGACATCGTGCGGTGGTACACCCGCGCCCGACGCTTCCCGCAGCTGATCGGCAAGACCGCCACCGGCGGGATGATCTGGGGCGGGCCGTACACCTACACCCAGGTCGGGGTCGGCGTCGGGTTCTTCGTCATCGGCCTGCAGACGACCTGGCTGTGGGGACACTTCGGCTTGATCGGAAACACGCTGCTGCTCGCCGCGGTCTCCTATGGCCTGGTCCTCATCGTCGGCCGCCTGCCCATCGGCTCCCGCAACCCGCTGTCGATCGGCGTGGGTGCTCTGCGAGCTCTCGGCGCACCCGCCCACGGCACCCTCGCCGCCACCCCGCTGCGACTGCGTCGCCCCCACCACGTCACCTCACGCCTGGTGATCACCCATGACGCACCTACCCTCGCCGACATCCCGGCGGGCACACCTACGCCCGCCGCCCGCGCGCGCCGCCGCGGCCGGGACATCCCCGAGTCCGCGGTGGCGACGCCGCCCGCGCCGCAGCGGCTGCGGCCCACGCCGGCCACCACCCGGTCCACGACGACTCCCGCTCTCACCGGCGTCCAGCGGCCGCTGGCCTCGACCGGTGCTCCGCGCCAGGAGGACTGATGCGCACCCCGACCCGTTCCATGGCTGCGAACCTGCGCTGGACCCGCTCCGGCACGGTGTGGGCCGACTGGATCCTGTCCGGCCTGCCTTATGGGCTGCGGCCGACGAAGGACAAGCACACCGTGCGCGCGCTGCACCAGGCGCTGATCCGGGCGCTGCCCGGGGAGTCGCTGCTGCTGGGCGTGCGCTCGGGTCTGGACCCGGCGGTCGTGGTGTCCAAGATGCTCGAGGGTGTCGACCTCGAGGAGAGCCCGGAGTGGGTCGCGGAGTGCGAGGCGACACTCGACACGCTCGATGCGATCGGGCCCGGGCGCCGGGTTTTCTGGCTGTCGGTCCCGCTGGGAGCGGACAAGCCCACCGACCGGTTCACCGAGCCGCTGCAGGCCGCGAAGTCGGATCTGCTCGACCGGCTCGGGCTGCCGCGCGTGACCATCCCCACGAGGGACGTCGAGCGGCGCCTGGCGCAGGCTGCGCGCGTGGCCGAGGGCATCCCGGGGCCGTTCAACGCGACGCCCGCGACCCCGGCGCAGATGGTGTGGCTGCACCAGCACTTCCTGCGTCGTGGCCTGTTCCAGGACCTCGATCTGCCGGAGGCTGACGAGGCGAGCCCGCCTTCGGCGCTGCTGGCGCCGAAGGCGGGTGCCGCGCTCGGCGAGCCGGTGCTCGACGAGGGCGGACAGTCCGACATCGGCCCGCGCGAGCTTGCCCGCCTGAACCCGGTGGGCCGCAAGTACCTGAAGGTGTCGGACGCGCACACGGTCGACGACGTCGAGGCCAGCTACCAGTCCCTGCTCGTGGTCTCCGACGTGCCCGACGGCGGCATGACGTTCCCGGGCAGCGAGGTTATCGGGCGGATCGACGAGTCGGGCCTTGACGTCGACTGGGCGATGCGCCTGTCGGTGAAGTCCCCGGCCGCCGTCGCCAGCCGCAACCAGCGGGCGCTGCGGAACCTGAACGAGCAGTACCACCAGCAATCTCAGCGATGAGACGGCACTCGCTGCGTCGAAGTCACCTCTTAGTCACCCATTTCTCGGAGTCTCTTGCGAGATTCACGACACGACCTGTCCACGTCTACGCCGCCGTACGTGCCTGGCTCGTCGAGCAGGGGCCTGGACGCGCCTGCTGTCCCGAAAGTGCGGCAGAGCCGTCTATCGGACAGACCCCGTCGTCATGCGGCTGTCTCGCGCAGGAGGCGGTGGATGTTGGCGTGGGCGAGCCATGCGAGGGTCAGGGGCAGGAGCGCGGTCGCGGTGATGGTGGTGCGCACGGCTGCGGCGATGCCGAGCTGGATGCCGTGGGCGGGGACGTGCCCGAGGTGTCCGAGCAGGGTGAGCCAGGCGATGGTGATGGCCAGGGCTGTCAGGACGATGGCGTGCCCGGCGACGAGGACGTGGCCGGCGACGCCCGCGCGGGTGGTGCCCGTGATCAGGTAGATGGCGTACTCGTGGCGTTGCGCTCGCACGGTGATGGTCAGGATGAGGACGGCGAGCGTCCCGGCGGCGAGGTACAGGTATCGGGCGGGGCGGGTGTCCCACAGGGTGGAGGGGTCGGGGATGCCGTCGCCGGTGGCGAACATGCGGGTCAGGGTGAGGTTGTCGCCCGTGGCGGCGAAGGTGGCGGGCAGGAGGTTCGACAGGGTGCGCAGGGCGTGCTCGTCGGTGAAGGCGACGTAACACGCCGTCAGGGTGCGCGGCGAGGTGGTGAGCGTCAGGGCGATGCGACCGAGCTCCTGGTCGCGCTGTCCGAGCGGGGCGACTGCCACCACGGGTGTCACGGTGCCGTCGATGGAGGTGAGGGACCCGGCGCGCAGGCCGACCTGCTCGGCGACGGCGTCCGCGACGATCAGGCCTGGCCCTGAGGGCGCGGCGGAGGCACCGGTGAGCGCCTGCGTGATGTTCCCGGCGGCGGGCAGGACACGGAACCCGAGGCCCGGGCTCGTCGCGGCGTGCACGAGGCGGCTGGCGCCGATGCCGCCGGCTGCGGCGACGCCGCTCGACCGGTCGAGGGCGAGGCATGCGGCGGCGTCGATGGTCGAGGACCCGTCGCGTGCGGTCGCACGGATCACCAAGGATCCGGCGGACTCCTGGACGGTTCGCAGCGCGGCTGCGTCGCGCCAGGCGATCATGTCGAGGCCGCCCGCGGCGAGGCCGACGCCTGCGATGACGAGCGTGACGACGAGGTACTGGAGGGGACGGGCGAGGATCGTGCGGGCGACCTCGCCCAGCAGCCCGGTCGGTGACCAGCTCATCCCCGGGCCGCCCTAGTCGGGCCGGGCGGGGCGCACACGTCGGCGGCCAGGTCCACCACGTGGTCGGCGACCGCGGCGAGCTGGAGGTCGTGCGTGGCGACGACGACGGTGGCGCCCGCGTGGGCGCACGCACGTAGCGCGTCGAACACGGTCAGGGAGCTGGCGCGGTCGAGGTTGCCCGTCGGTTCGTCGGCCAGCATCACGGGGCGGCCTGCGACGAGTGCGCGTGCGATCGTCATGCGTTGCCGTTCCCCGCCCGAGAGCTGCCCGGCGGGCTGCCGGCCCTGGGCGGCGAGCCCCACGGTCTCCAGGGCGCTCGCGGCCGCGTCGCGGGCGCGTCGCATCGGTGTCCCGGAGGCGAGGAGCGCGACGGCGACGTTGTCCGTCGCGGTGCGCTTCTCGAAGCACGCGTTGTTCTGCAGCACCCACGCGAACCGCTGGGTGCGCAGCTCCGTCAGCTCGGCGCGGCGCCGCCAGTCGCAGGTCGTGCCGTCGACGGACACGGTCCCGTCGTCGGGCGCCAGGAGCAGCCCGAGCAGCGAGAGCAGGGTCGACTTGCCGGCGCCGCTCGGGGCCACGATCGCGGTCAGTGTTCCCGCGTCGAAGGTGTGGGTGAACCCCGCGACGACATGCCGTGAGGCGCCCGGGTAGCGATAGCTGAGCCGTGCGGCGGCGAGCGTCCCTCCGCTGGCGCGGACGCCTGGCCCGGTCAGCTGCACGGGGCGAGGCCCCCGATCTCGGCGGGGTTCGCCAGTACCTGGCCGGCGGTGATCGGCTCCACGTATGTCATCCCCGGGCTGCCCCCGACGACCGTGACCGGCAGCGGCGGCCACCCCGGTTCGGCGCCGGTGCCCGCGCGCGCGTCGTCGAAGGGGTAGACGCAGACCCGTCCTGACGCGCCCGTCACCAGGGAGGTCGCCGGTACCGAGGTGACCTGCACCGGGTCGGCGAGCTGGATCGCGCCGTCGACCGACGCCGTACCCGGGGTCAGCGACGCCGCCAGGCCGGCCAGGCCGCTGCCGTCCGCGCCGGGCGGGATCGTGAAGTCCGCGTCGAGCGGCAGGTCGAGCGCGGCGTACGAGAACACGTATCCCTGCCCGGAGGAGGGCGCCTGCGTGCCCGCGTCCGGGTCGGTGGCGACCCGCGCCGACGCCAGGGTCGCGGCCGCTGTGAGGATCACGTCACCCGTGCCCGGGGCGGGCGTCCCGACGTCGATGCTCACCGACCCCACGGTCACCGTCTCTTGGGGGAGGAACACCACCCAGGACGGGTCGAACACGGACGTCGTGGGCGAGCACCCGAGCCGCCCGCACAACGCCCTCACACCTGCCCGCAGCCGGCCGTCGAACACGTTCCCCTCGCCGACGTCGGCGAACCCGAGCGCCCGCAATGCCGTGCGGAGCATCACCACGTCGCCGCCGCGGTCGCCCACCGCCAGCACCCGGGAGAACGGCGTCGGCGTCGCTACGGCGATCCGGGTCACCGTGTCGACCACCGCCACCGGGGTCCCCGTCACCAGCACGTCGCCCGCGCCGACCTCGACCGACACGACCAGGCCCGACCATGACGGGGCCCGCACCGCGACGCCGTCCGACCACGTCAGCGCCGCGGTCGCCGCCGCGCCCGCCCGGTACTCCAGCGCCTGCACCGGGTACCCCACCGGGCCGACCTCCGAGCCCAGCGCCGAGTCGGGGCGCGGCAGCACCCACACGACCAGCCCGAGCAGGACGACGGGGACGAGGACCATGACCAGCAGGCTCGCCGGGAGCAGCCACGCGCCGGGGCGAGTGTTACTGCGTGATCGTATTGACGAGCGTCGAGTGCTCGGCAATACACGCGTTCGCTCTCGCACCTTGCTCCTCGGTCAACGTCTGCGACCACGCGGGGGTCTGCAGGAAGGCTCTGATGCCGGCATCGCTGCGATCCGCCGGCAGGACGACTCCCGCGTCCGTCATGCACTGCAAGAACTTCGGCATCTCGACCGACACCTGCTGCGCGCCCAGCACGAGCTGGCTCTGCCACCGGTCCTCGACCTGCGCGGCATAGATCAGCTCGCACTCACCCACGACCCGGTCGTCGTCGACGATCGAGTCGGGCATCACCCCGGTGCCGTTGGACACCTCCGTCTCGTCGTCGGACGGCTCACCCGACCCCGCCGACGACGGCGCGGAAACCGACTGCCCCGCGGAACCGTCCGCGCCCACCGCGCCGTCCGACTCGCCGAACTCCGCGCCCCGGCCGTACTGGACGTCCAGCATCCCGTCCATGAACGCGCTCGGCGTCGCCTCGAACCGCATCTGCGGGATGCGCTCGGTGATGCACTGCCCCCACGCCAGCACGGCGGACTCGTAGTCCGCGTACGTCAGCACCGGCTTGTCGAGCAACCCCTGCTGGAACGGCCCCGGCCCGGGGGGCTCCGCACCGTTGAGCCCCCGAGTCGCCCTCGCGACAAACCCCGTCCCCAAGCCGTCGTCCACCTGCCCGGCCGCCCCGTCCGAACCCCGGGGAGGCGCAGGAGGCGCGCCCGCCGAGCACCCAGTCACCATCGCACCCACGACGACGACCACCGCCACCAGCCGCGCACCCCTGCGCCCCGCCTTTGTCACGGCTTGATCTGCGCCGTCGGGTTGTACTGCGTGTACCACGTTCCGTCCTGGCCCCACACGGCTGAGATGTTCGTCGTCGAGTTCGCCGTGAACCTCCCGATGGAGTGGACGCCGCTCCACGAAGCCAGGCAGACGTTCCCGATCGAGAACGACTTGGTGTTGCTCACCTGACCGTTGGACGTGTAGATCCGAGACTGCGGGGTCGGGCCGCACATCGCCGCCGCAGCCCAGGTCGACGTCGCGCTGTCGACCGTGAGGCCATCGCCCTGAACGTTCAGGACGACAGGACCGGAGGTCTTGGTAGCGTCGGCAACGGCCGTGCTCCCCATACCAACCGTCAGTGCTGCCGCGGCGAGCGCGACAGCAGCCATTCGAGTTCGCGGACTTCTCACTCAGCTAGCTCCGTTGCTAGATGTGGAACAGTTCCCGGACAACCGTGCGATCCGGGTGCCTCCCGGCGAGAGCTCAAGAGTCTCGGCGAGGACGGGAGGAGTCTGTCGCCCCCCCGGTAGTGCGTCAAGCACTCGTTGCGGTTCGGTCAACGAGCGGGGTCGTGCTGGACCGATCTGTTGCACTCGGAGCCGACCCAGAATGCGATTGCGCCGGTCAGGGGCGCAGCGCGTCGACGGTCAGCCGGGCGATCCGTCGCGGCACCGAGACGGCGGCCGCTACCGCCCGCCCGCCGCGCAGGACCGCGCTGAACGCCGCAAAGTCGAGCGGTCGAGCGGTCGGGGACCAGCCGGTGGTCGTCTCGATCCAGTGTGCGATGGCCATCGCGGCGAAGACGATCACGAACGGTGGATCAGGGTTCAACCACAAGGGCGGCTACGTGCCGTCCGCCCCGCCCTCGATGAGCGCTCCGATCAGGCCGGAGTTGTCGATCCTCGTCGCGGCCTTCTCCACGTAGTGCCGCGATGTCGTCCCGGTGTTCGAGTGCGCGAGGGCTGCGGCGGCGGCGTCGAGGCCTTCGGCGCGCATGATGGTCGTCGCTGCCGTCTTCCGGAACGTGTGCGTCGTGACCCACGTCCACTCCGGGTGCCGAGAGGCGAACCGCCGCCACTGCTTGCCGACGTTCCCGACGTCGCGGAGCGTGCCGGCCTCGCTGGGGAAGACCGGGTCGTCGTCACTTCCGAGCAGATCGTCGCGGAGCGTGGCGAGCCGCTCGACGGTGGCCGCGGGGATCGTGTGGATCGTCACCGAGTTGGTCTTCGTCTGCCCCTGACGGTGCAAGCCTTCGCCGCTGACCCTGACGGTGGTCCCGGCGATCGTCACGGTGCCCTTGTCGAGGTCGACGTCACGCCAGCGCAAGGCGAGCACCTCGCCGATCCGGGTCGCGGTAACCAGGAGGGTCTCGGCGATGAGGTCGAGCTGCGCGCGCGTCGCGCTCTCGTCGTCGCGAAGGTCCCGGAGCAGGTTGGTGACCTGTTCCGGCGTGAGCGCCTGGGCCTTCTTCACGCTGGACGGGATCCCGGCGGTCCCTCGTGCGGGGTTGACGGGGACGGTGTCGTGGCGCACGGCAAGGTCGAACATCTGGACGAGGCACGTACGCGCGTGCCTCGCGGTGCCGGGCTGGACCTTGCGCAGAGCGCTCAGAAAGTCGTCGAGCCGACCCGTGGTCGCCTCCGAGAGCGTCAGTGCGCCGACCTTCGGGATGATGTGGTTCCGCACCGCGATCCGGTACCGCCAGATCGACTGTTGCTTCTTCTTGCCGTCAGGCTCGGCCTCGATCGCGGCGATCCACTTGTTCGCGAGTTCGTCGAGGAGCATCTCTCCGCTGATCGACCCTTGCTCCACCTTCCGCTGCCGGAGCACCTTCTGCAGGGCGCTCTCGGCGCGCGCCTTCGTCGTCCCTGTCCGCACGACCTCCCGCTTGCGCCCGTCAGGATCGCGGACGCGGGCGCGGGCGATCCACCCGTCCGCTTTGGTGGGCGTGGTCCGGTCGACGTCGTCGGGGCGATAGAACTTTCGGCCGTCGTGGGCCAGCGCGACCCGCCTGTTGCCCTGGTACTCGAAGGGGACGGTGGTGACCTTGCCCCACTCCCCGATCGTGAGCCGCGGCCGCCCCGTTTTCATCGTGACCCGTCCCGTGCATGGTGGTGGTGCTCCGGCTCGGCGGCCGACGTCGAAGGGAGCGCCTCCGGCCCCGAAGGGGGCGAAGGGAGCGGTGCTTCAGGGGTGAGCACCCTTTGCTCGGTTGGCGCGGGGCCGGCCTGCCGCCGCCATACCCAGGCACCGCCCCAGGCGGACTTCACGGACGTGACGCCGGCTCGTTCCTTGGCCCTCTTGACCTGGTCGGGCGAGTAGCCCTCGGCTCGCGCGGCGGCCATCACGACCGTCTGCTTCGCCTCGCCGTCGTGGCTGTCGAGGTAGTACGCCAGCCAGGACGAGCACTCGTTCCTCCAGGACACTTCGACGGCGTCGACCGGAGCACCGAGCAGGTCCTCGGCACGGACGCCCTCGACGGGCTGGGCCTCCCACTCGATCCGCGCGCATCCGTGCTCGACGTCGGGCACGCGGCGGTAGGCGAGGGCGTTGCTCGTGCTCTCACCGATCCTGTGCCCCATCCACGAGTCGACCCCCGGACCGGGCGCGTTCGACGTCGAGGCCCTGGCCCGCGGCGAGATGCGGTTCGTCGCGACCGGCGACCCGAACGAGGTCAACGCCGGCAAGCTCACGCTCCGGGTGATCCGCAAGGAGCTCGCCGCGATCGTCGCGGAGCGCGCCGCGACCGACCCGAACCTGCACTACCTCGACGGCCGCGAGCTCTACGGCAAGGCCGACGAGGCCGAGCTGCCCCTCCTGGACAACCTGCACCCCACCACGGAGGCGCACCGCCGCATCGGCGAGCGGTTCGTGAAGCGCGCCTTCGCGCCGGGCGGCCCGTTCGCGGCCTGACCCGATCCACGCCCGGCCGGCCAGCCGGTCTGCGCCGCTGCGCCGGGACACAGATCGGCGCCCCAGCTTCCGATCGGTTGACGGATCAGCCGACCAGAAACGGGGGCGCCGAGATGAAGCACCCACAGCGGAGCTCACTCCACGTCGGCGGCCTCCAGCGTCGCCAGCTCGGCGATGTCCGCCGCGACGAGCTCCGCGATCTGGATCGTGTTCAGCGCCGCGCCCTTGCGCAGGTTGTCGTTCGACACGAACAGCACGAGCCCGCGCCCGTCCGGCACCGACTGGTCGACGCGGATGCGCCCCACCAGCGAGGGGTCGGCGCCCGCGGCGGCGAGCGGCGTCGGCACGTCCGTGAGCTGGACACCCGGGGCCGCGGAGAGCAGCTCCACCGCACGCTCGGGCGTGATCGGCGAGGCGAACTCCGCGTGGATCGCCAGCGAGTGCCCCGTGAACACCGGCACGCGCACGCACGTCCCGGCCACGGCGAGGTTCGGCAGCGATAGGATCTTGCGCGACTCGAACCGGAGCTTCTGCTCCTCGTCCGTCTCGAGCGACCCGTCGTCGACGAGCGACCCGGCCAGCGGGACGACGTCGAACGCGATCGGTGCCACGTACTTCACAGGCGCGGGGAAGTCGACCGCAGCACCGGAGTGCGCAAGGCCCTCCAGGTCCTGCCCGACCGCCGCCCGCACCTGCCCGGCGAGCTCCTCCACACCAGCGAGACCGGACCCGGACACCGCCTGGTACGTCGCGACCCGCAGACGCTCGAGCCCGGCCTCGTCAGCGAGCGGCTTGAGCACCGGCATAGCCGCCATGGTCGTGCAGTTCGGGTTGGCGATGATCCCCAGCTCGGCCTCGGCGATCGCGTCGGGATTCACCTCGGAGACCACGAGCGGCACCTGCGGGTCCCGCCGCCATGCGGACGAGTTGTCGACGACGACGGCGCCCGCCTCCGCGAACCGCGGCGCGTGCTCCTTCGACGTCGAGCCGCCGGCCGAGAACAGCGCGATGTCGATGTCGGCGAGGTCCTCGGTGGAGGTCGCGGCGACGTCCTCGATCACGACGTCGCGCCCCTCGAACTGCAGCACCGAGCCGGCGGACCGCGCGGACGCGAAGAACCGGATCTCCTTGACCGGGAACTCCCGCTCGGCGAGCAGGCGACGCATGACGCCGCCCACCTGGCCGGTCGCACCGACGACGGCGACGTTCACGCCCTCAGGGCTGATCTGCGCCACCCGAATCACCGCCCCGTCCCGGCGTAGACCACGGCTTCGCCCTCGCTCGAGTCCAGCCCGAAGGCCGAGTGCACCGCCTTGACCGCCTCGTCGAGCGAGTCGGCGCGCGTGACGACGGAGATGCGGATCTCCGACGTCGAGATCATCTCGATGTTGATGCCGGCGTCGCGCAGCGCGCCGAAGAGACGGGCCGAGACGCCAGGGTTGGTCTTCATGCCCGCGCCGATGAGCGACAGCTTGCCGATCTGGTCGTCGAACTGCAGCGACGCGTAGCCGATCTCGGACTGCACGGCCTTGAGCGCGGACAGCGTCGCCGGCCCGTCGCCTTCGGGCAGCGTGAACGAGATGTCGGTCAGCCCGGTCTGCGCGGCCGAGACGTTCTGCACGATCATGTCGATGTTCGCCCCGGCAGCGGCCACGACCTCGAAGATGCGGGCGGCCATGCCGGGCACGTCGGGCACGCCGACGACCGTGATCTTGGCCTCGCTGCGGTCGTGCGCGACGCCGGAGATGATCGGAGCCTCCACGGCGGCCTCCTGGTAGGTCGAGTTGTTGGGGTCGATGAAGTCGCCGTACGTGCCGGTGACCAAGGTCCCGGTGGCGTTGGAGAACGACGAGCGCACGTGCACCGGCACCTGGTACCGGCGCGCGTACTCGACGGCGCGCAGCGCGAGGATCTTCGCGCCCGACGCCGCCAGCTCGAGCATCTCCTCGTAGGTCAGCTGGTCGATCTTGCGGGCGCTCGGCACGATCCGCGGGTCGGCGGTGAACACGCCGTCGACGTCGGAGTAGATCTCGCAGACGTCGGCGCCGAGGCCGGCCGCGATGGCGACGGCGGTCGTGTCCGACCCGCCGCGGCCCAGCGTCGTCACGTCGTTGGTGTCGGTGTTGACGCCCTGGAAGCCGGCGACGATCGCAACCTGCCCCTTGTCCAGCGTCTCGCGGATCCGGGCAGGGACGACGTCGACGATGCGCGCCTTGCCGTACACGGCGTCGGTGATGACGCCGGCCTGCTGGCCCGTGAAGGACTTGGCCCTGACCCCGAGGTTGTTGATCGCCATCGCGAGGAGCGACATCGAGATGCGCTCACCGGCGGTGAGGAGGATGTCCAGCTCTCGCTGCGGGGGGAGGGGGGTCACCTGCGCGGCGAGCTCGAGGAGCTCGTCCGTGGTGTCGCCCATGGCGCTCACCACGACGACCACGTCGTTACCTGCCCGCTTGGCCTCCGCGATGCGCTTGGCCACGCGCTTGACGCTGGCCGCGTCCGCGACCGAGGAACCGCCGTACTTCTGCACGACAAGTGCCATGCTCAGCTCTTTCTGTCGCCGGCCTCCGTCTCTCTCAACGGCCCGCCGGGTGCTTGTGCTTGCGTTCCGATGGTACGTGCCGCGCGAGGCCCCGCCGCCCGCTGTCTCAACGCGCGTGCGCATGTGGCGACGTCGTGCGGGCTCCTCACGCCCCGGTGACGACGTCGTAGCCCAGCCGCACGATGAGAGCCGTCACCACGACGATGAAGATGACCCGCACGAACCGCGACCCCTTCGCCACCGCCATCCGCGCACCGACGTACCCGCCCACGAGGTTGGCCGCGCCCACCGCGAGCCCCAGATGCCAGATGACGTGCCCCGCCGGAACGAAGAAGATCAACGCGCCCAGGTTGGTCGCGAAGTTGGTGATCTTCGCCAGCGCCGAGGCCGGCAGGAACGCGTACCCGAGCACGCCCACCAGCGAGATCACGAGGAACGTCCCCGTGCCCGGGCCGAGCATGCCGTCGTACACGCCGATCACGAGGCCGGTCACCGCGGCGGTGACGCGGTGCCGGTTGCCCTCCCAGCGCAGCTGCGTGTGCTCCCCGAGCGACGGCTTGAGCACCGTGTAGATCGCCACCGCGATCAGGACCACCAGGATGATCGGCTTGAACGCCCACGCCGGGATGTGTGACGCCAGCGCCGCTCCCCCGACGGCGCCTGCGAGCGCCGCGACCGCCATGGGCCCCGCGGTGGTGAAGTCAGGGTGCACGCGCCGGGCGTAGGTGATCGCCGACGTCGAGGTGCCCATGATCGAGCCGACCTTGTTGGTGGCCAGCGCCTGGACGGGGGCGATGCCGGGGACGAGCAGCAGCGCCGGGAGCTGCACGAGCCCACCGCCGCCGACGACGGCGTCGACCCAGCCCGCGGTGAGCCCGGCGAGGAGCAGGAGGATCCAGGTCAGGAGGTCGAGCTCGGGCACCCGCGAATGTTCTCACCCGAACGCGGGCATGGGGCTTCCAGCCCTCGGCGCCGCTCGGTGATGCGGTCAGGCGTGCAACGCGTCGTACTCCGCCTCCTGCGCGACGTCGTCGTCGACGTCGAGGCGCAGGTGGGCCAGCACGGCCTGGAGCACGCGCAGCGCCGAGGCCGCGCGCTCGCCCCAGGAGGACAGGTAGGAGAACTGCCACCACCACAGCGCTTCGAGCTCGTGGCCGTCGTCGTAGTGCGCCAGCCCCTTGGCCAGCTCCTCGACGACGCAGGCGAGGTCGCCGGAGATGGTGGCGGGCCCGATCTCGACGCCGAGCACCGGGTCGACCACCTCGATGTAGTCGTCGAAGCCGTCGAACATCTTGGCGAGCGCGGCCCGCAGCGGGTCGACGTCGGTGTCCGGGCCGGCGTCGGGCTCGAAGCGCTCGGAGGGGACGACGTCGGTGATGGCGGCCAGGTGCGCGCCGCACGCGAGCAGGTCGCTCGTGGAGAGCAGCAGAAGGGACAGCTCCGCGCCCGGCGCCGAGCCCGAGGCGACCTGAGTCACCGTCGACAGGAAGGCGCGCACATGAGCCTGTGTCGTCTCCGCGACCTCGCGCAGGTCGCTCCCGGCGTGGATCTCCCCCATGACGTGCCCCTTTCGACCTTCAGCGTCCGACGACCCGGCGTCCCTCGAATGCCCGTCCGAGCGTCACCTCGTCCGCGTACTCCAAGTCTCCCCCGACGGGCAGCCCGGAGGCGAGACGAGAAACTGTGATGGCCATCGGGCCGATGAGCCGGGCCAGATAGGTGGCCGTGGCCTCGCCCTCGACGTTCGGGTCGGTCGCGAGGATGACCTCCTGCACGCGGCCGTCGGCCAGCCGCGTCAGGAGCTCCTTGATGCGCAGGTCGTCGGGGCCGACGTTCTCGATGGGGTTGATTGCCCCGCCGAGCACGTGGTATCGCCCGCGGAACTCGCGCGTGCGCTCGACCGCGACGACGTCCTTGGGTTCCTCGACGACGCAGATGACCTCGTCGGAGCGCCGCGGGTCGGAGCAGATGCGGCAGCGCTCGGCCTCGGCGACGTTGCCGCAGATCTCGCAGAACCGCACGCGCGCCTTGACCTCGAGCAGCGCGTCGGCGAGCCGGCGCACGTCCGCGGCATCGGCCGCGAGCAGGTGGAAGGCGATGCGCTGGGCGCTCTTGGGCCCGACGCCGGGAAGCCGGCCGAGCTCGTCGATCAGGTCCTGGACTGCGCCCTCGTACACGCTGGACAGCCTACGGCCCTGCCGCTCTGCCGCTGCTCGACCGACGAGGAGGAAGGTAGCGCTCAGATCCAGCGCTTGAACCGGAAGATCCCCCAGAGGACCCCGCTCACCGCAACCATGAGCCCCAGGGCGAACGGGTACCCGAACGCCCAGTGCAGCTCCGGCATCTGCTCGAAGTTCATCCCGTAGATGCCGCCGACGACCGTCGGTGCGAACAGGATGGCCGCCCAGGAGGAGATCTTCTTGACCTCCTCGTTCTGGACCTTGGCCTCCTCGTTCTGCCGCTGGGCGACCAGCGTCGCGTTCACGGTGAGGATGTCGCGCAGGGCGCCGCGGTGGGTCTCGACACGCTCGGCGACCTCGGTGAGGTGGTCGACGACGTCGCGCAACCGGGCCTGGAGCTCCTCGTCCACGGCGTACTTGGTGAAGCCCTGGGTCAGCGCGTGGCAGACCTGGCGCAGCGGGCGCACCGCGCGCTGGAAGTCCGCCACCTCGCGCGACAGCTCGTAGATGCGCCGCGAGGCCTCGGCCCCGGACGTGAACACCTGGGACTCGATCTCGTCGATGTCGTTCTCGAGGCCGCTGACCACGGGCAGGTAGCCGTCGACGACGGCGTCGAGGATCGCGTAGAGCACGGCCTCCGGGCCGCGCGCGAGCATCTCCGGGTCGGACTCCATGCGCCGGCGCACCGCCGGCAGGTTCGGGGACCCGCCGTGCCGCACCGTGACCACGAAGTCGGGGCCGACGAAGAGGTGCAGCTCGGAGAACTCGACCTCCTCGGCCGCGTCGTCGTAGCGCGCGGCGTGGAGGACGACGAACAGCGTGTCGCCGTAGCGCTCCAGCTTGGGGCGCTGGTGGGCCTGGATGGCGTCCTCGACCGCGAGCGGGTGCAGGTCGAACTCCGCGGCGAGCGAGGCGAGCTCGGCCGGGTCGGGCCGCTCGAGGCCGATCCAGGCGATGCCGCCCGGGCGCGAGCGCAGCGCACGGAAGGTCTCGCCGAGGCGCGCGTGGCTCGACGTGCGGCAGCCGTCGTCGTAGATCGCCGAGGTGACGACGGCGTTGCGGCGCACCGGCAGGATGTCGGCGACCGGTGCGGCCTCACCAGGCCGACGGCGCGGGCGCAGCACACCGCCGAGGCCGCGCTGGATGGTCCGCGGCGCGCCGGGGCGCTGGGTACGGATGGGCAGGGACGTGGTCATGGGGGAACCTCCGCGGGCGCGCACGGCGGCGGGTCGCGGGCACGTCAAGGTGCCGGCGCCGAACCGTGCGAGGGATGGGTGCGCGGGGTGTGCCGCGGCGCCGCTGCGGTGGAGAAGAGGTCCGCCGGGCGTCAGCCGCGGCAGGGACTACTCGGGGGCTCGCTGCGCATGGCGTGCCACCTCCTGAGTCCCGGGCGCCGTGGTGGTCGGCGCTGCGAAGGCCCACATCCGGGCCGTCGGTCAGTGTATGCCGGGGCACTTGGGGTGGCCAGCCTGCGCAAACGGTGCCGTCGGGTGATCTCCGCCACGCCCGCGCCTGCGAGGATGCGCTCATGGAGCTGGTGTCGCTGTACGACGACGAGGGCCACCCGAGCGGCGAGACCGCCGACCGGGCGCAGGTGCGGGCGCTGAACCTGCGCCACGCGGCGACCGCCGTCGTCGTGCGCAACCACCGCGGCGACGTCTACGTGCACCGCCGCACCGACACCAAGGACGTCTACCCGGGCCTCTACGACTTCGCGGCGGGCGGTGTGGTGCAGGCGGGCGAGGACCCCGCCGAGTCCGCGGTGCGGGAGGTGGCCGAGGAGCTCGGGGTGACCGGCGTCGCGCTCGAGCCGATCGGCGAGGCCGACTACGCCGACGAGCACGTGCGCTACCGCGCGTTCTGCTTCACCTGCACCTGGGACGGCCCGATCACCTGGCAGCCCGAGGAGGTCGCCTGGGGCGAGTGGGTCTCGCCGCGGCGGGTGCTGGCGATGCTCGACGAGCTGCCCTTCGTGCCCGACTCCCCGGCCCACCTGCGCGGCTGGCTCGAGTCGGTGGCGGGCAGTACGCCTGGCGTGCAGGAGCCCACGCCGCGGCCAGGGTAGCCACGTCGACGCCGCGGCAAGGACCGAGCGAGATCCGTGGATCTCGACGATCGGGCGCCGTGGTTCAGCTCTCCAGCTCAGCGCGCGTCGGCGGGTCGGCCCCCGGACGCGAGACCGTGACCGCGGCCGCGCGGGCTGCCCACGTGAGCGCATGCGCGAGCTGCTCCGGCGTGAGTGCAGTGAGCACCGCACGCGCCTGCGCCCCGACGGCACCCTCCCCCGCGAGCGCGTCCAGCAACGCCCCCATGAACGTGTCCCCAGCACCGATCGTGTCGGCGACGTCGACCTTCACGCCCGGTGTGCGCACGACGTCGTCGCCCCGCACCGCGATCGCGCCGTCGCCGCCGAGAGTGACGACGACGAGGACGGGGCCGTGCGCGGCCCAGCGTTGCGCGGCCTCGACCGGTTCGACGCCCGGGTAATACCAGGCGAGGTCCTCCTCAGACACCTTGACGACGTCGCTCAGCGCGACGAGCCGCTCGACGTGCCCGAGCACCGCTGGGACGTCGGGCGTGATCGCCGGGCGCGCGTTCGGGTCGAACGAGACCAGCGCCCGGCCGGCCGCGCCCCGCAGCGCGGCCTCGACAGCGTCGGCCCCGGGCTCGAGCACCGTGGCGATCGAGCCGGCGTGCACCACGTCGGCGCGGTCGACCTGAGCCTCGAGAAGCTGAGCGGGCAGGTCCCACGTCAGGTCGAAGTCGTACGAAGCACCGCCGCGGGCGTCGAGCACGACGGCCGCCGTGGACGTCCGCCCGGTCGCAGGCGCCGCGGCCACCACGTCGACGTCGGACGCCTCGAGCCAGCCGCGGACAAGTGCCCCGCGAGCGTCGTCGCCGAGGGTGGTGACGAGGGTCGCCTGCCTGCCGAGCCGTCCGAGCGTGACGGCGACATTGGCCGGGCTGCCGCCAGGCAGGTCCCGCGTCTTCGGCAGGCCGGCCTGTTCTCGGCTTTCGGCACTGCCGAGCTCCGGCACCTCTGCCGAAACCACCGGGCTCGGCACTGCCGGCACGACGTCGACCAGCGCCTCCCCCACCACGACGAACCTCATCGCAGCTCCCCCGCGCGCAGCGCCGCGCCCAGCATCGGCGCCAGCGGCAGGCGCGGGATCAGCGTCGCCTGCAGCGCGTGGTAGACGTCCGGCTTGCCCGGCCAGACCGTCGCGGCCGGGCGGTTCCGCGGGTCGAGCTCGTGGTGCCAGGACCCCTCCCGGCGGTCCAGCAGGTGCTTCTCGGCGTAGTCCCACCAGGTGGCGTACCAGTCGGCGAAGCGTGCCTCGCCCGTGCGGGCGTGGAGTGCGGCCGCGGTCGCGATCGCCTCGCACAGCACCCAGTGCATGCGCGTGCGCACCACCGGCGCGCCCGACCAGTCGGTCGTGTAGGCGAACCCGTCGGCGCCGTCGGCGGCCCAGCCGTCGGCGACGGCGCGGTCGAAGAGCGCGACGGCGGTGCGCACGAGGTCGCCGTTCGACCCCGCCGTAATCGCCTCCAGGTGCAGCAGCAGCCGCGCCCATTCCAGGCCGTGGCCTGGAGTCGCCCCGTACGGCTTGAACTGGTCGCCCGGGCGGTCCTTGTTGAGCTCGAGGTCCGGCTCCCAGCCGTGCCCGAAGTGCTCTGGCAGCCTCCCGTCGTGCTCCGCCGCAAGGTCGACGACGAACGCCGCGGCCCGCGCGGCCCGGTCCCGCCAGGCCCCGGCCTCCACGACCGGGACGGCGTCCGCGACGGTGAGCATCGCCTCGACCGAGTGCATCGTGGCGTTGAGGCCGCGATAGTCGTCGAGGGTCGTGAACGCGACGTCCCACGTGTCGACGGGGCGGCCCGCGGCGTCGTCCCAGAAGCGCTCGAGGTAGACGGCGGTCGCCTCGGCGAGCAGGCCGACCGCGCCCGGCCGCCCGGCGATCGTCGCGGACGCCGACGCGAGCATGACGAACGCGTGGTCGTAGGCGCTCTTCCCGGCGGGGACGTCGGGCTCCCCCGCGGCGGACACCGCGTGGAACCACCCGCCGTGCTCGGAATCCCGCAGCGGACCGGTCAGCCCGGCGAGCGCCGCGTCCGCAACGGCCGCGCTGCCCGGGAGGCCCAGCAGATGACCCAGCGCATACGAGTGCACGGTGCGGGCCGTGATCCACGTCTGCACGCCCAGCGACGGGTCGGGCACGCCGGCGTCGTCCAGGTAGGCGGCACCCCCAGGCGCGGGCAGCGCGGCCGCCGCCCCGAAGGCCAGCAGCCGCCGGGTCTCGTCGTCGAGCCAGGACCGGTGCGAGGGCAGGCTCTGCCACGGCACGGGCACCGGAGCGGGCCCGTGCGCGGAGGTCTCGTTCACTCGGAGGTCCTTCCGATCAGGTCGTTGGCGCAGCGCACGTGCGCAGCGAAGGAGGCGGGGTCGACGTCGGCCGTCGTGGTCACGCGTACCGTCACGCTCTGCCCCGCGGTCAAGGTGACCATGCCACCGTGCACCCGCGCGGCCGGGTCCGCCTTGTCGGCGTGGCAGAAGATGTCGCGGGCGTACGACGTCGCGGTGACCGTCAGCTCCACCCCGCCCTCGACGGACGCGGCGCTGACCTGCAGCGGCTCCGGGTCGAGCGCCTGCCCGACGACGTCGGCGCCGTTCAGGAAGGCAGGCGCGAACCCGGCGGGCGCGGCCGCGTCGGGCGTGACGACCAGGACCTCGCGCGCGGCGTCGCCGAACGTGGCGACGTCGACGGGAACCACGACCTCGGCGACCCCGCGCGCGGGCACCGCGCCGTCGAGCACGGCCTTCGCGAGCACGGTCCCGTCGAACGCCTGCCGCGTCGCGGTGAAGGTCCCGGCGAACGGCTCTGCGGTGTCGTTGACCAGCACGAGCGCGATGGTGTCGGGCTCGGCCTCGAGCCCCTCCCACGCCGACGCCTGCGCGGCCGCCGACGCCCGCGGCTGCAGGGTCGCGAGCCGCGGCGCGTAGGCGTCGCGGAGCGCGTGCCACAGCGGCTTGCGGTGCCCGTCGTGGTCGACGGCGGCCCACGACACGACGGGCCAGTTGTCGTTGAGCTGCCACAGCACCGTGCCGGTGCAATGAGGCGCCAGTGCACGGAAATGTTCGATGCCGAACCGGATCGCCTGCGCCTGGTTGAGCTGCGTCGTCCAGTGCCAGTCCTCGATCGTGGCCGGGTCGGGCAGGTGGCCCTGCCAGCCCCGCTCGAGCTTCTTGTTGCCGAGGTTGGCCTTCTGGTGCACCAGCATCTGCGGCCCGAACGGGTCGAGCGGCGCGTCGTGCACCACGCGGGTGAGCGTCGACCACGCGGGCGGCGCCTGGAACCCGAACTCGCTCACGAACCGCGGCTTGTACGACCCGTAGACGGTGTAGTCGGCCCGGTTCCACACGTCCCAGACGTGCATGGTGCCGTAGCGCTCGTCGTTCGGGTGCCGGTACTCCCCGAACGAGTACGGGCTGGCCGGCGCGTAGAACCGCGTCGGGTCGAGCTCCGCCACGATCGCCGGCAGCAGCTCGCGGTAGTAGCCGTCGCCCCACGGGCGCCCGCCGAGCGTGCCGCCCCAGCCCCAGTCCACCCGGCCCCAGGTGTTCTCGTTGTTGCCGTTCCAGATCACGAGCGACGGGTGCGGCGACAGCCGCGCGACGTTCTCGCGCGCCTCGGCCTCGACCTCGGCCCGCATCTCGTCCGACTCGGAGTAGGCGGCGCAGGCGAAGAGGAAGTCCTGCCACAGCAGGATGCCGGCCTCGTCCGCGAGGTCGTACAGGTCGTCGTTCTCGTAGATGCCGCCGCCCCAGACGCGGAACAGGTTGACGTTGGCATCGAGGGCGTCGGCGATGCCGCGGGCGTACCGCTCGCGGGTCACGCGCGTGAGGAACGCGTGGTCGGGGATCCAGTTGATGCCCCGCACGAGCACCGGCTCGCCGTTGACGCGCAGCACGAACGGCGCGCCCGCCGCGTCGTCGGCGGTGTCGACCGAGACCGTGCGAAAGCCGACGCGGCCGGTCCAGCGGGCCTCGCCGTCGGCCGACGCCGTCACCTCGACTGCGTAGAGCGGCTGCTCGCCGTGGCCCACCGGCCACCAGCGCTGCACGTCGGCCACGCGCACCTCGACCGCCGCGCTCGTGGCACCCGCCGGCACCACGCCGGTCGCGGTCAGCGCCGCCCCGCCCGACGGCGGCGTCACCGCCACCGCGACGTCGACGTCCCCGTCGGCGCCCGCGCGCTCGATCTCCACGTGGGCCGTCAGGACGCCGTCGTGCCCGCCCGCGACCGACGCGACGACGTCGACCAGCGGCCGCACGGACGCGATCCGCACCCCGGACCACGAGTCGATCCCGATGGGCTTCCAGATGCCCGCGCCCGCGACGTCGATGCCCCAGTCCCAGCCGAACGAGCACGCCATCTTCCGCAGCTGGTTGTACTCGTGGTGGTTGACGCGCGGCAGCGCGCCGTCCCGCTCGGCACGTGCCAGCGCCTCGGGCACGGGCGCCGCGAACGTGACGGTGAGCGTGTTGGTGCCCTCGGCCAGCAGCGGGCGCACGTCCCACCGGAACCCGCGATGCATGTTCTGGGTGTGGCCCACCACGGCCCCGTTGAGCTCGACGGTCGCGACCGTGTCCAGGCCGTAGGCGACCAGGTCGTGCCGGTCCGCGTCCCCGGCGGACCACTCGAACGTCGTCGAGTACCGCCACGACGTGTCCCCGACCCACTGCTGCGCGGACTCGTTGTCGCCGTCGAAGGGGTCCGCGAGGAGCCCCGCGGCGACCAGGTCGAGGTGCGCCTCGCCCGGCACGACGGCGGGGATCCCCGCTGCGAGCGCCGCCGCGGCCTCGGAGGGCACGGGGCCGTCCACGGCGGTGAGGGTCCAGCCCTCGTGGAGGGCGCGGAAGGTGGTCGGGACGTGCGTCATCGTCAGGTCCTTCGGGAGGGTGGGTCGGGTCAGCGGGCGGAGGGCACGACGACTGTGTCGGGCTCGATCGCGAGCAGGGTGTTGAACTGCCGGGGCACCAGGCTCTCCTGGAGGACGAGCGCGGCGGCGCCCACGGCCGGTGAGCGCTGCGCGTGCCGGGAGACCTCGACGCGCACGCCGGGGCCCTCGTGGGCCGCGAACGAGCGGGCGAGCCGCTCGCGCACCGCGGGCAGGTAGAGGTCTCCGGCGATGTCGAACCCGGTGCCCGTGAGGAGCAGGAGGTCGACGGCCATGAGCGAGCAGAGGGTCTGCGCAGCGACGGCGAGATGTTCCGCGGAGCGCTGCACGATCCGCTTCGCCGTCCGGTCGCCGCGGCGGGCGAGCTTGACCACCTCGGCGAACGCCTCGACCACGGTGAGGCCGGAGTCGCGGACCTGGAGCCCGGCCGCGCGCGCCTCGGCGACGACCGCGCCCGGCCCGGCGACGGCCTCGATGCACCCGGAGTTGCCGCACCAGCACTCCGGACCGTCGAGCTCGACGCACACGTGGCCGATCTCGCCGACGCTCAGGCTCGCGCCGCGGTACGGCACGCCGTCGACGACGGTGCCCGAGCCGATACCGGTCGCCATGTAGAGCGCGGCGAACGCCGTCGAGCCGCGCGCACCGCCCGTCCACAGCTCACCGACGGCCGACGCCGTGGCGTCGTTGTCGACGACGACGGGCAGGTGCGACGCCTGGCGCAGCCGCTCGGCGAGCGGGAACCGGACCCAGCCACGCATGGCCGGCCGCGACATCACGATGCCCTCGCCCGGCGTCATGGGCCCCGGCGAGACGACGCCGATGCCGAGAAGCCGGTCGCGCGGGGCGCGGATGCCGTCGAGCATCGCGTGGACGCGCACCACCATGGTGTCGACCACGGACTGCGGAGCGACCTCGCTCGTCCAGCGCACGCGCTGCTCGGCCACGACGGCGCCGCCGAGGTCGAGCAGCACCGCCGTGACGCCGTCGTGGTCGAGGTGCAGCCCGGCCGCGTAGCGGCTGGACTGTTCCAGCTCCAGGAGCACCTGCGACCGGCCCCCGGTCGAGGGCGCGTTGCCCGTCTCGACGACGAGACCCTCGTCGAGCAGGGCGCGCACCTCCTTCGAGACGGTCGCACCCGTCAGCCCGGTCGCCGCAACCAGGCGGGTGCGGCTCACCACGCCGGCAGCCCGGATGGCGTCGATGATCGTCGACCTCGCGTTGGCGTGGCCGGGACCGATCCCGTGCACCTGTTCCTCCCCCTTGTCGTTCCGAACCCGCGCGCGCCGTTCAGGCGTCGAGCGGGCACGGGTCGTCCGCGCCCAGGCGGAAGCAGCCCACCTGGTGTCCGTCCGCGACCTCCACGAGCCCTTCGGCGCCGGCCGGCGCGGAGGGGTCGTGCTCGTGGAACGCGCAGGTCCCAGCGAGCCGTGCCGTTCGCTCGGCCTCGCGCGCCTCGACCTCCTCCCATGTCGCGTCGAGCTGCGGCACGGAGGCCAGCAGGTCGCGCGTGTAGGGGTGCAGCGGGTCGTCGAACACGGCGCGGGTGGCCCCTGCCTCGACGACGCGCCCTTTGTAGAGGATCACGACGCGGTCGGACACGTAGTTCCCGAGCGACAGGTCGTGCGTGACGAACAGGATCCCGAGTCCGCGCTGCTTGAGCTCGACCAGCAGGTTGAGCACGTCGATGCGGGTCGAGGCGTCGAGCATGGAGATGATCTCATCCGCCACGAGAAGCTTGGGAGACAGCATCAGCGCCCGCGCCACGAGCAGGCGCTGGAGCTGGCCGCCCGAGAGCTGGTGCGGATACTTGCCGAGGATCTCGTCGGGCCGGAGCGTCACCGACTCGAGCGCCTCGTGCACGCGGCCGTCCCATTCGGCGCGCCGCACCTTCGGGAAGTACGAGCGGTGCAGCGCGTCGAACACCCGGTCGACCTTGTAGATCGGGTTGAACGACGAGAACGGGTCCTGGAACACGCCCTGGACGTCGCGGTAGTAGCCGCGCCGGGCGCTTCCCTTGAGGCGGGTCACGTCCTTGCCGGACACCCGCATCGTGCCGCCGTCGCTCGAGACGAGGTGCAGCACCATCTTGCCGAGCGTCGACTTGCCCGAGCCGGACTCGCCGATGAGCGAGACCACCTCGCCGGCGTTGACGTCGAACGTCGCGCTGCGCACGGCGCGCAGCTCGGCGGTGCCGAACGTGCCGACCTTGTAGACCTTGTCGACGGCCTCGAGCGAGAGGACCGGCGTGGCGGTCGCGGTCGCGGTCATGACGCCACCTCCCAGCAGGCGACCTGGTGGCCTGCGGCCACCTCGACGAACGGGGGCTGCTCCAGGCACTTCGCGCTCGCGAGGGGGCAGCGGTCGCGGAACCGGCATCCCTGCGGCGGGTTGAGCAGCGACGGCGGGCGGCCGGCGATGCCCTCGAGCTCCTGTTCGCCGTACCGGTCGCCCACCTTGGGCAGCGCGCCGATGAGCATCTGCGTGTAGGGGTGCAGCGGCTTCTCGATGATCGTGCGCGCGGGGGCCTTCTCGGCGAGGTGGCCCGCGTACATGACCATGATCGTGTCGGCGACCTGGAACAGCACCGAGATGTCGTGCGTGATGATGATCATCGAGGTCACGAACCCGGCGTCGCGGAACTCGACCAGGGCCCGTGCCACGGCCTTCTGGCTGGTGACGTCGAGCGCGCTCGTGACCTCGTCGCCGATGAGCAGCGACGGGTTGAGCAGCGTGGACATCACCAGGACGACGCGCTGCTTCATGCCGCCCGAGAGCTCGATCGGGTACCGGTCGAGCACCTCGGGGTCGAGGCCCACGAGCCGCAGGCGCCGCACCAGCTCTGGCTTCACCTCGCTGAAGCGCTTCCCGTGCGCGCCCACCAGGTCGGCGATCATGCGGCCGATCTTGCGCGTCGGGTTCATCGCGCTCATCGCGTACTGCGGGATGAGCGAGACGTCCTTGTAGCGACGCTTGCGCATCGCGTTCTCGTCACCGATCTTCAGCTCGCGGTCGTCGATCTCGACGGCGCCCCCCACGTGCCGCATGCGGGAGTCGAGCCGGATCAGCGACTTGCCCAGCGTCGTCTTGCCGCAGCCCGACTCGCCGGCCACGCCCATGATCTCGCCGTCGGCCACCTCGAAGCTCACGCCGTCGAGCGCCTTCACGTCGCCGCGGAGCGACGCGTAGTAGACCTTGAGGTCCTCCACCTTGAGGCTCATGCGCGTACCCGCTTCGCTCCGTGCGCGCACGAGGCACTCATGGCGCTGTGTTGTCTGGTTCGCTCGCTACGCTCGCTCACGGTCACATCTCCCTCAGCTTGGGGTTGAAGACCTCGTCTAGCCCCACGTTCATCACGTAGAGCGAGCCGACGATCAGCGTGATGCCGGCACCGGGCACCACGAACCACCACCACAGCTCGAGCGTCAGGGCGCTCCACTGGACCGCCTGGTTCATCATCAGGCCGAGCGACATCACGCCGGTGCCCGTCGGCCCGAGGCCGATGAAGTCGAGCGCCGCGGCCGTGAGGACGGCTCCGCCGAACAGCAGCACGAAGGTCATGAACAGGTACGAGTACATGTTGGGCGCGATCTCGCGGCGGATGATCGAGCCCGTGCCCTGCCCGGACATGCGCGCCAGGTCGATGAAGTCCCGGGCCCGCAGCGACAGCGTCTGGGCGCGCACCGCGCGCGCCACCCATGGCCACGAGGAGAGCCCGATGAACAGCGCCTGCATCGGCAGCGAGCGGACGCCCAGGTAGGCGTTGATGATGATGAGGACCACGAAGCCCGGGATGACCAGCACGATGTTGGTCAGCATGTTGAGCAGCTCGTCGAGCAGGCCGCCGCGGTAGCCCGCGATGAACCCGATCGTCATGCCGACGACGGCCGCGATGCCGCCGCCGAGGATGCCGACCAGGAACGTCGAGCGCAGGCCGAAGATGAACTGGGAGAACACGTCCTCCCCCTGCATCGTCGTGCCGAACCAGTGCTCGGAGCTCGGCGGCAGCATGGTGGCGCCGATGATCCGCTCGGTGGGCGAGTACGGCACGAGGTACGGGCCGACGATGCCCGCGACGAGCATGACGCCCACGACGAGGACGGCGCCGACGACCTTGGGGTTGCGCAGCGCGAAGTAGAGGGTCTCGTTCCGGCGCCGGCGCGGCGCCCCGACGGGGCTGTCGTCGGCGGGGACCACCGAGACGTCCGTCTGCGTGGTGACGGCGGGCGTGGTCATGCCGTGGCTCCCTGCATCCCGGTCCGCGTCCGCGGGTCGACCGCGACGTAGACGATGTCGATGACGAAGTTGGCGATCAGGACGCCGATCACGATGAACAGCAGCGCGCCCTGGAGCAGGAAGAAGTCCTGGTTCTGGATCGCTGACAGGATCAGCTTGCCCAGGCCCGGGTAGGCGAAGACCACCTCGGTGACGAGGGCGCCGCCGACGACCGTGCCGATCTGCAGCGCCAGGCCGGTGAGCTGCGGCAGCATCGCGTTGCGGAAGGCGTAGCCGCGGACGAGCCGGCGGGGTGCGCCCAGCGCGGAGAGGTAGTTCGCATAGTCGGCCTCGAGCTCGTAGATGATCAGGTTGCGCATGCCGATCGCCCAGCCGCCGAGCTGCACGAGGAACAGCGACAGGAACGGCAGCACCCAGTGGTGCAGCAGGTCGAGGAAGAACGCCCACGACCACGTCGGCACCATCGAGAAGTCGTAGCCGCCGGCGACGGGGAACCAGCCGGCGACGATGCCGAGCGACCATGCGAGCAGGATCGCGAGCCACATGTACGGCATCGCGGTGAGCACATAGCCCACGGGCAGCAGGGTGTTGTCGAGCCACCTGTTGCGTGCGGCCAGAGCGCCGAGGCTGTTGCCGGCGATCCACGACAGGAGGATCGACGGCAGCATGAGCGCGAGCGTGTACGGCACGGCACCGCCGATGACCTCGGAGACCGGGGTGGGGAACAGCCACACCGAGGTGCCCAGGTCACCGCGCAGCAGCGCACCCCAGTAGTTGAGGTACTGCTGCCACAACGGCACGTCGAGCCCGAACACGTTCTCGTAGTAGGTGTGCATCGCGGCGATCGACTCGGGGTGCGCGACCGCGGCGCGGTTGATCATGGTCTGGACCGGGTCGCCCGGCATGAGCCGGGGAAGGACCCAGTTGAGCGACACGGCGGCCACGAAGGTCAGCACGTAGATCGCGGTCTTGCGGAGAAGGTAGGTGCGCACGGCGGCCCTTCCAGACGACGTCGGCTGGGGGCGGTGGCGGGCCCGTACGGACCCGCCACCGCATGAAGTCCGTCAGACCGTCAGGCCTTGGGCTTGAGGTTGGCGAGCGTCTGCAGACCGCCGAGCTGCCAGTAGCCGCCCCAGGTGCAGGGGTAGGCCGTGTTGGAGCCGTCGCTGGTGGGCCAGTTGGTCCACGCACCCTCGGAGTACTGAGCCCAGAGGCCGTTGTACCAGAGCGGGATCATGGGCATCTGCTCCAGCGACTCGCGCTGCAGCTTGCTCATGGTCTCCTGGAACTTCGGGTCGTCGGACTGGGTGCGGGCCAGCGCCTCGACGTCCTTCCACGCAGCGGACGAGTCCACGCGGCCGAAGTTGCCGACGAGCTGCTGGTCCTGGACCGGCATGTGGAACAGGTAGTTGTAGTAGGTCCACGGCGTGTTCGAGATCGCGGCCCAGTTGTTGAGCATGAGGTCGAACTTGCCGGAGGACCGGTTCTGGTCGACCGCGTTGGAGTCCGGCGTCGAGCCCGTGATCTTGATGCCCGCCTTGCCCGCCGAGTCGACGATGATCTTCGACGCGTCCATCCAGTCGGTCCAGCCGGCCGGGACCTGGAGGTCCAGGTCCATCTTCGAGCCGTCCTTGTTCTCGACGAACCCGTCACCGTCGCTGTCCTTGTAGCCGGCGTCGGCCAGCATCTGCTTGGCCTTGTTCGGGTCGAAGGAGAAGCCCAGCTCGTCGATGACGCCCTTGTCGTAGTACTTCTCGTACGCGGGGAGCAGGCCCACCGGGCTGGCCTTCTGGACGATGCCGCCGTACGCCGAGGAGACGATCGTGTCGACATCGATGGCGTTCGCGAGCGCCTTGCGGAAGGCCGGGTCGTTGCCGGGGGCCTTCGTGGCGTTCGGGATGAGCATCGCGGTGTTGGCCGAGAGCATGTAAGGCGCGTCGGCGAAGTACGTCTTGACCTTGCCCGAGTCGGCGAGCTGCTTGATGCCCGGGAGGAAGTTGTTCGACAGGTCGAGCTGACCCTGCATGAGCAGGCCGAGCGCCACCTCGTTCGACGGGTTGACGATGTCCACGACGTACTTCATGGGCATGTGCATGTTCATGCCCTGGATGCCCCACCAGTCGTCGTTGCGCTCCCAGACCATGCGGTCCTGGCCGTGGGTGCTGTACTTGAACGCGCCCGAGCCGACGGGGTTCTTGTTGGGGTTGGAGAGCAGCTCGTCGTCCGACCACGCCGCCATGACGTGCTTCGGCAGGATCATGCGGCTGTAGAGGAAGTTCTCGAACTCCTGCGGGCGGGGGTCCTTGAAGTCGAACGTCACCGTGGTGTCGTCGACCTTCTTCACCGAGGTGAGCCACGTCCACAGGTTCGACCACGGGATGGCCGGCTTCTTGCCGAGCTCCACCGTGAATACGACGTCGTCGGCGGTGAGCGGCTGGCCGTCGGTCCACTTCAGGCCGTCGCGCAGCTTGAGGGTGTAGGTGTCGGCGTCGGTCCACTTGCCCGACTCGGCGAGCCAGGGGGTCAGCTCGAGCTTCTGGGGGTCGAACCCGAACAGCGGCTCGTAGAGGAGCCCGCGGACGCCGGTGGCGTCACCCGACCCGGGGATCGGGTTCCAGCTCGACGGCGGACCCCACTGGGCGCCGGACGTGAACACGGTCTCGTTGCGGGGGTACTGGCCCACGAGGCTCTGGGCGTCGCCCAGGCCCGATACCGTGGGAGCGGGCTCCGAGGACTGCTGGGTCTGCGCGTTCCCGGCGCCGGAACACCCGGCGGTGAGGAGGAGCAGGGAGGTCGCCGCCGCGGCAACTGCGGCACGCCTCCTGTTGCGTGAGCGGAACATCGTCGATCCTCTTTCTGCGCGTCTCTGCGCGAGCGCGGCGACTCTGCCGGTGATAGTGGCGAGGTCTCCCCGCCACGGGTTCATTATTTCGTCAAGGAAAGAAAGATCAAGGGACAGGGGTGATCGTGATCACGTCGTTACCTGAACGCTCGCGTGGTGCGATCGGCCTGCACCGGGACGGAGTGGGTGTCGTCGTCCACGTCCCCTCCGCCGGTCTGCCGGCGGTGGTGCACTGGGGCGTTGACCTGGGCGTTCTCGACGCCGCAGGCCTCGCGACGCTCGACGTCGTCACGAGCCGCCAGACTCCTCCGGGCACGCTCGACGCCGCCTGGCGCCTGCCGCTGCTGCCGCAGGAGTCGGACGGCTGGTCGGGCCGTCCCGGCATCCTGCTCGCGCAGGGCGGCCGGCCCGTGTTCCCCCGCTGGCAGGTGCGCGCGGTGGAGCAGCCGGACGACGCGACGCTCGTCGTCGAGGCCGACGACACGGCGTCGGGCCTGGGCCTCGTGACCCGGCTCGAGATCGGCGCCGGCGGGCTCGTGCTCCTCACGCACGCGGTCACCAACGCGGCGGGCGGCGACGACGCCCCCCTCGAGGTGGTGCACCTCGAGGCGACGCTGCCGGTACCCAAGGCGGCGGACCACGCCACCTCGTTCGGAGGCCGGTGGAGCCGCGAGAAGACGCCGACGACGACGCCGATGCCCCGCGGCACCTGGGTTCGCGAGTCGCGGCGTGGGAGACCGGGCCACGACCAGCCGTGGGTGACGCTCGCGTCCCGGGACGTTCCGCGGAACCGCACGGGCGAGGTCTGGGCGGTGCACCTCGGCTGGAGCGCCGACGCCCGGCACCGGCTCGACCGCGTCACGGAGCACGTGACGCTCCTCGGCGCGGGCGAGCTGCTGCGGCCGCACGAGGTACACCTTGCACCCGGCGAGACGTACATGACGCCGACTGCGTACTTCGCGTGGTCGGACCGAGGCCTCGACGGGATCCAGGACCGGTTCCACACCTGGGTGCGCGCCCGCTCGCACCACCCCAGCACGCCACGCCCGCTCGTACTGAACACCTGGGAGGCGGTGTACTTCGAGCACGACCCAGCGCGGCTCGAGGCGCTCGCGCGGCGGGCGGCCGCCGTCGGCGTCGAGCGGTTCGTGCTCGACGACGGCTGGTTCGCCGGGCGGAACGACGACACGACGTCGCTGGGCGACTGGGTCGTGGACCGGCAGAAATGGCCGGACGGCCTCGAACCGCTCTCCGACCTGGTGCACGGCCTGGGGATGCAGCTCGGGCTCTGGTTCGAGCCTGAGATGGTGAGCCTCGACTCGGACGTCGCACGCGCCCACCCGGAGTGGATCCTCGGGAACCCGGCGTCCGTGCCGTCGCCCGACGGACTCTCGTTCCGCTCGCAGTACGTGCTGGACCTGGCCGACCCCGACGCGTTCGAGCACGTCCGCGCGCAGATGTCGGCCGTGATCGGCCGGCTCGGCGTCGACTTCGTCAAGTGGGACCACAACCGCGACCTCGTCGAGCCGGTGCACGAGGGGCGACCGGGCACGCACGAGCAGACGCTCGCCGCCTACCGGCTCATGGACGCCGTCCGCGCCGAGCATCCCGGCCTCGAGATCGAGTCGTGCTCCTCGGGCGGCGCTCGCACCGACCTCGGCGCGCTCGCGCACACCGACCGCGTCTGGGCCAGCGACAGCAACGACCCGGCCGAGCGCCTCGAGGTCCAGCGCTGGACCGAGCTGGTGCTGCCGCCCGAGCTGATCGGCGCGCACGTCGGCCCGTCCCCGGCGCACTCCTCGCATCGCGCGACGGAGCTGTCGTATCGAGCCGCCGTCGCACTGCAGGGCCACGCCGGTCTCGAGTGGGACCTGCTGACGTGCACGGACACGGAGATCGAGGGCGTGGCCGCGTACGCCGAGCTCTACGGCGACCTTCGCGGGCTGCTGCACTCGGGCACGGTGGTGCACCCCGACGTCGCCGACCCAGTGCTGCGCGTGCGTGGCGTCGTCGCGCCCGAAGGGTCCGCCTCCGTGTGGATGATCGCGAGCGTCGCGGCGCCCGAGGAGGCCCTCGCCGAGCGGCTGCGGCTGCCGGGCCTCGACCCCGAGCGGTCCTACGCGGTGCGCGTCCGGGACGAGGTCGGTACGGCTCGCTGTGGCTGGGTCACGCCTGGTTGGCTCGGCAAGGATCCGGTGGTCGTGCCCGGCCGCCTGCTCGCCGAGGTCGGGCTCCAGCTCCCGACCCTGTGGCCGGTGCAGGCGCTGGTGCTGCACCTCACGGCAGTCTGAGGGCCGTGGACCACGACCCGCTGGCGGTGCCCGAGCGGCTGCACGCCTGGCACCGCGAGTACTGGGGCGAGGCGGCGCAGGCCTGGGTCGACGCAGCGCCGGGCGTCGTCGCGCGGCTGCTGGACGCCTGGGCGCTGGAGCTCGACGGCCCGACGACGCACGGCGCCGTCGGGTGGATCGTGCCCGTCCGGCGCAGCGACGGCGGGGCCGCCGTGCTCAAGGTGCAGCCCGTGGACGACGAGACCGTCGGCGAGCCGGTGGCGCTGCGCACCTGGGACGGCGACGGCGCGGTGCGGCTGCTCGCGCACGACGAGGCGAGCGGGGCGATGCTCCTCGAGCGGCTCGACGCCGCGCGCTCGCTCGAGGCGCTGCCTGTGCCCGACGCGCTCGACGTGATCGGCGGGCTCCTCGGCCGGTTGCACCGGCACGCCGCGCCCGCCGGGGTGCCGCTGCGGTCCCTCGCCGCCATCGGTGCACGCGTGCTCGACGCCGCCCCGCGCGCCGCCGCTCCCGACGCCGGCTGGCGTGCCGTGCTCGACGGCTGCGCGGGCGCGCTGGCCGGGGTGCTGCCCGAGCCCGGCCACCGGTTCCTGCACTGGGACCTGCACTACACCAACGTGCTCGCGCCGCTGGCCGGTACGCCCGCCGCCGAGCGCGGCGACTGGCTCGCGATCGACCCGAAGCCGCTCGTCGGCGACCCCTGCTACGAGCTGCTGGCAGCCGTCCACAACCGGTGGGAGGAGGCCGTGGCCACCGGCGACCCCGAGCGCGAGCTCCTGCGGCGGTTCGACCAGCTCACCGAGGTGGCCAGCCTCGACCGGGACCGGGCGGCTGCCTGGACCCTGGGTCGCTGCCTCACCGAGCTGCTGTGGGTGCTCGAGGGACACGAAGCCTGGTTCGTCGAGCCGGACCTCGCGGTGGCGCGGGCGCTGCTCGCCCGGCGGGGCTAGGCGCACCGATCTCGCCGGCGGCCGCCGAGATCTCCCCTGGTGGTCGTCTCGGCGGCGCGCAGGACCCATCCAGCGGAAATGGGAGTACCTTTCCGGTACCGCCGCCGCAGAGGAGGTCCCCGTGAACCGTCCGCTGTTCGCCGCTCGCCCGCTCCCCGGCTTCGACCCGGTCGCCGCGCAGGTCCTCAAGCTGCTCGTCAGCCAGGCCGACGCGGACGAGCCCACGATCGCCGAGACGCTCGGCGCCACGGTGCCCGAGCTGCGGGCGGCCCTTGCAGCGCTCGAGCGCGACCGGCTCGTCGTCCGCGTCGAGGGCACCGTGGACCGCTGGGCCGCGCTGCCGCCACGCGCGGCCCTGAGCACGCTGCTCGCGCAACGCCGGACGGAGCTCGCGCGGTGGGAGCAGCACGTCGACCAGCTGGAGGACGACTACCTCTCCGCGATCGGCCGGCGCGCGCGGGCCCCGCACGTCGAGGCCGTCGTCAAGCCCGAGCAGGTGGGGGCCGTCTACGAGCAGCTGCTCCAGGGGGCGACGTCGGAGATCCTGCACCTGGCCAGGCCGCCCTACGTGTCGTCCACACAGCGCCCGGCGGGCTCCGCCGCCGACATCCCGCTCCAGCCGGGCGTGACCGAGCGCAGCATCTACGAGCGCTCCTCGTTCGGCACGGCGTTGTCGCTGCGGACCGTCGAGCTCGGCGTCGCGCGCGGGGGAACCCACCGACTGCTCGACGACGTCCCGCTCAAGCTGGTCCTGATCGACCGGCGCGTCGCGCTGCTGCCCAACGACCCGGACGACCCGCTCTCCGGCTCGCTCGTGGTTCACGCCCCAGGGATCGTGCACGCCCTGGTCGAGCTGTTCGAGAACCTGTGGAGCCGCGCATCGCGCGCGTTCCCCGAGACGCTGGCCGACCGCACGCTCCCGCCGCGCACGCACGAGGTGCTCGGCCTCATGGCGGCCGGCCTCACCGACGACGCCATCGGCCGCGTTCTGGGCGTCAGCCGACGCACCGTGCAGAAGCACATCAGCGACCTCGCCGAGACGCTCGGCGTCCGCACGCGCTTCCAGATCGCGCTCGTGGCGGCACAGCGGGGGCTGCTGGGCACGGAACCGGACGAGACGGTCGCTCACAGCGCGTGACGGCGGGAGCGAGAAACCCTAGGCGGCCCGGGCGGTCGCACGCAGCAGGGCGGTGGCGTCGAACGACACGTTCTGGTCGACCGAGAGCTCGACCCCGCGTCCGTCCGCGGCGTACGCGAGCCGCGCGGTCCACACGAACGGGGTGCCGAGTCCGGCGACGCGCACCTCGAGCGTCTGCTCGTCGGTCCACCCGTAGGTGGCCGCGACGCCCAGACCGTCGGAGTCGGGCTCGGGCCTCTCGGCCCAGGTCCCGTACGCGGCGCGGGCCTGCAGGGGACCGGCGTCGAGCACCACGAGGGCGCCGTCCCGGCGGATGGTGACGGTGCGGCGCGGAGCGTCGGCGCGGTCCTCCTCGAGCAAGAACGTCACCCCGTCCACCTGGTCGGCGAGCGCGGTCCACGCGCTGCCGGCGGGCACCGGCAGCTGCAGCTCCCGAGGTGCCACCTCTGTGGTGGCAGGCACCGCGCCCGGGCCGAACGCACCGCCCAGGCAGTCCCACACGGCGTCCAGCTCGGCCTGAGTCGCCGAACTCCCCGACGTCATCGCGACGACGACGTCGTGCTCCGGCCATACGACGACGAACTGGCCGAACGCACCGTCCGCGCGCACCGCGCCGCTGCGGCACTGCCACATCTGGTAGCCGTAGCCGACCCGCGTGTCGGCGTCCCACTCCTGCGGAGCGCTGTCGACCTGCCAGGCCATGGCGGCGTCCACCCACTCGGCCGGCACGAGCTGCGCCTCGCCCCAGCGGCCGCGCTGCAGCAGCAGCTGGCCGAACGCCGCCATGTCCTCGGTGGTGATCGACAGGCCGAACCCGCCGACGTCGATGCCGCGCGGGTCCTGCTCCCACGTGGCGTCCTCGATGCCGAGCGGCGCGAGCAGGCGCGGCGTCAGGTAGTCGAGGAGCCGCTGCCCGGTGAGGCGGTGCAGGATCGCCGAGAGCAGGTAGGTGGCGCCCGTGTCGTAGACGAACCGCGAGCCGGGCTCGAGCTCCACCGGGACTGCGAGGATCGCGCCGGCCCAGTCGTCCTCGGGGCGGCTGAGGTTGCGGTCGGTCGCCCCCATCGAGTCCGAGGCGTGGCCGCTGGTCATGGTCAGCAGGTGGCGCACGCGCATGGCGCGGAGGTGCTCGCTCGGCTCGGCGGGGACGGCGTCGGGCAGCAGGTCGACCACGCGGTCCTCGACCGTGAGCAGACCCTCCGCGATCGCGAGGCCCACAGCCATCGACGTGAACGTCTTCGAGACGGAGAACATCATGTGCCGCTGCTCGGGGGCGTACGGGAACCACCACTCCTCGGCCACCACCGCACCGTGCCGCAGCACCATGAGGCTGTGGGTGCCGCCGAGCGCGTCCAGCGTGTCGACGAGCTTGGCAATCGCCTGGGGGTCCACGCCCGCGGCTTCGGGGGACGTGCGCGGCAGTCGCCGCGAGAACGAAGTCATGGGGAGATTGTCGCGTCTCCGGCCGCATGCTCCGCGAGCAGGTCCAGCGACAGAGGGGCGATCGGATACGCCGTCACGGGATCGGCCGGGTCGACCCACACGAGGTCCTCGAGCTCGGCCCGCGGCTCCGGCTCGACACCGGGCGGGAGGTCGACGCCGAACACGTGCGCGTCGACGACGTGGTCCGGCTCGTTCGCGGCGACCGCCTCGAGTCGGCCGAGCGGGCGCACGGCCGCCGGGTCGAGCATCAGGCCGATCTCCTCCGCCACCTCGCGCACCAGCGCCTCGAGCGGGAGCTCGCCGGGCTCGATCTTGCCGCCCACCTGCATGAACGCCGTCGTCCCGCGTTTGCGGACCAGAAGGAACTGCCCGTCCCGGACGACGACGGCCGCCACGATGCGCAGCACGGTCGGGCCGCCCGCGGGGAGCGTCATCCCTGGTCGACCTGCTCGTCGATGACCATGCCGTCCAGCATCTTGACCACCAGCGGGACGCCGACGAGCCCGGCGCTCGCGATGTCCGGGTCGTCCGCGGAGGAGTCGTCGTACGGGTCCGGTCCCGACGACGGCGCCGTGGGGCCGCCGTGGCCGGCGCCCTGGCTGTACGCCGGCATCTGGCCGCGCGCCCGGAGGGCGTGCCGCTGGACGGCCTCGACCGGAGTCTCCTTGTGCGGCGTCCCGGGCTGTACCGCGGCGACCGCACGTGTGCGCGCGGCCGGGGTTTCGGGGGTCGCCCGCGCGGGCCGGGTCGAGGGCGCGACGCCGCTGTCCGCCGAGGCCGTCGGCTCGGTGAGGGCCAGGTCCTCGACGGGCGGCTCAGGCTCGTCCTGGAGCGGTGGCTCGTAGACCGGGAGCCCGGCCAGCCAGGCGGCGTCCGCCTCGTCGAACGCCGTCTCTGCCGGGGCGGGCGCGGCGTCGGTGCTCGTGCGGGAGTCAGGCCGCCTGCGCGACGGATCCTCGGGGACGCCGGCATCCCGACGCTGCGGGGCCGGCTGGGCCGCCGGGGCCGCCGGGGCCGAGACCGTCATCGGGGTCGACGGGGCGGCGTCCGCGCGCCGGAGGCTGCGGGAACCGGCCGCTGCCGTGGCGAGCGGCGACTGCTCGGACGGTTGCGGGGCCGCGTGCGCGGGGTCGTCGGCGTCCGCAGGGTCCGACGGCGAGCGCCGGGCCGGTGCGGACTCGCGCGGCCGCGAGCCGCCGCCGTCGACGACGGCCTCGACCCGCACCTGGACGCCGAGCGTCTGGTAGACGGCGTCCTCGACGGCCTTGACGTGCCGCGGCTGGCCGAAGTTCTGCGCGATGCCCGCGGCCCCGAAGCCGAGGCGTAGCACGCCGCCGTCAAGGCCCACGACCTGAGCGTTCGGTCCGACGAGCGCGCGCGTCACCGGACTCGACAGGTTGGCCACGACCTCGTCCCACCGGCGGCGGACCAGCTCGGCGGTGATGCCGCCGGGGGCGGCGCCGTCGGGTGCGACCGGCTCCGGCCCAGGCGACGGGCTCGGGATGGGCTCGACGGGCTCCGGCGCCGGCGCAGGTTCGCGCACGGGCGCGGGCGCGGGCTCGGGCACTGGCACGGGCTCGGGCGCCGGCAGCGGGGTCGGCGTCGGGCCGACGGGCTCGGGTCCAGGCACGGGCTCGGGCGCGGGTTCTGCGGCCACGGCCGGGCGCCGGCTCGCCTGCAGAGCGGCCCGCGCGGCCGCGGCCCCGCTCAGCCCACCGACCGCGGCGGTACCTGCGGGCCCGGCACCGCCGTCGTCGGCGACCACGCGCACGGGTGCGCCGGCGACGGGCACCCCGGCGGCGGCGGCAAACCCCCCACGCTCGAGCCGCTCGACGCGGGCCGCGAGCCCCGCGGTCCCTTGGTCGGCGCCCGGCAGCAGCAGGCGCGCGCAGAGCAGCTCCAGGTGGAGGCGCGGCGACGTCGCGCCGGTCATCTCGGTGAGCGCGGTGTTGACGAGGTCGGCGGCGCGCGAGAGCTCAGCGATGCCGAGCCGCGAGGCCTGCGCGCCCATGCGCTCGAGCTGGTCCTCGGGCTGCCCGCGCAGCACCGCCCCGGCCGCGTCGCCAGAGACGGCGATGACGATGAGGTCGCGCAGCCGCTCGAGCAGGTCGTCGACGAACCGCTGCGGTGCGTGCCCGGAGGCGATGAGCTGGTCCACGACGCGGAAGAGCGAGGCGCCGTCGCGCGCCGCGAGGGCGTCCACGACGTCGTCGAGCAGCGAGCCGTGCGTGTAGCCGAGCAGGCCGACGGCAAGGTCGTAGTCGACCACTCCACCGGTCGCGCCGGCGATGAGCTGGTCCAGCACCGAGAGCGAGTCGCGCACCGAGCCGCCGCCGGCGCGGACCACCAGCGGCACGACCCCGCTGCCGAGCGAGACGCCCTCGGCGGCGCAGAGCTCCTCGAGGTACGGCGACAGCACGTCCGGCGGCACGAGCCGGAACGGGTAGTGGTGGGTGCGCGAGCGGATGGTGCCGATGACCTTGTCCGGCTCCGTCGTCGCGAAGACGAACTTGATGTGGGGCGGCGGCTCCTCGACGATCTTGAGCAGCGCGTTGAACCCCGCCGACGAGACCATGTGCGCCTCGTCGATGATGAAGATCTTGTACCGGTCGCGCGTCGGCGCGAAGGTCGCGCGCTCGCGCAGGTCGCGGGCGTCGTCGACGCCACCGTGCGACGCGGCGTCGATCTCGACGACGTCGAGCGACCCGGACCCGCCGCGGGCCAGCTCCACGCAGGAGGGGCACGTCCCGCAGGGGGTGTCGATCGGGTTCTCTGGCGTGTTCGCGTGGCAGTTGAGCGTGCGCGCGAGGGTGCGCGCCGACGTCGTCTTGCCGCATCCGCGCGGGCCTGAGAACAGGTACGCGTGGCTGACCCGACCGCTGCGCAGCGCCTGCATCAGCGGCCCCGTGACGTGCTCCTGACCGATGACCTCGGCGAACGTCTCGGGCCGGTAGCGGCGGTACAGAGCGGTGGTCACGCGACCACCCTAGACGCCGCCACCGACGCCGTCCCCCGCCTGTGCACTCACCGGCGCAGCGCCCGCTTGGCCAGGGCGTTCCCGAGTACCTGCACCAGCTGCACGACGACGACGATGATCACCACCACGACGAACGTCACGGCCCAGTTGTACTGCTGGTACCCGTGCACGATCGCGAAGTCACCCAGGCCACCGGCCCCGAGGTAGCCGCCGATGGCGGACATGTCGAGCACGACGACGAACAGGAATGTGTACCCGAGCACGAGCGGCGCGAGCGCCTCCGGGATGAGCAAGGTCCGGACGATGCGCAGCGGCGAGGCCCCCATCGCACGGGCGGCCTCGACCACGCCCGGGTCGATGGTCACGAGGTTCTGCTCCACCAGCCGCGCGAACACCACCGACGCCATGATGCACATGGCGAAGGTGAACGCCTCGATGCCGATGGTCCGGCCGGTCACGAACCGGGTCAGCGGCCCGAGCGCGACGAGGAAGATGATGAACGGCACCGGCCGGATCAGGTTGATCAGCAGGTTGAGGATCGTGAACACGCCCCGGTTCCCGAGCAGGTTCCCGGACCGCGTCAGGTACAGCCCCAGGCCGATGAGCAGGCCGAAGAACCCGCCCGCCACGAGCGTGATCAGCACCATGTAGACGGTCTCGCCGGCCGCCTGCGACAACGCCGGCCCGAGGGTCTCCCAGTCCATCAGTCGTTCCCCTCTCGTGTGCCCGCGCCCAGGTCCTCGACGTCGGTCACAACGCGCAGGTGCTTGATCACGGCCTCGACCGCGTCGTCCGGCCCGGTGAGCTCGAACGTGAGCGAGCCGTAGGGCTTGTCGGCGACCTCGGTGATGCCGCCGTAGACCACCGCCGGCTCGACCCCCTGGTCGCGCAGCACCTGCGAGATCGCCCGCGTGGAGCCGGTGACCTCGTCGATGCCGACGACGACGAGCCGGCCCGGGTGCCGCTCGCGCAGCCGCACGAGCGTCTCCTCCGACGGCCGGTCACGCAGCGACGTAGAGACGAAGCGCCGCGTCACGGCCGCCTGAGGGCTGGAGAAGATCGAGTACGCGTCGCCGGCCTCGACGACCTTGCCGTGCTCCATCACCGCGACGCGGTCGCAGCAGTACCGCACGACGTCCATCTCGTGCGTGATGATCACGACGGTGATGCCGAGCTCACGGTTGACGCGCTGCAGCAGGCGCAGCACGTCGCGCGTCGTCTCGGGGTCGAGGGCGCTGGTCGCCTCGTCGGCGAGCAGGATGCGCGGGTTCGTCGCCAGCGCGCGGGCGATGCCGACGCGCTGCTTCTGCCCGCCCGAGAGCTGGCTCGGGTAGGCGCCCGCCTTGTCGGCGATGCCGACGAACTCGAGCAGCTCACGCACCCGCGCCTCGCGCTCGGCCTTCGGCCACCGCGCCACCTCGAGCGGGTAGGCGACGTTCCCGGCGACCGTGCGGGACGAGAGCAGGTTGAACTGCTGGAAGATCATGCCGATCCCGGCCCGGACCTCACGGAGCTGGGCCTCCCCCAGCCCCGTGAGGTCCGTGCCGCCCACCACCACGGCACCCGACGTCGTCCGCTCGAGCGCGTTGACCAGGCGCACGAGCGTGGACTTGCCGGCACCCGAGTAGCCGATGACGCCGAAGATCTCGCCGGCCTCGATGTCGAGGGTGACGCCGTCGACGGCCCGGACCTCTGGCCGCCGGCGTCCGCCCGGGAACACCTTGCGGGCGTCCCGGAAGCTGATGATGGGTTCGTTCACGGCGGATCTCAGCCCTGGGCCTTCTCGTTCTTCTCGATCGTCGCCAGGATGTCCTGGAGCTCCGCGGGCTTGTTGTCCTTGATCACGCCCGTGCCGCCCGAGGCCTCGACGACGCCGTCGGTGACGGCCGCGTCGTGATAGATCGCGATGAGCTTCTTGAACGTCGCGTTCTCGGCGTCGGACTTCCGCGAGACCCAGATGTTGATGTACGGGTCGTTGGCGCTCGAGGCGGCGTCGGTCGTGTAGAGCGGCTTCTGGTGCGCGGCCTCGATGTTCGGCACGTAGTCGTTGTTGACGATGGCCGCGTAGACGTTCGGGTCCTGGAGCGCCGTCGGCGTCTGGTCGGCCTTGAGCGCGGTGACCGTGATCTTCGACTCGCCGGGGATCACGTCGGCCGGCGTCGAGAACGAGCTGCCGCCGTCCGTGAGCTTCAGGAGGCCGGCGTCCTGGAGCACGAGCAGCGCGCGGGCCTGGTTGGAGGCGTCGTTGGGGATGGCGACCTCGGCGCCGTCGGGGATGTCCGCGACGTCGCTCACCTTGGTCGAGTACAGGTTCAGCGGGTAGACGGCGGTGGCACCGATCGGCGTCAGGTCGCTGCCGGTCTTGACGTTGTAGTCCGCGAGGAACTGCAGGTGCTGGAACTGGTTGAGGTCGAGGTCGCCGTCGGTCAGCCCCTGGTTCGGGAGCTGGTAGTCGGAGAAGTTCTTCAGCTCGACGTAGATGCCCTCGGCCTGGGCCTTCTTCTGGAAGGTGGTCCAGTAGTCCTCGCCGCTGGAGACGATGCCGATGACGATCGGGTCGTCCTTGGTGCCGGCCGAGGCGGCGTCGCCGCCGCGCGAGGCGCAGCCGGACAGGGCGAGGGAGGCGACGACGGCGACGGCCGCGAGCGAGCGGGCCGCGAGGGAGATACGGGAGCGGGACATGGTGTTCCTTCCGGTGGCGGGCGTCAGCGGGGGCGCCGAGCCCGTGGCGCGTGGGTGGGGAGTCTGCGGGCGCACACGTGCACAGGGCATGTGCGAGCGGGCACGGTGCGAGAGGAGGGGCCGACGGCGTCGGCGCGGCCGCGAGGGCGGGCGGCTGGGGTGCCCGGGCTCAGCGAGCCGCGCGGCACATTCGCCCGGCCGGCACGAGACGGCGGCACATGACGGCGCGCGAGCTGAGGCGCGGGGTCATGGCGGCGTGCGTCGTGGTGGCGGGCATGGCGCCATCATGCGCGGCGGCGGGGCGTGCAGGCCAACCAGCGACCGGAAAATCTTGCGATCCGGGACGGATCTGTCCTGCTATCTGAGAACCTGCAGGTCAGCACGTCGGGCCCAGGGCATAAAAGGACCCCTCGCACACCCGCCAGAGCGCACCTACCCTTGCTGCCTTCCGGCCCTGGGGGAGTTCGGTGCGATGACGCCGCACGAGGGGTCTGCCCCCAGCGTAACGGAGCCGGAGGCCGACGCCGAAATCCGGGCGCGCAACTGGTGGCGGGGCACGCGCCGGAGTCCGGTATCCTTCTGGGGCTGCCTCGCGGCAGCAACACCAGGAGGATTCGCCTAGCGGCCTATGGCGCACGCTTGGAAAGCGTGTTGGGTTCACGCCCTCGGGGGTTCGAATCCCCCATCCTCCGCCGACGACGAAGGCCCGCAGAGCCACCACAGCTCTGCGGGCCTTCGTCGCTCCTGTGTCCCGGCGGTGCTCAGCTCACCGCCGGCACCGCCAGCTCCAGAAGCTCATGGGCCTGGGCGGGGAACCAGGCGCCGGCGGCCGGGTCGACGACCCCGCGCTCCGGGTCCTCCGGTCCTGCCGTGCCGCGCGTGCACGAGCCGTCCGACTCGCCCGGGACCTTGATCCACAGGAAGCCGGCGACGAGCGGGTCGCCCGTCTCGAGCGTCGGCCGCATCCCCAGGCCGCGCCCCGGCGGGTTGCACCAGTCCTGCTTGTCCGCGCCCGCGGGGTACCCGGTGCCGGTCGACGTCGCCGGGTCCCACGGACCCACGCCGTTGCGCGCCGTGTCGACGACGAACGGCGTCGTCGGCGCGAGGCCGCCCAGCTGCAGCGCGTATCTCGAGTCGACGCCTGCGGTGTTCTGGTTCGCCGGCGTGCCCGGGGCGTCGCTCCACCGTGCATAGCTGGTCATCGCGACGCCGGTCCAGCTGTTGGCCGGCCCGCCGTTCCAGTACTGGTTGCCGCAGTCGTTGTACCCGGCGAGCCCGTGCGTCGCCACGGCGATGCACGACGAGACCCAGTGCCCATAGGCCACCGAGTTCTCGGTGAACTGGTAGTTCGACGCGTTGAGGAAGAACCCGTCGGCCTTCTGGACGCCGGCGGTGACCAGGCGGCTGGCGTTCTCGCCGACGTTGAGCCAGGCCGAGTTGCCCGCGTCGAGGTAGACCTTCGTGTTCGGCAGGGCCGCGAGAGCGTCGACGGCGTGGTTGAGCATCGCGAAGCGGTCGGACGCCGCCGTCGCCGGGTCGGCGTCGGCCGGCTGGCACCAGTCCATCGACCCGTCGAGGTTGGTGTGGAACGGGATGATGCCCAGGCCGTCAGGCTCAAGGAGCACGATGGCGCGGTCGCCGCCGATCCCCGCCGCGAAGCCGTCGATCCAGGCGTCGTACGCGGCCGGGGACGTGGCCCCGCCCGCGGAGTACTGCGAGCAGTCGCGGAACGGGATGTTGTAGGCGACGAGGGTGGGGATCCCGTCGGCGTCGGCGGCACGCCGCACGACGTTGTGGACACCGTTGCGCACCTCCTGGGGCGTGCCTCCGGTGAACCAGTTCGCCGACGCGAAGCCGGCCAGGGCCAGTGCGTCGGTGCGCTCCTGGCCCTTGAGGTGCAGGTCCGCGACGTGCTGCTTGATGGCGCCGTGGTTGTCCACCCAGAGGGTGTCGCCGGTGCTCGCGGAGGCGGCCGGGCCGGCGAGCAGCGCGGTGGCACCCGCGAGGGTCGCGGCGGCGACCGCGGTGAGGGTGCGTGCGGAACGGATACGTGACAAGGCGATCTCCTTCGATCGTCCGGGACGACGTCGTCGTCCGTGTGACACGGTGGTGGGAGCGCTCCCACTCTTCGCGTCTCCCACTGTGATGCGTCCGCGCCTGCCCGTCAAGAGCCGCCCTACGATGGGCGGCATGATCTTCAAGGCCGTCGGCGAAGGCCGCCCGTACCCCGACCACGGGCTGGTGACGGCGAAGGACTGGGCCGACGTGCCGCCGCGACAGGTCCGCCTGGACGAGCTCGTCACCACGACGCGCACCCTCGACCTCGACCGCCTCCTCGCCGAGGACTCCACGTTCTTCGGTGACCTGTTCGCCCACGTCGTGGAGTACCAAGGGGTGCTCTACCTCGAGGACGGTCTGCACCGCGCGGTCCGCGCAGCCCTCCAGCAGCGCCCCGTCCTCCACGCCCGTGTGCTCAGCCTCAGGTAGTTTCGTCGCGTGACTTCCCCCGGACAGGACCCGGCCCGCCTGGCGCGCCGCCGCCGCGAGCATGAGCGGCAGGCAGTGATCTACGGCGTGCTCGTCGCACTGCTCGCGGTCGCCGGCCTCGGCGCGCTCGCGATCTACACCGGTGCGATCCAGGCACCGTTCGCGCGCGGCTTCACGTCGACGGCCCGCACGGACGAGGCGGTGACCCCGCCGTGCCTGCCGGTCTTCAAGGACAAGCCCGATGGCGTCCTGCCGCTCCCCTACGGGGCGGTGCACGTGCGGATCTACAACGCATCGGGCGTGGCCGGCATCGCGAGCGCGAACAAGACGGTGCTCGAGCGCCGCGGCTTCGTGATCGACGCGATCGGCGACTACACCACGGTGATCAACCGTAACGAGCTCCGGTTCGGCCAGAAGGGCATCGTGTCTGCGTACACGCTGGCCGCGCAGTTCCCGTCGATGCGCATGGTGTTCGACGCGCGCAAGGACTCGACCGTCGACTTCCTGGTGGGCGAGCACTACGACCGGCCCCTCGACGAGGACAAGGTCACGATCTCGGCGGACACTCCCCTGCCGAACATGAAGGGCTGCAAGCCCTCCAAGGACCTCACGCCGAAGCCGGCCCCGGCGGCCGCGTCCCCGGCCGCCTAGCAGACGCAGCCGTGGGGCGGGTTCTGGGCTCTGCGGTCGCGCAGAGCCCAGAACCCGCACCCACGAGGAACCTCAGTGCACCAGCTCCGAGCTCAGTGCACCAGCTCCGAGCCGGCCGGGACCGATGCCGGTGTTGCCGGCTCCTGGTGGGCGCCGGTGAGGCGCGAGATCGAGCGCATGCCGTGGAAGATCACCAGTGCGGCCGCCGTGCCGAGCGCGATGCCGGCGAACTGCAGGTCGCCCCACACCCACGTGAAGTCGGCGATGCCGATGATGAGCGGCACCGCGGCCGTGGTGAGGTTGACCGGGTTGGAGAAGTCGACCCTGTTCTGCACCCAGATGCGGGCACCGAGGATGCCGATCATGCCGTAGAGCATGGTGCCGGCACCGCCGAGCACACCGGCCGGCACGGTCGCGATGAGTGCGCCGAACTTGGGGAACAGCGAGAGCGCCAGCGCACCGATCGCGGCGACCCAGTAGGCCGCCGTCGAGTAGACGCGCGTGGCCGCCATGACACCGATGTTCTCGGCGTACGTCGTCGTGCCGGAACCGCCGCCGAGGCCCGCGAGCGACGTCGCGACGCCGTCGGCCAGCAGCGCGCGGCCGGTGAGCTTGTCGAAGCTGCGGCCAGTCATCGCGGCGACCGACTTCACGTGGCCTACGTTCTCGGCGATCAGCACCAGGACCACGGGGAGGAACAGGCCCATGACGCCGAGGTCGAACCGCGGCGCGTGGAACGTGGGCAGGCCGAACCACGCAGCCTTGCCGACCTCCGAGAAGTCGACCTGGCCCTGGAGCACCGCGGCGACGTAGCCGACGATCACGCCGACCAGGATCGACAGGCGCCCGAGCATGCCCTTGAACAGCACCGACGCGAGGATGATCGCGGCCAGCGTGATGATCGCCGTGCCCGACTGCACCTTGAAGTTGTTGTACGCGGCGGGCGCCAGGTTGAGGCCGATGAGGGCGACGATCGTGCCTGTGACGATCGGCGGCATCACGGCGTCGATCCAGCCACCTCCCGTGAAGTGCACGATCAGGCCGACGACGGTGAGCAGCAGGCCGGTGGCGAGGATGCCGCCGATCGCGGTGCCGAGGTCGGTTCCGCCGGCCTTCGCCGCCATGATCGGCGCGATGAACGCGAAGCTCGACCCGAGGTAGCTCGGCAGGCGGTTGCCGGTGATCAGCAGGAAGCCGATCGTGCCGATCGCCGAGAAGAACAGCGTGGTCGACGGCGGGAAGCCGGTCAGCACCGGGACCAGGAACGTCGCGCCGAACATGGCGACGACGTGCTGGAGGCCGATGCCGACGGTGCGCGGCCACGAGAGCCGTTCGTCCGGCAGCACGACGGCGCCGGGCGCGAGAGTCTTGCCGTCCCCGTGCAGGGTCCAGCCCAGCGCGGGTCGAGGGGTGGTGGCCAAGGGAGCTCCATCCGTGAAGGTCGTGTGAACGAGGCCTGTCGGGAGAACCGTAGTGGTTGGCGGTTCCTCTGCAGAGCCCTCACGGCGTCGCGTGACGCACGCCTTCCGGAGGGTCACACCTGTGGGGCGACCTCCCGGGCGATCAGCTCGAGGTGGTCGAGGTCATGCAGGTCGAGGACCTGGAGGTACACCCGCTCGACGCCGTCCGCGCGCACCTGGGCCAGCCGGTCCGCCGCCTCGGCGACCGTGCCCGCGACCCCGTGCTCGCGCAGCTCGGCCGGCTCGCGGCCGATCGCCGCGGCACGGCGGCGGAACTCGTCCTCGTCCCGCCCGACGGCGACCACGAGCGCCGCGGAGTGCACGATCGACGACGGCTCACGACCGGCGTCGGCCAGGGCCTCGTCGACCACCGCGATGCGCGGGGCGATCGCGGCGAGGTCGGGGAACGCCTGGTTGTACTCGTCGGCGAACCGCGCCGCGAGCGCCGGCGTGCGCGTGGGCCCGCCACCGCCGACGATCACCGGGATCTTGGCCTGGTGGGGCTTGGGCAGCGCCGGGGAGTCGGTGAGCGTGTAGTGCTCGCCCGCGAAGCTGAAGGTCTCGCCGTCGGGCGTGGACCACAGGCCGGTGACGACGGCGAGCTGCTCCTCGAGGATGCCGAACCGCTTGGCGGGGAACGGGATGCCGTAGGCCTCGTGCTCGCGGGCGAACCAGCCGGCGCCGAGACCGAGCTCGACGCGGCCGCCGGACATCTGGTCGACCTGCGCGACCTGGATCGCGAGCACGCCGGGGTGGCGGAACGTGACCGAGGTGACGAGCGTGCCGAGCCGGATCGTCGTCGTCTCGCGGGCGAGGCCGGCGAGCGTGGTCCACGAGTCGGTCGGGCCGGGCGCGCCGCCCCAGGCACCCATGGCCACGAAGTGGTCGGAGCGGAAGAACGCGGAGAAGCCGAGCTCTTCCGCGGCTCGCGCGACCGCGAGCTGGGCGTCGTACGTGGCGCCCTGCTGAGGCTCGACGAAGACGCGCAGGTCGAGGGTCATGAGAAGTCCAGTCCGCCCTTGCGGGTCCGCTTGAGCTCGAAGAAGTGCGGGAAGCTCGACAGCGCGACGGCGCCGTCGAAGATGCGCAGTGCGTCCTCGCCGCGCGGGATGCGGGTGAGCACGGGGCCGAAGAAGGCGGCGCCGTCCACGTGGATCGTCGGGGTGCCGACGTCCTCGCCGACGGGCTTCATCCCTGCCTCGTGGGACTCGCGCAGCGCCTCGTCGTAAGCGTCCGACGTCGCCGCGTCGGCGAGCTCCGCGGGAAGGCCGGCCTCGGCGAGGGCCGCGCGCGCGACGGCGTCGTAGTCCTTGTCCTTGCCCGGGTGGATCCGGGTGCCGGCGGCCGTGTAGAAGGCGGCGAACGACTCGGGGCCGTGGTCGGTCTGGACGGCGGCGGCGACACGGCCGATGCCGCGACCGGCGTCGAGCATGGCGCGGTAGTCGTCCGAGATCTCCCGGCCCGAGTTCAGCAGGTAGAGGCTCATGAGCCGGAACGTGAGGTCGACCGGCCGCTGCGCGGCGACCTCGAGGGCCCAGCGGGAGGTGATCCAGGCGAAGGGGCAGAGGGGGTCGACGAAGACGTCGACCGTCGGGGTGTGCGTCGGCGTGGTCACGCCGCCGACCCTAGACCCGTCCCGAGCGATAACCTCCCCCCATGACCGCCGTCCGGACGTCGCACACCCACGCACAGGCCGTCGACGCCGCGATCGAGCTCTTCTCCCGCCAGGGGTACGAGCAGACCACCGTCGAGGAGATCGCGGACGCCGCCCAGGTCAGCAGAGCCACATTCTTCCGCCGCTATCGCTCCAAGGAGGACGTGGTCTTCGCCGACCACGAGCTGCTGCTCGAGGAGGTGGTGGTGATGCTCGCCGCGACCCGGCCCGAGGCGCTCGACGACGGCGAGATCCCGGAGCGCTCCTGGGACCCGACCGCGGACCCCTACCTCGAGGTGTGCCGTGCGGCCCGCCTCGTGTTCGACCACCACGTGGGCCAGCGCGAGACGTCGCTCGCCCGCTACCGCCTGCTGCAGCAGGTGCCCGCGCTGCGCGACCGCGAGCTCGTGACGACGCATCGCTACGAGCGCGCGTTCACCAAGTACCTGCGGGACACCCTGCCCCCGGACCGCTCCTCGACGGTGCACTCGATCGCGTTCTCGGCCGGCGTCGTCGCCCTGCACAACGCGATCCTGCGCCGCTGGCTGCGCAACCCCGAGCTCGACCTGGTGCCGGACCTCGAGGATGCGTTCGCCGAGCTGCGCCGGGGCGCGACGGCGGACCTGATGCGCCGCCGCGAGCTGGCGTCCGGCGCGGCGACCCTCGCGACGTCGACGCGGAACGCGGACGGCGCTCGCGTCGTCGTCGCCTACCTCGAGCCGGGCGCGGGGCCCGAGGCCGTCGCGCGCGCGGTGCGGGACGCCCTGTCCTGAAGACTGTTTTTTGCCGCGGACGCATGGCCGGGAATGAACGGCCGTGTGTCATGCTTTGAACGAGCAAGAAACACGCACGACGTGCTCCGGGGTCGGTGAAAATCCGAACCGGCGGTGATAGCCCGCGACCCGCGCCCGCACCCGAGACCTCTCGGGGGCGGCCGGTTGACCTGGTGGAACTCCAGGGCCGACGGTCAAAGTCCGGATGGGAGGAAGCACGCGTCGCCCTCGCGGGCGGCGTCGGTCGTGACGTGTCGCGGTCCCGTGCCGCGGCGTCGTCGACCCCTCCTCGTCCGGTGCACCGGTGCCCTCACGAGGAAGGAACGCGGGATGGGGATCTTCGAGCACCTGTTCAACGCCACGCTGAGCGTCGGCGGCCAGGAGATGGTCTGGCGCGAGATCATCGGCAACGTCATCGGGCTGACGTCGGCGGTAGGCGGCATGCGCCGCAAGGTGTGGGCCTGGCCGGTCGGCATCGTCGGCAACGTGCTGCTCTTCACCGTGTTCCTCGGCTCGTGGTTCGGCCTCGCCGGTGACCACCCCGACATGCTCGGCCAGGCGGGCCGCCAGGTCATGTTCATCGCGGTGTCGATCTACGGCTGGGTGCGCTGGAACCAGACCCGCAGGCAGGGCGGTGCCGACGCGGTGGCCGTGCACCCGACGTGGGCGACGTGGCCGCAGCGCGCCGGCCTCCTGTTGGGCATGCTCGCCGGGACGGCGTTCTTCGCCTGGATCTTCGGGATGCTCGGCTCGTGGGCCCCGCGCCCCGACGCGTGGATCTTCATGGGCTCCATCCTGGCGACGTACGGCATGGCCCGCGGCTGGGTCGAGTTCTGGCTGATCTGGGTCGCGGTCGACGCGGTCGGCGTCCCGCTGCTCTTCAAGGGCGGCTACTACGCGACCGGCCTGATGTACGTCTTCTACGGCGCGTTCACGATCGTCGGCTTCGTGGTGTGGTGGCGCATCCACCGCCGCGAGTCGCTGGAGGCCGCGGCGGCGTCGTCGACTCCGGCGGCCGAGGCGATCGCGTAGCTCTCGCCCCACTCCTCGCGGCGCCCGCTGCGCCGCGGTGGAGAACCCCGACGGCGAGGTAGAGAGGCCGATCCTCTCTACCTCGCCGTCGAGCTTGCGGGCAGCGCGGCACCCGTGGGCCGACGCGGGAGGCTGCCTGCCTGCGCCGACGCGGACCCGTGGACACCGCCCGCGGGCCGGGGGGAGACTCGACGGGACTGCACCGCCGACCCAAGGAGGAGTCATGAGCGAGTCCACGCCCGAGAGCGAGCCCGTCACCGAGGATGAGGCCTACGCGCTCGCGGTCGACGAGAACGAGCCGGTCGGCGACCTCGACGAGGCCGAGGAGACGAAGCGTCGCCGGGAGATCCAGTCGGAAGACTTCTGACGGCGACGTCCCGGCCTGATGTCCACCACCAGCGCGGGTCTGCTCCTGTTCCGCCGCACCGACGGCGGCCCCGAGGTGCTGCTCGGGCACATGGGCGGCCCGTTCTGGGCGAGCAAGAACGCGGGCGCCTGGACCATCCCCAAGGGCGAGCTCGGACCGGGTGAGGACCCGCACGACGCCGCGCTGCGCGAGGCCGGCGAAGAGCTCGGCCTCGCGCTCCCGCCACCGGTCCGTCCCGGCACCCCCGACGTCGACCTGGGCGAGATCCGTCAGCGCGCGGGCAAGCGCGTCCTCGCGTGGGCCCGCGAGATCCCCCGGGACGCCCTGGACCTGTCGAACTTCCGCAGCAACACCTTCGAGATCGAGTGGCCCCCGCACTCCGGCCGCCAGCTGGAGATCCCTGAGCTGGATCGCGCTGCCTGGTTCACCCCACCGCACGCCCGCGAGCTCGTGATCCAGGCCCAGTCGACCTTCATCGAGCGCCTCGAGGCCTCCCTCGGGACGGAGGTCAGGCGAACGCCGACAGGCCCGTGATGTCGCGACCCACGATGAGGGCGTTCATCGACTCCGTGCCCTCGTAGGTGTGCAGGGCCTCGACGTCCGCGAAGTGCCGCGCGACGCGGTTGGCCAGCAGGATCCCGTTGCCGCCCAGCAGGTCGCGGGCGGAGGCGGCGACCTCGCGCGCGCCGCGCGTGCAGGTCATCTTCGCCAGCGACGCCTGCGGGCCGGTGAGCCCGCCGGCCTCGGCGAGGCGGGTCAGCCGTGCGACGAGCAGCTGCATCTGCGTGACCGTCGCGAGCATGGTCGCCAGCTTCTCCTGGACCAGCTGGTTGGCGGCGAGCGGCCGCCCGAACTGGATGCGCTGGCCCGCGTACGCGACCGCGGCCTCGTAGCAGGCGATCGCGTGGCCGACGGCGGACCACGACACCGCGAGCCGCGTCGCGAACAGCACCTGCGAGGTCGCCTTGAACGACGTCGCCTTCGGCAGCGCGGCGTCGGCGGGGACGAACACGTCGTCGAGCACGATGTGGGCCTGCCAGATCGCGCGCAGCGCGACCTTGCCCTCGATCGTGGTGGCCCGGTAACCCGGTGCATCCTGCGGCACGATGAAGCCGTGGACCTGCCCGTCCCCGCCCTCGCCGACGAGGCGTGCCCACACGACGGTGATGTGCCCGCACGAGCCGAAGCCGATCCACTTCTTCTCGCCGTCGATCACGTAGCCCTCGACGCCGTCGCGCACCTCGCGGCGCGCCGTCGTCTCGAGCGAGACGGAGTCCGAGCCGTGGGTCGGTTCCGTCAGGGCGAAAGCACCGAGGATCTCCCCGCTCGCCATGGGCTCGGCGTAGCGCGCGATCTGCGCGTCCGAGCCCAGCATCATGATCGAGCGCAGCGCGAGCCCGCCCTGCACGCCGCAGATCGTCGCCATGGAGCCGTCCCCCCGCGACATCTCCATGGAGGCGAGCCCCTCGCCGGTCAGGGAGACCACCGGCCGGCCAGGGACGTCGACGCCGTCGCGCAGGAAGTCGCGCTCGGCGAGCGCCTTGACCAGGTCGAACGGAACCTCGGCCCGCTCCCAGTACCCGTCGATGACGGGGAGCACCTGCTCCTGCACGAACTCCCGGACGGCGAGCTGGTGCGCCCGCTCCTCCGGCCGCAGGTCGGCGAACGCGCCGACGTAGTCGAGGTCGAGGGGCTGAGAGACGTCGTACGACGGCGCGGTGACGCCGGGCAGGATGGGCTGCGCTGCACTCATGCGCTCATGGTCGCCCGGCACTGCGTCTCAGGTCAAGAGATACCGCGTATCACCTGCTGGTGATCGTCAGCGTCAGCAGCGCCACGTTCAGCACCACGATCACGCCCGCCACCACCCACGCCATCAGCTGGGTGGCGAGCGCGTTGCGGTGCTTCCCCAGCAGCGAGACCCGCCGCGTGAGCGTCACGAGCGGGATTGCCGCGAACGGGATCCCGAAGCTCAGCACCACCTGGCTCAGCACCAGCAGCCACGTCGGCGAGATGCCGGTCGCCAGCAGCCCGACGGCGGGCACCAGCGTCACGAGCCGCCGTCCCAGGAGCGGCACCCGCACACGCAGCAGGCCGGCCATGATCTCCGCCCCGGCATAGGCCCCGACCGACGACGACGCCAGCCCCGAGGCCAGCAGCCCGATCGCGAACAGCAGCGCGACCCCCGCCCCGAGCGAGCCGGAGATGGCCGCGTGCGCCCCCTCGATCGAGTCGGTGCCGGCACGTCCCGGCAGGTTCGAAGCCGCGACCAGCAGCATCGCCACGTTGACACCGCCCGCGAGCACCAGCGCGCACACGACGTCCCACCGGGTCGCGGCGAGCAGCCGGTCGGTCGACGCCTCGGAGACCGACACCCCCTGGCGCACCCGCACCGCGGCGTCGTGCCGACGCCGGTCGCGCGCGAGCGCCGAGTGGAGGTAGATCGCGTGCGGCATGACCGTGGCCCCGAGCATCGACGCCGCCAGCAGCAGCGAGTCGGTCCCCTGCAGGCGCGGCACCAGCCCGCCCAGCACGGCGCCCGCGTCGGGCGGCGAGAAGAGCAGCCCGGCGCAGAAGCCGACGGTGAGCACCAGCAGGAACGAGGCGATCAAGCGCTCGAACATGCGCTGGCCGCGGCGCTGCTGCACCGACAGCACTGCAAGCGAGACCAGGCCGGTGATCAACCCGCCCAGCACGAGAGGGACGCCGAACAGCAGGTGCAGCGCGATCGCCCCGCCGATCACCTCGGCGAGATCGGTCGCGCCGGCCACCACCTCGGCCTGCGCCCAGTACGCCAGGCGGGCCGGGCGCCTCAGCCGCTCGCCCAGCACCTCGGGCAGCGAGCGCCCCGTCACGACGCCGAGCTTCGCCGACAGGTACTGCACGAGCACCGCCATGACGTTGGCCGCGACCAGCACCCACACCAGCAGGTAGCCGTACCGAGCGCCCGCCGTGAGGTTGGCGGCGACGTTCCCGGGGTCCACGTAGGCGATCGCCGCGACGAACGCGGGCCCCAGGAGCCCGACCAGGCGCGTGCGGGCCACGCTCGTCGACGACGAGCGCGGCAGACTCCGGCGCCGGACCCTCCCGGTGGTTGTCGCGGTCACGCTCACCCCAGTTTTCGGATAACCGAAAACTAGCGCGGATCGCCGGACCTCGAAACCTCACAGCCGAGACACCGCCCGGTCTGACACGATGTGCCCGTGCCCTCGCAGACCGTCAGCGCCGACCGCTCCCACGCCGCCTTCGCAGCGGTCGGTGAGGTGCTGCTCTCGCGCTGGGGCATCATCACCGGCTTCGTGCTCGCGCACGTGTGGATCGTGCTCGACGCGCTCTCGTGGAGCGGCGAGATCTTCGGCGACGTGTCGCTGTACGACTGGTGGGCCCGCCGCGGCTTCATGAACGGCGTGTGGCCCGTGCTCGACTACGACTGGGTCTACCCCGCCGGCGCACTCATCCCGATCGCGGCCCCCGCGATCGGCACCACCGGGTTCGTCGCGTACGCGGTGATGTGGTCGGCCGGCGTGATCGCGCTCAACGGCCTCGCCCTGTGGTTCCTCGCGCGCACACCACCGCGCGGGCGCCTCGCCGCCTGGTGGTGGCTGATCTTCCTGGTCGCGCTCGGCCCCATCTGGCTCGGCCGGCTCGACGGAGTCGTCGCCCCGCTCATCCTCATCTCGTTGCTCCTCGCTGCCCGCCGCCCGGCCGTCGCGACGGCCATCGCGACGCTCGGCGCGTGGATCAAGATCGCACCCGGCGCCGTCGTCGTGGCGCTCGCAGCGACGTCGCGGTCGCTGCCGCGGTTCGTGCGCGACGTCGTGGCGCCGGCCGCCGTGGTGAGCGCCCTCGTCGTCGGGCTCGCGCTTGCCGGGGGCGCCGGCGAGCGCGCGTGGAGCGTGTTCGGCCAGCAGGAGGCCCGGACGCTGCAGGCCGAGTCGGTCGCCGCCACCTGGTTCAGCGTGGCGCGGCTGTGGGACCCCTCCATACGCATCGAGTACAACGACGTGATCTTCACCTACGAGGTGCAGGGCTCCGCGGCGCGCGAGGTGGCGTCGTTGCTCGACACCGTGCTGCCGGTCGCCGTCGTGCTCCTCGGCCTGCTCGCCTGGGCGGCGGCCAGGCGCCGGCCGGAGCTCGCGCACGACGTGCTGCTGCTGAGCGCGGCGGCCACGCTTCTCGCGCTCATCGTGTTCAACAAGGTGGGTTCGCCGCAGTTCGTCGCGTGGCTCGGGCCGCCCGTGGCGGCGGCGCTGGCCCTGGCCGGGCCGGGGGCCCGGCACGTCTGGTCCCCACCCGCCGTCGGGGTGCTGGGCGTCGCGGTGCTGACCCAGATCCTGTACCCGGTCGCATACGGGCCGTTCCTCGGTGGCGAGCCGTGGATGATCGTGATGCCGGCGCTGCGCAACCTCGGTCTCGTGGTGCTGCTGCTCGGTGCGGTGTGGCGGCTGGTGCAGATCGCGGTCGGCCACCGCCCCCGCCTGCCGCGTTCGCCTGACGTTCCCTGAAGCTCAGGGCCGCGAGCACGGCGCCTGACGGCGTAGCGCCCTCGTCAGCCCTCGCGGTGGATCGCGACCTTCAGCGCGTCCCACCTCGGGGCGTCGGAGAACACCTCGTACGCCTTCTCGATCTCGTCGAGCGCGAAGCGGTGCGTGACCATCTCCTCCGGCTCGAGGCGGCCGCCCACCATGAGGTCGAGCAGCATCGGGGTCGACGTCGCGTCCACCAGGCCCGTGGTGATCCTGAGGTTCTGGATCCACAGGTTCTCCATCGGGAACGACACCGGTGCGCCGTGCACGCCCGCGTTCGCGATGTGGCCGCCCGGGCGCACGATGCGGAAGCAGTCCTCGAGGGTCTGCGGGACGCCCACGGCCTCGATGACGACGTCGACGCCCAGCCCGTCCGTCTCGGCCAGCACGGCGTCGACCCAGCCTGCGTCCTTGGTCGAGACGCCGACGTCGGCGCCCATCCGCAGGGCGTGGTCGATGCGCGGCTGCGAGCGCCCGACGGCGATCACCTTCGACGGGCCGTACAGCTTGGCCGTCGCCACGGCCGCGAGCCCCACCGGCCCGACGCCGACGACGGCGACGACGTCGCCCGGCTTGATGTCGCCGTACTGGACGCCGATCTCGAACCCGGTCGGGAAGATGTCGGACACCATGACGGCCTGCTCGTTGGTCAGGCTCTCCGGGACCTTGTGCAGTGACGTGTCCGCGAACGGGGTGCGGACGAACTCGGCCTGCGTGCCGTCGATCAGGTGGCCCAGCACCCAGCCGATGCCGCCCATACCGAGGCAGTGCGAGGGCATCGCCTTGCGGCAGTACGAGCACTTCCCGCACGAGGAGATGCAGGAGACGATGACGCGGTCTCCCGGCTTGACCTCGGTCACCGCGCTGCCGACCTCGACGACGGTGCCGACGCCCTCGTGGCCCAGCACGCGCCCGGGGGTGACGGCGGGGACGTCGCCCTTGAGGATGTGCAGGTCGGTGCCGCAGATCGTGGTGGTGTCGATCTGCACGATCGCGTCCGTGGGGGCGAGGATCACGGGGTCGGGGACCGGCTCCCACGCCGTCTCGCCGGGACCGTGGTAGACGAGGGCTTTCATCGGACGCTCCTCCGGGGCTGCTGCGGGCAGGAGTGCTCACCGTAGGAGGAGCCGGGGCGAAGGTGGCGGTGGTGGCAGCACGTGATCGGCGGAGAGGGCGTGTGGGTGGATCAGCCGACGACGCGGGGCATGACCTCACCCGCGATCAGCTCGAGCTGGCGGCGTTCGTCGCCGATCGGCCAGAACTGCACGCGTTGACAACCGGCACGGGCGTAGCGAGACAGCAGCTCGGCGCATTGCTCCGCCGAGCCGACGCAGATCCGCCCACGAAGCTCCGCCGGATCCCGCCTCACCAGCGGACCCACGATCTCGGTCAGCACACGCTCGGCGTCGGACGCCTGCTCGGTGACCCAGGTCCACATCGTCGCGAGCGCATTCGGGAACTCATCACGCGGCCGCCCCGCGTTCGTGAGCTCCTTGCCGAGGAGCTCCAGGCTCGTGACGAACCCTTCCGGAGTCGTGTTGTACGCGGACGCGAGCCAGCCGTCACCGAGGCGGGCGACGCGACGCAGCCCTGCATGCGATCCCCAGGCGCCGAGCCACAGCGGGATCCCGCGCTGCTGGACGGGCCGCGGCGCGAGCTCTGACGCCGAACCGAGCAGGTCCCTGAGCGCCCCGACGGCGTCGTCGAAGCGGCGCCAGCGCCCGTCCAACGGCACACCGACCGCCTCGTAGTCGGCCTTGGACGACCCCGGGCCGACTCCTGCGATCACGCGGCCGCCGGACAGCACGTCCAGCGCGGTCAACGCCTTCGCCAACGGTACCGGCCCACGCAGGTTCACCAGCGCCAGGGTCGTGGCGAGCGTCATCGCGCCGGAGCGCTCGACGACGGCCGCGAGCGCCGTCGGGCCGTCGAGCCATGGGACCGAGAAGAGGAAGTGGTCGTTGGCCGAGATCGCCGCGAACCCGTTGTCCCGGGCCGCGTCCACGACCGCGGCCAACCGGCCGTACGAGAGGCCCTCACCGCTGAAGTCGATCAGTGGCAGATGCACACCGGCGTCCATGACCATCAATCTTCCGCCGCGGCGTGGCGCTGGACCAGCGCACATGCATGGACGAGTCTCTTAGGCTGTCAGCGTGCGGACAAGCAGGCTCGAGGCGTTCAGCGACGGCGTGCTCGCGATCATCATCACGATCATGGTCCTGGGACTGCGCGTCCCGGAGGGAAACGACCTCCGGTCCTTGTGGGACAGCGCCGGCGGCACCGTGCTCACCTACGTGCTGAGCTTCATCTACGTCGGGATCTACTGGAACAACCACCACCACATGTTCCAGCTGACCCAGCGGGTCAGCGGTGGAGTGCTCTGGGCCAACCTGCACCTGCTCTTCTGGCTCTCGCTGTTCCCGTTCAGCACGGCGTGGATGGACCGGAGCAACTTCTCCCGCACGCCGGTGATGGTGTTCGGCATCGACCTGCTCGGCGCAGCGATCGCGTTCTTCATCCTCCAGCGGACGATCCTGCGCCGCGAGGTCGACGACGCGCCGCTCGCGAGGGCGCTCGGCCGTGACCTCAAGGGAAAGATCTCGCCGGTCTTCTACATCTGCGGGATCGTCGCCGCATCGTTCAGCCGCCAGAGCCTCGACGCCGCAATCTGGGTCGCGCTCGCCTGCTACGTGGCAGTCGCGGTGATCTGGCTCGTTCCGGACCGGCGCATCGAACGGATGCTGACAGAAGAGCACCGCAGCGAGTCCTGACACGCGACTTGCTGCGCAAACTCGCACGGGCGCGTGGCGTTTGGCCGGAGCTCATGGCTAGACGCTCCCTGCAGTCCGGGTCTAACTTGCGACCAAGTCGCGACCGCGATCGCACCTCACCGATCGGAACTTGTTTCAATGCGCAGACATCCCGCAGTAGGCACGCTGATCGTCGCATCGTCTCTCGCCCTCGGATTCGCAGCCATCGCGCCCGCGGCGGCCGCACCCGGCTCACACCACATTCCTCAGTCCGCCCCTGGCTGGCTCGCGCACGCCAAGCGCGTCGGCACGCCGTCGTCGAACGCCGCAGTCCAGGTGCGGGTGTACCTCGCACCCCGCGGCGGCCTCGACGCGCTGGCCGCGCAGGCCCGCGCGGTCTCGACCCCAGGTTCGTCCGAGCAGGGCCATTTCCTCACCCCGGCTCAGTACCACGCCCAGTACGACCCGGCATCGCAGACGATCAGCGCGGTCACGGACTGGCTCACCGGCTCGGGCCTCAAGGTCGCCGGGCAGGAGTCGCGGGGGCGCTATCTCGATGTGACCGGAAGTGTTGCCGCGGCCCAGCGCGCCTTCGGCGTCACGCTTGTGAACTACTCGCACGACGGCATGACGGTTCAGGCGCCGACGGGAGAGCTGAGCGCTCCGGACGCTGTCGCGGGCGACATCCTCTCGGTCTCGGGCCTTGACACGACGCCGGAGACCACGGCACCACTCACGCAGAAGCCGTCGCCGCCGAGCGCGGGCTTCCGCAACGCGCGGCCCTGCTCCACGTGGTACGGCGACTCGACCCCGGCCAACACCCCGACGCCGGACGGGACCGTCCTGCCGCAGCTCAACGGCGCGACGCTGCCCTTCGCGCCCTGCGGGTACACGGGGCCGCAGCTGCGCGGGGCGTACGAGGCCGGCGCCTCGGCGTCGCTCCTCGGAGCCGGGGTCACCGTCGCCATCACCGACGCCTACGCCTCGTCGACCATCGAGTCCGACGCGAACGCCTACGCCATCCAGACCGGCGACAAGCCGTTCGCTGCCGGCCAGTTCTCGCAGAGCCTCCCCAACTCCTTCACGCGGGTGAACGACGGCCAGCGCCAGTGCGGGGCGTCCGGCTGGTACGGCGAGGAGACGCTCGACGTCGAGGCGGTGCACGCCATGGCCCCCGCCGCGAACATCCGCTACTACGCCGGCGCGAGCTGCTACGACAGGGACCTGCTCGATACCTTCAGCCGCATCAACGACGAGGCCACGGTTCAGATCGTGACCAACTCGTGGGGCGACGTGGGCGACTCCGTCCGGCCGTCGGTCCTGGCGGCCTATGAGGCCGAGTTCCTGCAGGGCGCGGTCGAGGGCATCAGCTACCTCTTCTCCTCGGGCGACAACGGGGACGACGCCACGGTCGTCGGCACTCCGCAGACCGACTACCCGGCATCCGACCCCTACGTCACGGCAGTCGGCGGCACCTCGACCGAGATCACCGCTCCGGGCGTCGTCCAGGCCGAGACCGGTTGGCAGACCTCGAAGTACTCGCTGAGCAACGGCGCGTGGACGCTGGCGACCAGCTTCCAGTACGGCGGCGGCGGCGGTTACTCGAGCAACATCGCCGAACCGGACTACCAGCGCGCCGCCGGCATCGTGAGCCCGAACGGCGGCCGGGCGGTGCCGGATGTGTCGATGGACGCCGACCCGACGACGGGCATGCTCGTCGGCCAGACCCAGACGTTCCCCGACGGCGTCAAGTACGACACGTACCGCATCGGCGGCACGAGCCTCGCCTCGCCGCTGTTCGCCGGCATGACGGCGCTGAAGATCCAGGCGAGCAAGACCGGTCTCGGCTTGCTCAACCCCCGGATCTACGCCGACCACACCGGATTCCAGGACGTGACCGGCGCGGGCGTCGACCAGGGTGCGATCCGCGTCGACTTCGTCGACGGCGTGGATGCGGCACAGGGCTACGTCTACTCGATTCGCACTTTCAACGGGGCGACCACGTCGTTGAAGGTCGGGTCCGGCTGGGACAGCGAGACCGGGTGGGGCAGCGCGCGCGCCGGCTGGCTGGCGCCCGCCAAGTAGCGGAGCTGTAAGGAACGACGAAGGGCCCCAGATCCGCGGATCTGGGGCCCTTCGTTCGGCCGTCTTCCTGCGCGATCGGGACTGACATGCCGCGGAGCGAGACCTGAGCTCGAACCTGCATGTGCGCGCATTCCGGGTGGCACGGAGTCCTCCGCGCCGTCGTCGGGTCGATCGCGAACGCGTAGCGACGCCGTAGGCGCTCTTGACGCGGGCCAGAGTCGGCCGGATGCTCGGCCGTCGGTGCGAGACCGGACGTGAGGCGATGGTCAAACGTCAGACAGAGTCGATACGATGTCAGACATGAGGACGATCACCCGACGGTTCCTGTCGCGACACACTGCGGAGGCCCTGGCCCTGGCGGACCAGGAGGGCGCCGTCGCGGTCAACGACCGGTGGACCCTTGTCGCCGGCACCGCGGCTGCCGATCCGCTGGCTGCGCTCGTCGCCCGCGGGCTCGTCGAGCCCCCGAAGGACCCCATTCCGTGGGGAGACGAGTCGGCCGACTCGAGCGACCGGCAGTACACCGCCGCCGAGGTCGACGAACTCGTCGCATGGGGCAAGGGCGATCACTGATGCGGGTCGCCTATCTGGACTCGTCCGTCGCGCTCCGCGCCGCGCTCCCCACGCCGCAGCGCCACGCATGGCGGAAGTGGCTGACGGAGACGCGTGCGCACACCGTGCTGATCGGCTCGCGGCTGCTCCAGACGGAGATGGTTCGGACCCTGCGGCGCGACGGCCTGCCGCTGGCCGACGCATCCAAGGTCCTTTCGCGCATCCGGCTCGTTCCCGTGACGCCGGACACCTTCGTCGTCGCGGAAGCGATCGAGCAGACGATCAGGACGCTCGATGCGCTCCACCTCGCGACGGCAGCGCAGACCGGACTGTCGCTGACGGTCCTGACTCACGACAACGCGATGCGAACCGTCGCGGAGTCGATGGGACTCGCAGCATTCGACCCCGTCGGTGAAGGCGAGGCGCCTCGGCCGATCGTGAGCACGATCCGGCCCAAAGAGGAGGCGGACTGATGGACTTCGATGAGCAGGAGCTGCGGCGCACGCCGCGGGAGGTCGAGCAGGTCGAGGCGGCGCTGAACGCGGAGGCGGCGGTGGTGCCCGAGTTGGTGGCCGCGATGAGGGCGACGCGCGAGAACGCGAGGCAGGGACGGTTTGCTGCGCGCGAACTCAACTGGCCAGACGTCGGCGTCGGGGCGGCCGGGGAGCAACTCTCCCGGGAGGGGAGTCCTCACGAGTGAAAAGCGAGTGCCGGAAAGGAAGAAGGACCCCAGATCCGCATGTTTCTGCGGCTGAGGTTCTTCTTGGGGCGGTAGCGGTGAGGTCTTGCGGTTGACTTCGACGGCTTTGGCCTGATCGGCGTTCGCGGCGTCTGACCTGTACGGATCCTCCGCCCGCTGTGCATCCGTTTGGAGGCGCCTGCAGTCGGTCGGTAGTCAACGCGGCGCGCGAGCGCACAGCCTCCAGCCCTCGGTGGCCGACGTGCGGCCTCGTGTCGGTACCGGTCGCTAACATCGGCGCCATGCCCGCGCCCGCCAGAAACTCGATCTGCTCGTCGGGCGTGCGCATCGACTTCTACTGGTGGTCCTGCGCCGACGAGGATGTGAAGTCGCATCTCGACGACGCGCTCGCCGCGCTCTGGCGCGCAGTCGACGGGCCGAACCGCCGCTGGACACCGTGGTCGCAGTCCATGGTTCGAAGCCAGTTCAAGAAGCGCCTTGAGAAGGCCATCCGGGGTCAACTCGTCCCGGTCGACGAGATCAAGCCCTTGCGCGACGGGCGCGCGAGTCTGTTTGAGATTCGATGGACGGACATCGGCGTGTCCGAGGTCGGCACCGGCGGCGAGTTGGTGTTCCGTGACGTCCACGTCCGCCTGATCCACACCGAGCCTGACGGGTTCGGGCTCGGCGTCGTCGGCCTCCACGCCCACGAGAAGGCGATTGACCCGGACGACCCCACCTGGACGCGGGCCGAACAGGATGCCGAGGTCGACACCGCGGAGCGTTGCTACTTCGCCGGCGTCGGCACGAACTGGGGCCTCGTCCTGCGCCAGAGTTGACGAGCAACTCGCCGCGCGTATAGATTCTGATCTATGTCATCCTCGAACCCCGTCGACCTTGCCGCGCTCGAAGCGCGGGCCGACAGCCTGATTGAGGCCCACGAGCAACTCCTAGATTCACTCGTTGCATTGCGCAAGAAGCACAACCTGACCCAGAGCGAAGTCGCCGATCGCATGGGGGTCTCGCAGCCGACCATCGCCGCGTTCGAGCGCGACGACGCGAACCCAACGCTCGCGACGATCCGCCGCTACGCCCATGCTGTTGGCGCGAGACTTCGCGACGAGGTCATCGACGACTGCTGCCGGACCGGCGACGAACAGTTCTACCGCGTTGTCGGCGAGAGTTTCCGGCCGTCGCCTCAAGTCACTGCCGTGAAGTGGGGACCCGTTCGTGTCTGAGCGCTCTCCCGAACTGCTGTCGCTCGTCGAGACGGTGGAGTTGAACGAGGTCGGGTTCAACGAGATCTCCGCGAAGCGTGCGCCACTGCCTGACGCCAACCCCGAGACGGCCGACGTGCAGCCAAGCTACGGGTTGAGCATCGAGCACACAGAGGACCAGTTCAGGGTCGCCGTGCGCGTCGACGTTGCGACAGTCGTCGGCCCAGTGGCTGTCGAGGCATTCGCGCACTACAAGGCTCTCGAAGGCGTTCCGGAACTGACGCAGGCGCTCCTCGTTGACTACACGAACGAGGTAGTCCTCATGGTTCTACTCCCGTACCTACGCCAAGCGATCGCCGACGTCACGCAGAGGATCTTCGGAACGCCGCTCTTGATGCCGGTCCTTCCACGAGGCGCGATCACGTTCGGAAGCCAAGACACCGCCGAAGAGCAGTAGTCGGATAGGTCGCCCGTTGAGGCCCTCGCCTCGACGATTTCGCATCCCTCAGTACCACCCGACCGAGATCCGGTGAGAGGTGCGACCAACACATCGGCTTCGACGAAACGGCAGCTACGGACTCTGCCAGATCCGAGGCGAAGGTCCAGTGTCCGACATCGACTCGTGCCGACTTGCTCTCATGCGCCTCGAAGGCGCATAGCCCCTCACCAACGAGTGGGGCCAGCCGGTCGACTGGTCCGTCCGCGCGGCCGCTGAGCGCCACAAGCCCGACGCGAAGTTCGCCGACGCCGTCGCCGCAAAGATCCAGTGCATGTACCTCGAGCCGCAGGCGAACGGCGGGGGCCCGGCGCCCGACCATCGGCCCGCCGCTGAGATCTGGCATGTCGGACGTTGGCGTCAGCAACTCCGTGTCCGGGGGACCGTCTGGCTGCCAGAGGCTGGGCCCAAGCCGCGCGAGGAGCCGCACCAACCCGCGAACTCGGCGGCGCGCCAGCTCGAGCATCGGGACCGTGACGTCGGCCCACTAGTTTGTACTCGGCCATGAGGTTGGTGACGTTCGCGTTGACGTGAGCGAGGACCTCCGGCGTAGTGGAGATGTCTGACGTCTTCACGATCCGGAGGCCCTCGTGGTTCACGCTAACGCGCGGTTGACGCCGCGCGGCAGATGGTTGTTGGTCGAACGTGTCCGGGTGAACGGCCGCCCGGTCGCCCATGTCGCTCGCGAGATGGGCGTCTCACGGCAGTGCGCTCACCGGTGGGTGGCCCGCTATGACGAGCACGGACGGGCCGGGCTCGAGGATCGTTCCTCCCGCCCGCACGCCTCGCCACGGGCAACTCCGTCTGACAAGGTTGCGGCCGTCGTGGCCGCCCGCGCCGCAGCCAGAGTCGGTCCTGATGAGCTGGCCCGCCGCACCGGAGTGCCGGCTCGGACCATCTCGCGGATCCTGCGCCGAGCTCAGGTGCCCTACCTATGCAGTGCGACCCGGTCACCGGCGAGGTCATCCGCGCCTCGAAGGTCACCGCCCGCCGCTACGAGAAGGCCCACCCCGGGGACCTGGTGCACGTCGACGTCAAGAAGCTCGGGCGCCTGCACCCTGGCGGCGGATGGAAGGCCCACGGCCGGGAAATGGGCTCTTCCGCGGCGAAGAAGCGCGCCCGGATCGGGTACGACTTCATCCACTCCGCAGTCGACGACCACTCCAGGGTCGCCTACTCCGAGATCCTGCCCGACGAGAAGGGCGCCACCTGCGCCGGGTTCATGACCCGCGCCCTGACCTGGTTCGCCACCAAGGACGTGCAGGTCAAGGCCGTGATCACCGACAACCACTGGTCCTACAAGCGCTCCACCGACGTGGCCGACGCGCTCGACGCGGCCGGCGCCGCGCACTGGTACATCAAGGCGCACTGCCCGTGGCAGAACGGCAAGGTAGAGCGCTTCAACCGGACCCTGGCCACCGAGTGGGCCTACGTACGCGCCTACGACTCGAACGAGGACCGCGCCGACGCCTTCCCCATCTGGCTGACTCACTACAACAATGAGCGTCACCACAACGCCGTCGGCGCAGCCCCCATCACGCGACTGTCACCAACGTGATGGCCGAGTACAACTAGTCGTCGCCCGCAAGCTCGTCCAGGAGCGGCGCCTGGGCCTTGATCTGCGGGATGTTCGTCTGCTCCAAAAGCCCCGAGGCGATCTGCTGAACCTGGCGGCCCAGCCGGTCGGTCGTCAGCGTCGGGTCGAGCACGCCGAGCTGGAGCTTGAGCATCGTGAGGTCGAACCGCTGGGCCTTCTCGTCGTCGTCGACCACGGTGGTCGGAAGTCCCGCGAGGTGCTCGACGACGTCGCGGGCGGCCTGTTGATCGATGCTGGGCCACTCCTCACGCTGCGAGAATCGCTCGGCCCAAGGGCGGTGCGACCGCACGACGAAGTTGTCGAGCGTCATGCCTGCGACCTTCCCGTGCAGGGTGGTTCTCAGGTCGTCTCGGAGCGCCGCGAGAGATGTCGTGCCGTCGTCCCCGTCAGTCGTCGCGACGTCCCCGGCGGACGGGTCGGCTCGACGTAGTGGAGCCGGGTCGTCTGCTCGCCACCCAGATAGCCAACTCGACCTCGACCAGGGATGCCAAGGAACAGCTCGGCCACGCCGATTCGCGGCAGATCTTCAGAGCGCAGATCGGGTTGCTTCTCGACGTCGAGGCGGACTGAACCAGCTCATCGCCGACACAACGCCGGGGCTGGATCTCGACTGGAAACCCAAAGCGGTACATGAACGGCACACGGACAAAGAAGAAGGACCTCAGATCCGCAGAATCCTGCGGATCTGAGGTCCTTCTAGGGGCGGTAGCGGTGAGATTCGAACTCACGGTGGACTTTCACCCACACACGCTTTCGAGGCGTGCTCCTTAGGCCACTCGGACACGCTACCTAGCCGGCCTGGACCGGCCGTCCGAGGATACCCGCTCGGACGGCCGGTCCCAAATCGCGTCCGGACTGCTCCTAAGCGCAGGGCGCCCCGGCGTCCCAGGCGCCCCAGGCGGTCGCGCCGGGGGCTTCGCCGCGGGTCCACCAGAGCGCCGTGTGGTTGACGCCGGCACGCGAGACGACGTCGCCCTTGCCGTACGTTGCGGCGGCGTCCCACGCGGGTGCGCACGCGGAAGGCGCCGTCGGCGGCGTCGTGCCCGCCGGGCCCGTGGCCTGCCACGCGCCGTTGGCAGCGCCCGGCTCCTCGCCGCGGGTCCACCAGCGAGCGACGTACTCGACGCCGTCGTGCGACACCGTGTCGCCTGCGGTGTAGAGGCCCGAGGCGTACCACGGCGCCGCGCCCGACGGCGTGACGAGCGGGCCCGGCGTCGCGAGCCGGAACGTGCTCGCGAGCGCGCCCGCGAGCTCGTTCTTGTAGTCGCCCGTGATGTCCCAGATGAAGCCGCCGCCGTAGCCGTTGACGGCGAGCCACTCGGCCTTGCCGGTCACCGAGCGCGGGGTGTCGAGGCTGAACCACTGGTCGCCGTCCCAGCGGTAGGCGGCGCCGGCCGTGGCGTCGTAGTACTCGGTGCCGAGGTCGTGGAGCTGTGCGTAGGTGCGGGTGCCGATCGGAGCGGCCGCGGCCGCGCCCGGTGTCGGATCGGTGACGCCGCTCCAGCCCTGGCCGTAGGCCGCGAGCCCGAGGTTGATCTGGTCGCCCCGGTAGCCCGCGGCGCGGTAGACGGCGAGCAGGTCGTCGGCCGCCAGACCCCAGTTCGCGTAGTTCTGTGAGTCGTCCGGCCAGTAGTACTTGTGCAGGTTGCCCTGGTGTCCGGTGCGGTTGGGCACCCAGGTGCCGTGGTAGTCGTAGCCCTGCACGTTGAGGTAGTCGACGACGGCCACGAGCCGCGGGTCGAGCCAGCCGCCGAAGGTGCGCGGCGCCCATCCCGCGGGGGCGAACCCGCTGATCAGGTAGTGCTCGCCGGTCGTGGCGCCCACCGCGTCGAGCTTGGTCCGCAGCAGCTGCAGGAAGGCGATGAAGTTCTCGCCGTCCTGCTCCGGGCGCGGGCTGGGGTGCTCGCCGTCGGCGCCAGGCCACTCCCAGTCGATGTCGATGCCGTCGAAGATCCCGGCGGCCACGCCCGCGCCGCCCTGGGCGCCGTGGACCGGGAGGTTGCCGCGGATCCACAGGTCGACGCACGAGTCGACGAGGCGCGCGCGGCTCTCCGGCGTCGCGACCGCGTCGGAGAAGTTGTCCGACCACGTCCAGCCGCCGAGCGAGATCAGCACCTTGAGGTCGGGGTTCCGCTCCTTGAGCTTCCTCAGCTGGTTGAGGTTGCCGGCCAGGGGCTGCGTCGCCTTGTCGGCGACGCCGTCGACGGAGTCCTTCTTGGAGACGAGCCGCAGGTAGTCGGACTGCGGGTCGCCCTCGGGCCCCTCGGGCCCGGCGGCATCGCTCTCGTCGCACACGAGGTCGCTGGTGATGTTCCCGAACGCGTAGTTGAGGTGGGTGAGGTCGCCGACGGCGCCGGTGCGATCGAGGTCGGCGACCTGGTAGGTGCCCGACTGCGGCACCCAGGCCGGGAAGTAGCCGATCGACTTGTAGCCGTTCGCGCCGTCCGGGTCCGGGGCGGCGGCCGGGGCGGGCGTACCCGCCTTCGCACCCGCTGCCGGGGCGCCGTGCGCCGTCGACGCGCCGGCTGCCGTGATGCCGACGGCGAGCGCGATGGTCGCCGCTGCCGCCACGAGCACGGCTGCAGGGCGGGACAGATGGTGATGATGCGCGCTGTTGACACTGCGGTGCATGAGGAGCCTCGTTGCTTCCTCCGGGTTTGACCGCACCCGGGAATGGGTTTGTCAGGACTCCTGCACAATAGCGTCGAGCTCGCGGCGCGACGACCCCGGAGTCCGCCCGGCGAGGCCCGCGACGTAGGCTCGGCAACGTGCCCTCCCCCGCGCGCCCGAAGGCCCCCAGCTACCAGCAGCGCACGTGGACGCTCCCGCCGGACGCCGTCGTGCACCGCGGCACCGCGGAGGACGCGGCGCGGGTGCTGGGTGGGCTGTCCGTCACCGCGCTCACAGGCGCGGGCATCTCCACGGACTCGGGCATCCCCGACTACCGCTCCCCCGACTCCCCGCCGCGCAACCCCATGACGTACCAGCAGTTCGTGGGCGACGAGGCGTTCCGTAGGCACTACTGGGCCCGCAACCACGTCGGCTGGCAGCACGTGCGGCGCACGCAGCCCAACGCCGGGCACCGGGCGCTGGCCGCGCTCGAAGCGGCTGGCGTGCTGCGCGGCGTCATCACGCAGAACGTCGACCTGCTGCACGAGGACGCCGGCTCCCGTCACGTCATCGACCTGCACGGGCGCTACGACCGGGTCATCTGCCTCACCTGCGGCCGGGTGATCTCGCGCGCCCACCTGGCCGAGCGGCTGACGGCCCTCAACCCGCACTTCCTCGAGACCGTGCTGGCCGGCGGCCTCACCGTGGCCGACATCGAGGTGGCGCCCGACGCCGACGCCGTCATCGAGCAGACCTCGCACTTCGTCCCCGCGGCCTGCGAGTTCTGCGGCGGCGTGCTCAAGCCGGAGATCGTCTACTTCGGTGAGAACGTCCCGCGAGAGCGGGTCGAGCGGGCCTACGCGATGGTCGACGACGCCGGGGCGCTGCTCGTGGCCGGGACGTCGCTCACCGTGATGAGCGGGCTCCGGTTCGTCCGGCGCGCCGCCGCGGCCGGCAAGCCGGTCGTCATCGTCAACCGCGGCGAGACCCGCGGCGACCCGCTCGCGACGGTCAAGGTCGACGCGGGCGTGACGGAAACCCTGGCAGCCCTTGTCGACCTGCTCGCGGGGTAGGGAACCGCCCCCGTCCGGGAGAGACCCGGGTGATTTGATGGGAGGCGCCGCGCGGCGCCTCCCAACGGTGGGCGGGCAGGCCGGCGGACCGGGAGGCAATGGTGGAGGACGCCGTCGTCGTCGGCTCGGGGCCCAACGGCCTCGCCGCCGCCGTCACGCTCGCACGCGCAGGTCTGCGCGTGACGGTGCTCGAGGCGGAGGCGACGGCGGGCGGTGGGGCCCGGACGCTCGACCTCGGCCTGGCGCCCGGCGTCGTGCACGACCTGTGCTCCGCAGTGCATCCCATGGCGTGGGCGTCGCCGTTCTTCCGCGCGTTCGACCTGGGCGCGCACGGCGTCGAGCTGCTGACGCCCGAGGTGTCCTACGCGCAGCCCCTCGACGGGCGGCCCGCCGCGGTCGCCCACCGCTCGCTCGACGCGACCGTCGAGCGCCTCGGGCCCGACGGCGGTGCCTGGCGTTCGCTCGTGGGCGCGGCGTCGGAGCAGTGGGAGGCGGTGACCGCCGTCGCGCTGGGCGACAAGCGGTCGGTGCCGCCCGGGCTCGGCTCGCCGGGCCGGCTGCTAGGCGCGGCGCGGTTCGGCCTCGGCGTGCTGGAGCAGGGCACCCCCGCGTGGAACCGCCGTTGGCGCACGCCGGAGGCGGCGGCGCTGCTCACCGGTGTGGCCGCACACTCGATCACGCCCTTGCCGTCCCTGGCCGGCGCCGGCACGGCCCTGCTGCTCGCGGCGCTGGCGCACGCGGGCGACGGCTGGGCCATCCCGCGCGGTGGGTCGCAGGCGATCGTCGACGCCCTCGTCCGGGACCTGCGGGCGCACGGAGGCGACGTCGTGACGGGGACGCGCGTCCGCTCGCGCGCGGACCTCCCCGCGGCGGAGACCTACCTCTTCGACACCACCCCGCGCACGCTGCTCGAGGTCCTCGGCGACGACGTCCCGGACTCGCAGCGGCGCGCGCTGCACGGGTTCCGGTACGGGGACGGGGTGGCGAAGGTCGACTTCGTGCTCAGCGGGCCCGTGCCCTGGGCCGACCCCGCGCACGACGGCGCGATCGCGCGCGCCGGGACCGTGCACGTGGGCGGCACCCGCGAGCAGATGGCGGACGCTGAGGCGGACGTGCACGCCGGCCGGCACGCCGAGCGGCCGATGGTGCTGGTCAGCGACCCGAGCGTGGTCGACCCCGGCCGGGAGTCCGGGGGTCTTCGGCCGCTCTGGACGTACGCGCACGTGCCGTCCGGGTCGACGCACGACCTGACCGAGGCGGTGACCGCGCAGCTCGAGCGGTTCGCGCCCGGGTTCCGCGACGTCGTCGTGGCCTCGCGCTGCGTCCCCGCGGCGCAGATGGCCGAGCACAACCAGAACTACGTGGGCGGGGACATCGCGGCGGGAGCGGTCACGATGTGGCAGATGATCGCGCGCCCCGTGCTGCGCGCCAACCCGTACCGGGCCGCCGGCCGGGTCTACCTCTGCTCGGCGTCGACCCCGCCGGGGCCCGGCGTCCACGGGATGCCGGGGTTCCACGCGGCCCGGCGGGCGCTCCGCGAGGTGTTCGGGGTGCGCGTCCCGGCGCTGTGAGACGCGGCCCGGGTCAGCCGGCCAGGTAGGCGACGTCCCCGTTCGAGCTGCGGATCTCCACCGTGCGGGTGGCGTCCGGGTCCGTCGCGCCCTCGACCGTCTTGCTGCCGTTCGTCGTGTCGATCGTGAGCCGCACCGGCTCCTCGCCGCCGTGCACCGTCACCTCGCCGTTGCTGGTACGGGCAACCACGTCGCCGTCGACGCCGGCGACCTCGATGCCGCCGTTGCTCGTCGTCGCGCGCGCCGAGCCGGACACGTCGCGCACGTCGATGCGGCCGTTGCTGGTGTCGGCGGTCAGCGAGCCCCCGACGCCCGTCACCCGGATGGCACCGTTCGACGTGCGGAGGTCGACGTCGTCGCCCGCCTGCCGCACGGCGATCTCGCCGTTGCTGGTGTCCACCGAGAGCCGGCCGCTGACCCGCGTCGCGTCGACGCGGCCGTTGCTCGTGTGCAGCTGCACGTCCCCGGCGAGACCCGAGGCGACGACCTGGCCGTTGGACGTGCGGACCACGACGTGGGTGCTCGCCGGGAGCGTCACGTCGAGCTCGCCCGCGCACTGGGTCTGCCACAGGGTCCAGCTGGGGCACCGGTGCGTCACCACGAGCCGGTCGGCGGACTGGTCCGCCGCGTAGTGCGGGTGGCTGATGCCGCTGTGCGCGATGCGCTCGACCTCGACGCCGCCCGGGGCGGCCGCGACGGTGACCTTGCCGTCGGCCACCAGCTCGACGGTGCCGACGGCGTCGTACGACGCGTGGGCCGTGGTGGTCCGAGACAGGGTCAGGTCTACGAGGGTCACGGCACCCCAGGCGACCAGCACCGTCGCGAGGATCGCCCCGATGACGACGAGCGGCCGCGCGCCGTGGCGTGACGGCGGAGGCGCGGGCGCACCCACCGGTGGGGGAAGGGTCTCGGTCATGATCGTGCTCCGTTCAGGTCGAGCCAGCGCAGCACCGCGAGGACGCGGCGGTGGTCGTCCGCATCCGGCGGAAGACCGAGCTTCGTGAGGATGTTCGTGACGTGCTTCTCGACGGCGGCGAGGCCGACCACGAGGCGGTCGGCGATCGCGGCGTTGGAGCGGCCCTCGGCCATGAGGGCGAGCACCTCGTGCTCGCGCGGCGTGAGGGTGTCGAGCCCGGTGCTGCGGCTGCGGGCCAAGATCTGGCTGACGACCTCCGGGTCGACGACGGTGCCGCCGCCTGCCACGCGGGCCACGGCGTCAAGGAACTCGTCGACGTCGGCCACGCGGTCCTTGAGGACGTAACCGAGCCCGCGCGCACCGGCCGCGAACAGCTCGGACGCATACCGCTGCTCGACGTACTGGGACAGCACCAGAACCGACAGCTCGGGGTGCAGCGACCGCAGGTGCACAGCGGCGCGCAGCCCCTCGTCGGTGTGCGACGGCGGCATCCGGACGTCGGTGATCAGCAGGTCGGGCAGCTCGGCGCCGGGGCGGGTCATGGCCCGGACGAGCTCGTCGGCGGTGCGGAAGCCCCGCACGCCGTGCCCCTCCGCGGCCAGCAGCCGGGTCAGGCCGTCGAGGAGGAGGACGGAGTCCTCCGCGATCACGATGCGCACGGGACCTCCACGGTGAGGCGGGTGCCGGCACCCGCGGGGCTCTCGAGCTCGAACGTCCCGTCCAGTGCGGCCACCCGGCCGCGCAGGCCCGCGAGGCCGCTGCCCGGGTCGGTGTGCGCGCCGCCGCGGCCGTCGTCGGACACGACGACGCGCAGGCGGCACGAGCCGTCGTCCTCCACGAGCCGCGCGCACACCAGCGCCGACGCCGCCTGCGCGTGCTTGGCCACGTTGGTCAGCGCCTCCGCGACGACGAAGTACGCGGCGGCCTGGGCAGCCGGGCTCGCGGGCGCGAGGTCGCCGTCGACGTGCACCCGCACGGGGACGGGGCTGCGCGCCGCGAGCGCGGAGAGCGCCGCGTCGAGGCCGCGGTCGGAGAGCACGGCGGGGTGGATGCCCCGTACCAGGTCGCGCAGCTCCGCGAGCGTCTCCTTGACCTCGCCGTGCGCGTGCTCCAGGGCCGCGGCCGCGGCAGCCGGGTCCTGCTCGGCGAGCCGTCGTGCCACACCCAGCTCGACGCCGAGCGCGACGAGGCGCTGCTGTGCGCCGTCGTGCAGGTCGCGCTCGATGCGTCGGCGTTCGGCGTCGGCGGCGTGGACCGCCTGTGCGCGGGTCTCCGTCAGGACGACGGCGCGCTCGCGCGCGGTGGTCGCCGCCTGCTCGGCGACGGCCGCCTCCCGCGCCGCGGCCAGCGCCTGCCGCTCGGCGAGCTGCGCCTGCTGCTCGGCGGCCTGCGCACGGAGCCGTGCGACGTCGGCGGACGACGGTCCCAGCAGCGCCTGCGCGAGCCGGACGACGAGGAGCGAGCCGTACTGCGCGAGCACTGCGGCACCCCAGAGCAGCAGCACCGCGACGACGACGCCGATCGCCACCGTCATCGGCCAGGGGGCGCCGAGCCACTCGGCGACGACGCTCTGCCGGCCCACGAAGAGCCAGACGACGGCGGCGACGGCGCCCGCGGCGAGCGCCGTGACGAGGGCGACGAACACCGTCGAGACGAACAGCCCCACGAACGCGTACGCGGTCGCGGCCCAGCTGCGACCGTTCCGGATCTCGGCCCACATCCACGCCCAGGACTCGGCGAGCGAGCGGGGACGCCGGTTCCATGCCGGGGACGGCTCGGCGATGCGGACGCCCGTCTGGGCCGCGAGGCGGGCGCGCTCGGAGGTGCCGTAGAGGCGTGCCCCCGCGAGGCTGAGCGCGAGCAGAGGCAGACCGATCCCGAGGGCGGGCACCAGCCCCGCCGAGACCACGACAAAGATCCACAGCACCTGGCCGGCGCTGAGGAACCAGACCCAGCCGAGGGCCAGCTGGGAGGCCGCGCGCACGGTGGCCAGAGAGAAGGGGGCGCGGAGCAGCTCGGGCCCCCGGCGGAGGGCCGGGGCGACAGCGTGTGCGACGTCGTCTGCGCTGGTCATGCCGTCGACACTAGGCGGCGGTTTGCGGGCTGAACACCGGGGACTCCCCCGAGGTTCAGGTAGGGCCAACCCGACCTCGAGCCGGGTATCTACCTCGCGGGCGCGGCCCCCACCGCCACCGGCTCCGGCGTCGGTTCTGGGGTCGGCTCTGGGCCTTGCTCGCGCGCTCGCTCGGGGATCTGCTCCGCCTCCGCGAGCTCGGGCACGAGCTCGTACCGCGTGCGGTACAGCTCGAGCAGCGCGAGCAGCATCGCGACCACGGGGATGGCCAGCAGTGCGCCGGCGACCCCGAACATCGCCGTCCCCAGGATGACCGACGCGAAGCTCACGGCGGGGTGCACGTTGACGGCACGGGAGCTGATGCGCGGCTCGATCGTGAGGTTCTCGACCTGCTGGTAGAGCACGCCCCAGCCCAGCACGATGAGGCCGAGCCACGGGTTGGGGCTGAGCGCCCCGACCAGCACGGGCAGCGCGATGGCGATGTACGTGCCGATGGCGGGTACGAACTGCGCGACGATGCCCGTCCACAGCGCGAGCGCGAGCCAGGACGGCAGCCCGACGATGCCGAACACGATGGCGCTGCAGGTCGCGTTGACGGTGGCGAGCAGCAGGCGCGCACCGACGTACCGGCCCGTCTTCTCCGCCATCGTGTCCCAGACGACGAGGCTCGCCTCCTGGGCCCGCGGCGGGAACAGCGACGCGATCCAGCGGCGCAGCCGCGGGCCGTCGGCCGAGAGGTAGAAGAGCAGCAGCGCGAAGACGAAGAACGTGCCGACGGCCCCGGCGAGCGTGCCGAGCACCGCCACGATGCCGCCCGCGACCTGCCCGGCGATGCTCGCCGCGCTGCTCGCGTTGGCCTGGACCTCGGCCAGCAGGTCGTCGAGCGAGTAGCGGATGCCGAACTGGGTGTCGGTCCAGGCGAGCGCACGGTCGACCAGGTCGGGGATGGCCTGCACCAGGGTCGCGACCTGCTGCACCACGAGGTTGCCGAACAGCGCGAGGAAGATCCCGAGGGCCGCGACGACGCCGAGCAGCACCAGGCCCGTCGCCGCGGGACGCGGCATGCGGTGGGCCAGGCGGCTCACCGCCGGCTCCATCGCCAGCGACACGAACCACGCCAGGAACACCGTGAACAGCAGCGACCCTCCGGCCCGCAGCACGAAGAGCACCACGGCGGCCAGCGCCACCAGCCCGAGGACCACCAGGCCGGTGCGCCAGACGTTGCGGGGCTCGAAGACGACCTTCACGCTCTCTCCCGATGCGACTCGAAGAACTCCCGGAGCAGGGTGCCGCACTCCTGCTCACGGACACCGCCGAGGACCTCGACGGCGTGGTTGGCGCGCTGGTCGCGCACCAGGTCCCAGACGGAGCCGGTCGCGCCGGCCTTCGGGTCCCACGCCCCGAGCACCAGCCGCTGCACCCGGGCCGCGACCAGCGCGCCGGCGCACATCACGCACGGCTCGAGCGTGACCACGAGGGTGCAGCCCTCGAGGCGCCACTCGCCCCCGGACATCGCGGCCTGGCGCAGCGCGAGCACCTCGGCGTGCGCGGTGGGGTCCCCGGTCTCCTCGCGGCGGTTGCGGCCGAGCCCGAGCAGCCGCCCGTCGGGCCCGACGACGAGCGCGCCGACCGGCACGTCACCGGACGCGAGACAGTGGCTCGCCTCGTGCAGCGCCATCCCCATGAGCGAGTCCCACACGACGCGCCGCTGGGAGAGCATCGGCGGGGGGAAGGCGCCGTCGGACCAGGGCAGCGCGAGCCCGCCCGCACGACCAGTGTGGACGCCGCCGGCGCCGTCGTCGTCGCTCACGCATCCCTCCCAGACTTGTCAGACGCAGGTGAGCCTATAGACCCGCGTGGCCCTGACACGCGAAGAGCGCTCCCGAGCGCTCCGGTCGGTCTGACGACACACGAGGGGTGGCGCCGTGCGGTGGGTCGGGGCAACTCCCGGCCGGTAGCGTGGGGGCATGCGCCTGCACGTCGCCGACCACCCGCTGGTGGCCCACAAGCTCACCGTCCTGCGGGACAAGAACACGCCGTCGGCGACGTTCCGTCTCCTCGTCGACGAGCTGGTGACGCTGCTCGCATACGAGGCGACGCGGCACGTGCGCACGCAGCCCCACCAGATCGAGACGCCGGTGACAACGACGACCGGCGTGAAGCTGTCGGCGCCGAGCCCGATCGTCATCCCGATCCTGCGCGCCGGCCTGGGCATGCTCGACGGCATGACGCGCCTGCTGCCGACCGCCGAGGTCGGGTTCCTGGGCCTGCAGCGCGACGAGACGACCTACGAGGCCGTCACGTACGCCAACCGCCTGCCCGAGGACCTGACCGACCGGCAGGTCTTCCTCCTCGACCCGATGCTCGCGACCGGCGGCACCCTGGTCGCCGCCATCGACTACGTGCTCGAGCGCGGCGCGCGCGACGTCACCTGCGTGTGCCTGCTCGCGGCGCCCGAGGGTCTCAAGGTGGTCGAGGCGGCGCTCGGCGACCGCGTCGACGTCCAGGTCGTGGTCGCGGCCGTGGACGAGCGGCTCAACGAGAAGAAGTACATCGTTCCCGGCCTGGGCGACGCGGGCGACCGCCTGTACGGCATCGTCTGAGCCGACGCACCGCGAGGCCTCAGTGGGCCTCGCACTCCCCGGTGGCGCGCCACGCGCTGCTCTTCGACGGCCAGCTCCACGACTGCGTCGAGCCGCCGCCGTGGGTGTCGCCGGCCGACGAGTCCGTGTTCGCGGAGCCTCTGCCGCTGCTCGTGTCGTGGCCGTTCGCCCGGCCCTTGCCGGTGCCCTGATCGGGCCCGTCGGAGATCGACGAGGACGGCGTGGGCGTGGGCGTCGGGGTCGGGCTCGGAGTCGGGACACGCGCCACGCCGATGTACGTGTACGAGGTCGACTGGAAGCTGACGGCGTCGCCGACGGCGTATCCGCCGTGCCGCGCGGTGTGGCGGTCCCAGGGGGCGGGGCACCAGCCCGCCGTGCCCGTGAACGGTTCCACCGTGAGCGTCGTCGACCACGTGCGCGTCGAGACCCCGAAGGTGCCGCCGGTCCGCCCTGTGACAACGCCGACCGGCACCGTCATCGTCTCGCCGGCGGGCACCCTGCTGTCGGCGGCCGGGCCGTCGGGACCGCCCGCGATCTTGAACCTGACCGGCACGTTCGAGCGCGAGTTGTCGAGCACGACTGACGCGGGCCGGGTCGAGGTCGGCTTGCCACCACGGTCCACGGTGATGTCGCCGAGCTCCAGGCGCGCGTCCGGCGCGACGACGGCACAGCTCGTGGCGTCGTAGTCCACCGATCGAGTCACCGTGCGCGGCTGCCCCTCGATCAAGCGCGAGAGCTCGACCGTCGCCTTGCCACCGCGGGCCCGCATGCGGTCGCCCAGGCCGAGACGAAGGGTGTCGCTGCCACCGCCGTTGACGACCACCGGATCCGTCCAGCCACGTCGGTCCACGCCCACCCGGGCCGTGTACGCCCGCGTGCTCCCGTTGGCGACGATCACCGCGAGCTGCGGGACGCTCCGCTCCGTGCACTGCATCTGCGTCGCCAGCGTCACGTCCTGGGGCCAGTCGAGCTTCGGCGCACAGCTGACGACGGGGGTGGGGAAGGTGCCGAGCGACCGGCCGTCCGCGAACACCTCGAGCGACTCCGTGCCGGACGTGACGCGCACGTCGGCGGACCCGATCATGCCCGGCGGCACCTGGACTGTCTCGCCGCCGACCGTGAACGTCACGGGAAGCGTCGACTGCCTGTTGTCGAGCGGGACGCGCGCCATGCGCGCCGACGTCTCCGTCGCGGGGTCGTAGGTGCAGTCGCCCACGAACGTGTCGCTGTCGGAGGTGCCGATCGCCGGCGCCAGCGTGACCCCGGTGTACGACGCGGTCGGCGGGACGCCGGGCACGGCGCCCGACGCCGGCGGGTCGTTGTCGACGTCGGCGACCCACCGGTACAGGTCGAACGTCGCGACGCCGTCCGGCACCGTCAGCTGGCCGGTGTCGATCGTGAGCGTGGTCGTGGCGCCGGCGTCCAGGCGCACGCTGTCGCTGGTGAGCCCGGCGGCCCCCATGTCGACGCGGACGGGCTCCGTCGTGTTGTTGGTGATAGTGCCCACGATGCGCACGTGCCCGCCGACGTTCTGGGTGTCGGCCGACGTCGTGACGTCCCACGACGGGTCGTAGCAGTCCACCGGGTCGACCTGGCCGGCGAAGGCGGACGTCGTGTAGTCGGCGCCGCCCACGGTGGTAGTCAGCGACCAGCTGCCGAAGCCGGCGGGCACGCGGAGGCCGTCGTGGATCGGGAGGACGGTGCTGTCGCCCGGCGCGACCAGGCCCGACGAGGCCGAGGTGCCCGCCGCGTCGAGGCGCACGGTGATCGGCAGCGTGGTGACATTGCGATACGTGCCGACGACCATGGCGTCGGCCGTGCCGACCCCGCCCTTCGCCGCGCACTGGGTGACGAGCGGGCTGCCGCCCGCAGCCGTGCCCTGCCACGCGGGCAGGACGGAGACGGTGCCATGGCCGGACACCACGTGGCCGCCGTCGGCCACGACGGGCACCGCGCCGACGTCCAGCGCGCCGCTGTGCGCCGTCGCCGGGGCGACGAGGTGCAGCGTCGCGGCCACCTGGGCACCCGGCGCGAGCGGGGCGGCGGCCGTCGAGGTGCAGCGCAGGGCCTGCGCTGCGCTGGGCGCGCAGGCGAGGCCTCCGTCGGCGCCAGCGAACGTCAGGCCCTCCGGAAGCGTGAGGTCGACCGACCAGCCCGCCGCGGCGTCCTGGTCGCCCGTGTTGACCACCGAGAGCGGCAGGTCCCCTGCTCCCGGGTTCGCGAGGGCGTCGACATTGCCGACCTGGGCGCTGAGCTCCGGGCCGAACGCGTCGACGGCGGCGGGCACCACGTCGACGGGCGTGCTCTGCACGCCGTCGGCCCACACCTGGCCGCTGATGTCGTAGCTGCCGCCGTTGCGCGCGACGACGTCGAACGCCACCGGAGCCGTGGCGCCCGGGTCCAGGTCACCGAGGGCGCAGACGACGGCGTGGGGGTCGTCGCCGACCGGGACGCAGCGCAGCGCGGCGGCCGAGAGCGGCAGGCCGGCCGACGGCGCGCTCTTGCCGAAGCTGGCGTCGGCGAACTGGGGCTCCAGGCCGTCCTCGAGCGTGAACCGCGCCGTGATGCCGTGCGCCGTCTGCTCGCCGCTGTTCTTCACCTGCAGGGAGACGCGCTGCTGCACGCGCGGTTGGAGGGCGCCGGAGAGGGACGACGCGACTGTCAGCTTCGCCGGGTCCCTCGTCGAATCGAGAGACGCATAGGCCGTCAGCGTCGTGTCCGATGGCGACGGGCTGGGGGCAGCGATCTTGGGCTGCGCAGACGTGAAGTGCTGTGTGAGGGTGGTCGGCTCGGTATGTGGCGCCGCCTCGGACGACGGGGCGATCGCCTGCAGCATCGTGACGACGCCGACGGCCGCAATCGCGACGGCACCGGCCGCGGCGGCGACGCTCGTGCCACCCACGAGGGCGCCGGCGCTTGCCGCCGTCACCGCGACGGAGGAGGCGGCGACCGACGACGCGGCCGTGCCTGCTGCAGCAGCCGTCCCGGCCGCGGCGCTCGCGCCGGCAGCTCCGGCCCCGGCCCCGGCCCCGGCAGCGCCCGCACCGGCAGCCCCAGCGCCCGCTCCGGTCGCCGCAGCACCGGTGACGGCCGACCCGGCCGCCGTCGCGCCCGCAGTGGACCCTGCCGCCGTCGCGCTGCCCGTCACCGACGCACCGACGAGCGCGCCCACGGGGAGCGCACCGGCCAGCGCGAGGCCGGCCACACCCAGCACGAGCGGCGCGATGACGCCACGCATGCCGTGCGCGACGTCCGACAGCTCGAGCACGAGCGTGCGGCAGTCGCCGCAGTTCTTGAGGTGGGTGTCGACCTTGAGGATCTCTCGGTTGGCGAGCGCCCCGCGCACGTACCCGCCCAGCATGGGGTTCACGGTGCGGCAGCCGTCGGCGGCCGAACCCGACAGGTGATGCTGCAGGTACGCCACCCGGAGACCTTCGCGCGCGCGGTAGGCGAGCGCGGAGACGCCGTTCGCGGTGAGCCCCAGGATCGGAGCGATCTCGGCGGGGCTGCAGCCCTCGACCTCCGTGTACCAGAGCACGGCCTGCCACCGCTCGGGCAGGCCGCGGTAGGCGCGGGAGACTACCGACTTCTCGAAGCCGGCGAGCGCCGGGTCCTCCGACGATGCCTCGGAGAACAGCGCGGTCTCGAACGTGGCTTCGTTGTCCGTCGGGTGCGTGCGCTGGTGACCCCGTGCCAGCTCGTACGCGGTGTTCTTCACCACGGTGAACAGGTACGCGCGGAACATCTGGTCAGGCCCGCGGCCCGCCTGCAGCACCCGCAGCACGCGGGCGAACGCGTCCGCGACGACGTCTTCGGCGTCGGCAGCGTTGCGGACGTACGACAGGGCAAGGCGACGCGCGGCCGCGGCATGCCGCTCATAGAGCGCACCGAAGGCGGTGAGGTCGCCTCCGCGCACCTCGAGGATCAGCTCCGCGTCGCTCGGCGCGGGGAACTGGTTGTCCGAGTCGATGTAGACGTCAGTCACATCCCCCGCCGATCTGGCCGTGGCATGGAAGACCTCCGGGTCGAGAGACGCGAGAGGCCTGCGTCACTATACGGCGATCTCACCCGATGATGGAGGGTGAAACCGGGCCGCGGACGGGCGCGGCTGGTGGATGCATCCAGGTCGCTGAGCAATGATGGACGGCCATGGAAGGTGATGCGACGTGAGCCGGTTCCCAGCGGGGGTTCCGAGCGCCGCTGACCTGCGTGAAGCCTGGCGAGCCGCGAGCCTTGCCAACGTCTGGCTCCGGCCGGGCGACTGGTACCACCCCGCCGTGGACGCCCTCGCCGAAGCCGTCGAGGCCGGCGTCGAGCCGTTCGCCGCGGCGCAGCGCCTGGGCGCGGCCCGCGGAGCGAGCGGCGTGGGGATGGGCGAGGCGCTCGACGACCTCCTCTGTCTGTACCGGTCACTCGGCCGGCCCGCTGACCCCGGCGCGTTGCGCGCACTGGCGGTCGGCTGGGCCGAAGGCCACGAGTCCGCACCCAACCACGTCGCCGTCCGTGACCCTGGGACCGGTCTCCCCACGGCCGACTACCTGGGCGAGCGCCTGCGCGAGACCTACGGCGACGCGCTGCGCGCTGGCACGACGGCGGAGGAGACCTCGTGCCTCGTGGTCCTCGACGTCGCCCTCGACGACCTGGACGCCTGGCGTCGCATGGCCCGAGCTGCGACGGTGGGCCGCACGCTCGACCAGGTGTTCGGTGACGGCCATCCGATGGCCGTGCTCACCGACGGGCTGTACGCCGTGCTGTGCGCACGGACCCAGGGCACGCCACAGCTCGCGCAGACACTGCGCCGCGTGGTGGAGAAGAACGCCGAGATCCTGGGGCTGGCGGGCGCGATGCGCCGCCCGACCCGGGTGTGGATCGAGAGGCTGCCGGCGACGCACGCCGATGCCGTCGAGCTCCTCGGCCAGCTCGGCCGCTGAGCTTGCGCTCAGTCCTCGCGCGGCGTGCGGACGGGCCGCCACAGCACGAGCGCCCCGCCGTCGATCGTGCGCGGCTCGGCGTCGACCCGCAGGTCGGCGCGTCGCACCCGCCGCCCGCGCTGCACGACGACGACGTCCCCCTCCGTGCCGGCGGTGAACACGCGCCGCTCGGCCTGGACCTGCTCCGCCTGGTAGGCCAGGAGCTGCGCGAGCTGCTGCTCGAGGAGGCTGACGTGCCGCTCGAGGTCGAGGATCCGCTTGATCCCGGCGAGGTTGACGCCCTCGACCTGCGCGAGCCGCTGCACCTGGAGGAGCCGCGCGATGTCGCGGCGTGAGTAGCGCCGGCCCCGGCCGAGGGTCCGGCGAGGGACCACCAGGCCGAGACGGTCGTACTGCCGCAGAGTCTGCGGGTGCATGCCGGCGAGCTCGGCCGCCTGCGTGACCGTGAGGACGGGGGCGTCGTCGTGCATGGCTCAGCCCTGCGCGGCCCGCGCCGCCAGGTCGGCGCGCACGTCCTCGTGGTCGCTCTCGGCGGCGAACGTCTCGAGCGCTTCCTTGGCCTTCTTGCTGAGCTTCTGCGGCACGGCGACCTGCACGGTCACGAGCAGGTCGCCCGTGCCCTTCGACGTCGCGACGCCGCGCCCCTTGACGCGCAGCACCCGGCCTGACGGCGTGCCCGCCGGGACCTTGAGCCGGACGTGGTCGCCGCTGAGGGTCGGCACGTCGATCTGCGCGCCGAGCGCCGCCTCCGAGAAGGTGACGGGCACGGTGGCGCGCAGGTCGCGGCCGGAGAGCGTGAACAGCGGGTGCGTGCCCACGTGGACGGTGATGACGAGGTCGCCCGCCTCGCCGCCGCTCGCGCCCGGACGGCCCTTGCCGCGGATTCGCAGCTTCTGGCCGTCGTTGACGCCCGCCGGGATGCGGGTGGTGACCTTCTTGCCGTCGACCGTGAGCTCGACGGTCGCGCCCTCGACGGCCGTGCGGAACGGCAGCGTCGTCTCGGCCGCGAGGTCGGCGCCCCTCTCGGGCGCCTGGAAGCCGGCCCGCCGGCCGCCGAACCCGCCCGCGCCCCCGCCGCCGAACATCGAACCGAGGATGTCCTCGAACCCGCCGCCTCCGGCACTGGTGGTCGAGTAGCGCACGCCGGGGCCGCCGCCGGGTGCAGCACCACCCGGAGCACCGCCTCCGAACATGGCGCCGAAGATGTCCTCGAACCCGCCTGCGCCCGCGCCCGGCCCGCCGGCCTGGAAGCGGGCGCCGCCGCCGGCCATGGCCCGCAGCGCGTCGTACTGCTTGCGCTGCTCGGCGTCGGACAGCACGGCGTACGCCTCGCCGATCTCCTTGAACTTGGCCTCGGCCTTCGCGTCGCCCTGGTTCTGGTCGGGGTGGTACTGCCGAGCGAGCTTGCGGTACGCCTTCTTCACCGCGGCGTCGTCGGCGTCCTTGGAGACGCCGAGAGCCGCATAGAAGTCCTTCTCGATCCAGTCTTGCCCTGTCACGACGCCTCCTTCCGTGCGAACCGGTGGTTGAGCCCGTCTCGGACGGGCTCAACCACCGTGATGGTTTGCTACTCGGGCCCGACGACGCCCACGCGCGCCGCGCGGACGACGCGGTCGCCGATCCGGTACCCGGGCTCGATGACCAGCTCGACCGTCGTCGACGTCGCGTCGTCGGCCGTGCGGTGCATGAGGGCATCGTGGACCGTCGGGTCGAACTCCTCGCCCACCACGCCGTACCGCTCGATGCCGAACCTCGCGAGCGACGCGTCGATCTTCTCCGCGATCGCCGCCATCGGGCCGGTGAGCTCGGCGTGCGCCTTGGCCCGCTCGATGTCGTCGAGCACGGGCAGCAGCCCCGTCAGCACGTCCTCCAGGCCGCGCGTGCGCGCGACCTCCTGGTCGCGCAGCGACCGGTTCCGGTAGTTCGTGAACGACGCCCGCTCGCGCTGGAGCGCGTCGAGGTGCTCAGCCGCCTCGGCCTTGGCCTTCTCGAGCTCGGCCGTCTCGGCCGACGGCTCGAAGTCGAGCCCGGCGAGCGGGTCGGCGCCGGCCGCCCCGGCCGGGGTGCCGCCCTCGCGGGCGGCCCCCGCCTCCTCACCCCGCGAGTCTCCTCGCTTCGCTCCGGGGACTCGCGGGGACCCCGAGGCAGGGTCGACCTTGCGCTTGTCCGAGAACTGGAAGGGCTTGTCCTCGCCCTCGGGGACCTCGGGCGTGCCCTGCGGCTCTTCCGTCACTTGGTCTCGTCCTCGTCCACGATCTCGGCGTCCACGACGTCGTCGTCCGACGACGGCGCGGCGCCCTCACCGGCGGGAGCGTCACCCGCGGGGGTGGCCTGCTCCTGGGCGTAGATCGCCTGGCCGATCTTCTGCGACGACTGGCCCAGCTTCTCGTACGCGGACTTCACGGCGTCGGCGTCCTCGCCCTGCAGGACGGTCTTCACCGCAGCGATGTCCGCCTCGACCTCGGTCACGACGTCGGCGGGGAGCTTGTCGCGGTTGTCCGCGATCTGCTTCTCCATCGCGTACGCGAACGACTCGGCCTGGTTGCGGGTCTCGGCATCCTCGCGGCGCTTCTTGTCCTCCTCGGCGTGCGCCTCGGCGTCCTTGATCATCCGCTCGATGTCCTCCTTGGGGATCGCCGAGCCGCCGGTGATCTTCATGGACTGCTCGCGGCCCGTGCCACGGTCCTTGGCGGACACGTGCACGATGCCGTTGGCGTCGATGTCGAAGGTGACCTCGATCTGCGGCATGCCGCGCGGGGCCGGGGCGATGCCGGTCAGCTCGAACGTGCCGAGCGGCTTGTTGTCGCGCGTGAAGTCGCGCTCGCCCTGGAACACCTGGATCGCGACCGACGGCTGGTTGTCCTCCGCCGTCGAGAAGACCTCGGAACGCTTGGTCGGGATGGCCGTGTTGCGCTCGATGAGGCGGGTCATGACGCCGCCCTTGGTCTCGATGCCGAGCGACAACGGCGTGACGTCGATGAGCAGGACGTCCTTGCGGTCGCCGCGGATGACGCCGGCCTGCAGCGCGGCGCCGACGGCCACGACCTCGTCCGGGTTGACGCCCTTGTTGGGCTCCTGGCCGCCGGTGAGCTCGCGCACGACCTCGGCGACCGCGGGCATGCGGGTCGAGCCGCCGACCAGCACCACGTGGTCGATCTGGGACACCGAGATGCCGGCATCGCTGATGACCTGGTGGAACGGAGCCTTGGTGCGGTCGAGCAGGTCCTGGGTCATCTGCTGGAACTGAGCGCGCGTGAGCTTCTCGTCCAGGTGGATCGGGCCGTTCTCCGACATCGACAGGTACTGCATCGAGATGTTGGTGCTCGTCGCGGACGAGAGCTCCTTCTTCGCCTGCTCCGCGGCCTCGCGGAGACGCTGCAGCGCGATCTTGTCCTTCGACAGGTCGACGCCCGAGGCGTTCTTCACCTGCTTGATGAGGTGCTCGACGATGCGCTGGTCCCAGTCGTCGCCGCCGAGGCGGTTGTCGCCGTGGGTGGCCTTCACCTGGATGGTGGCGAAGCCGTCCGACTCGTCCTTGCCGACCTCGAGGAGCGAGACGTCGAACGTGCCGCCACCCAGGTCGAAGACGAGGATCAGCTCGTCCTCCTTGCCCTTGTCGAGGCCGTAGGCCAGGGCCGCCGCGGTCGGCTCGTTGACGATGCGCAGCACGTTGAGGCCGGCGATCTGGCCGGCGTCCTTCGTGGCCTGGCGCTCGGCGTCGTTGAAGTACGCCGGGACCGTGATGACGGCGTCGGTGACGGGCTCGCCCAGGTACTCCTCGGCGTCGCGCTTGAGCTTGCCGAGCACGCGGGCGCTGATCTCCTGCGCCGTGTACTTCTTGTCGTCGATCTCGACGCTCCAGTCGGTGCCCATGTGGCGCTTGACCGAGGAGATCGTGCGGTCGACGTTCGTGACCGCCTGGCGCTTGGCGACCTCGCCGACCAGCACCTCGCCGGTCTTCGAGAACGCGACGACGGACGGCGTCGTGCGCGAGCCCTCCGCGTTGGCGATGACGGTGGGCTCGCCGCCCTCCAGGACGGAGACGACGGAGTTGGTGGTGCCGAGGTCGATACCGACTGCTCGAGCCATGGTGGTGTTCCTCCGGAAGTGCTTGGGGTTGAGTCTGCTGCGCTCAACCTAGATCGAGCGGCCCGGCGGGGCAAGCCGGCGAGGCCGAAGTTGAGCCTGTTTCACTCAACTTTCACGCAGGGCGAAGTGTTCCCCGGAGGCGCCGGCCCAGGCGCGATCGGCGCAAGGTGCCGCGCACAGCCCGCGCCCGCGCGGCGCTCTACCTGGCCATAGAGTCTGGCCGTGCCGGCCACCGTCATCGCCACCGTCCCCGACGCTCCCTGGCTTCCGCGGGGTGGACGCGCCGACGTCGTTCGCGATCCCGGTGGGCTCGCACCCGCGCCAACCGGGATGGTCCGACTGCTCGCCCTTCGCGGCCGCGACGTCTTCTGCTTTCCGCGCGACTGCGTAGGCAAGCTCGACCTACCCACGCGTGCGGTGCCGCGGCTCGACGACGGCCGTACGACGGCTCGCCGCCTGGCGCTCGACCTGCTCGGCACGCCCGCCGCGGTCTCGCTCGTCGGCTACGTGCGCAACGTCGTCGAGCAGGCCGACGCCGGCTATCCATGGCCGACCCCGTTCGCCCACTTCAGCGTGTGGGCAGCGAGCGGCGACCCCCATGCCGACGGAATCTGGCTGGATCTGGACGACCGCGACTCGCCGCTCCGCGCCCGTCACTGGTGGCCGCTGCTCTCGAACGACTGACGACGCGCTCGCCAGCTCTCGCGGCCGGGACGTCGTGCCGAACACGGCCCGCGCCCCGGCGCGTCTTCGGCGCACCGGTCCACGCCGCCGTCCAGCCTGACCGCCTAGGCTTGGCCGATGCGCCGCCCCTCGCTCACACGCGCGATCGCCGCCGCCTTCTGGCGGCTCAGCCGCTGGACCCCCGTCGACGAGGACTTCCCCCAGCACCCGGGCATCGTCATCGGCGCCCCGCACACGTCCAACTGGGACTTCGTGCACATGCTCGCGCTCGCGTGGAAGCACGACGCCCCGATCCGCTGGCTCGGCAAGCACACGCTGTTCACCGGCTGGAAGGGCCCCGTCATGCGGCGCCTCGGCGGCATCCCCGTCGACCGCACCAACCCGTATCGCGTGGTCGAGGACGTGCTGGCGGAGGTCGCCGCCGGCCGCGTGTTCCACCTGATCATCACCCCGGACGGCACCCGCTCCGCGAAGGGTCCCTGGAAGAGCGGCTTCTACCGCATCGCCCGGGAGGCGCACCTGCCGGTCACGCTGGGGTTCGTCGACCGCACCACAATGACGCTCGGCATCGGCCCCACCGTCGAGCTCACGGGCGACGTCGGCGCCGACATGGACGTCATCCGCGCCTTCTACGCCGACAAGGCAGGCGACGACCCGTCGAAGCGCCGCGAGCCGCGGCTTGCGCGCGAGCGCCCGGAGTAGCTCGGCTGGACGCCCTGCCTGGCTGAGCGTCGTCGCGCGGAACCTGTCCGCGCGACGGCACGGAGCGCGGGCTGACGTCCCCCTAGAGTGGCGACGTGCTCGCCTCCTCCGCCCTCCCCGCCCGCCTCGCCGACGACGTCGTGCTGCGCCTCGCGCGGACCGGCGACGGGCGGGCGCTCGCCACGGCGTACACGCGCAACCGCGACCACCTGGCCCCGTTCGAGCCGGAGCGCGCGCCTGAGTTCTACGGTCCGGCCTGGCAGGAGAAGAATCTCGCGGGTCTGCTCGCCGACCACGCCGACGGCCGCTGCCTCCCGCTGCTGCTGGTCACTGACGGCGGCGACGTCGTCGGGCGCCTGAACCTCGCCACCATCGTGCGCGGCGCGTTCGACTCCGCGAGCCTCGGCTACTGGCTCGACGCGGGCCGCGCCCACAAGGGCCTGATGTCGACGGCCGTCGCGGTCGTCGTCGCGTACGCACGCGACGAGCTCGGGCTGCACCGCGTCGAGGCCTCGACGCTGGTGCACAACGCGGCCTCACAGGCCGTGCTGACCCGCAACGGATTCGAGCGCTTCGGGCTCGCCGAGCGGTACCTCCGCATCGCCGGCCGCTGGCAGGACCACGTCCTGTTCCAGCGGATCCTGCAGAACTGACGCGAGGCGCCCGCGCCGCTGCCGGCGCCTGACGCCGAGCGTCACCGTCCCGGCGAGCGCGCCCAGGAGCACGGCGACGAGCCCGACGCCGACCCACGGCGCGGCCTCGGCGCGCGACGTCGCGGCGTCTGCCGCGGTGGCCGCACCCTCGGTGTCGCCGTCCGCGATCGCAGCAAGGGCATCCCCGGCCGCCCCGTCGACGCCGAGCGCCAGCTGGCCCAGCCGGGAGAACGGGTCGTGGTCGCGCGCGGCGGCGTCACGAGCAGCACCGACGGCCGGAAGCACCTCGGCGGCGCGCTCCAGCTGGGGCCCGACCTCGGCATAGCGGGCGTCGGTCGCCGCCGACTCGTAGGCCTCGCGGACAACCTCGGGCACCGTCAGCGCGGCTGCCGTCGCGGCCGCCTGGACGGACGCCGCCGCCTGCGGCGCGGCCGCGAGGGCGTCGACGACCGTACCGGCCCGGTCGAAGTCCCACTCCGTCATCGCACGCCGCAGCCCGAGCGGCGGCAGCCACGCGCCGTCGGCGCCATCGACGTGTGCGTACTCCGATCGAGCCGCGGCTCGCGCGTCGAGCTCCTTGGCCTCGTCCGCGGAGACGACCCACGTCCGGTACACCTGGTCGGCGCCGCGCACCCCGCCACGCTGCTCGACGAGGTCGAGGAAGCGCCGCCAGTCGGTCGGGCGCAGGTCCTCGGCGCGCGACCCGGCCGGCTCGTACCCGCTCTCCCCCGCGTATGCCGCCGAGACCACCGCGGCGAACGCGTCGTCGTCGAGCTTCCCCAGCAGCCCGGTCACCGCCGTGGACGACGCGGCGTAGGCGTAGTCCTCGACGTCGAACGACCCCTGGTGGTCGACGGACCACGCCGTCAGCGGGAGCGCCACCGCAGCGCCGCGGTCCGGGGCCGGTCGCGGCGACGCGTTTCCGTCGGTCTCGCTGACCACCCGCTGGGCGACGACCTCCGTCAGCCCCTCGTAGAGCCAGCGGTCGGTGAAGCGCCGCCCGTCGAACCAGGCGTGCCCCATCTCGTGGAACAGGGTGGCCGCGTCCAGGTCCTCCGCGACCACGATGTCGTCCACCGAGCTGTCGAACCATGCGTACTGCAGCGCCTGCGGGGCCACGTCCTCCCGGATCGACTCGAGCCCGCCGGGCCACGGCGTGCCGACGACGCGCTCGAGGACCGGCAGACCTTTCGTCACGTGCTCCGACACGAAGTCCGTCCAGGCCGAGTCGCCGGGAAAGCTCTCGAGCGTGATCGTCGCGCTCCCGACGGTGACCTCCTTCGCGTCCGAGACGAGCGCGTCGCGCGCCGAGACGACCGCCCAGATCCCGTCGTCGTCGGTCGACGTCTCCCGGACGTACCGCACGACGTCGCCGTCGGGGCGGCGCTCGAAGCCGCCGTCGGACGTGTCGACCTTCATCGACGCCGGCGCGACGACCTCCGCCGAGACGTGCCCCTGATCCCCCACGGCCTGCACGAAGAACGTCGCGTACCCGGGGCCGACGCGGTTCGTGTTCGCCGACCGGACGGGCGCGCCCGGGATCAGGTAGCTCCACTCGATGGTCCGCGACCGGCCGTGGTAGAGCGGTGCGAAGCTCGTGCCGGCGATCTGCGTCGTCGGGTCGTCCGTGTCGTCGATCTGCACGCGCAGCGCGCGGCCGCCGCTGGTCGCGGTCACCGAGGTGGCGCCTGCCGGGACCGGCAGGGTGAAACCGTCGAAGTAGAAGCGCCAGCTCGCGGTGTCCGGCTTGATGTTCCGCAGCGTCGTCGTGACGCTCACCTGCACGGGGCCGCCGCCGGGGTCGACGACGTACCGTGCGTGGGACTCGATCGCGATGCCCGGGTCGCCCGCGGCGGCCGGGCCGATCCCTGCAGACCAGGCCGCCGCGAGCACCGCGGCCACGAGCAGCCCGCGCCGGCGCGCCCGCGCTCGCCGAACGTCCCCGTGCCCCTCCGCCATGAGTGCCTCCACCGATCCGGTCCACCCCGTCGGCGGCCGAGCACGCGCACTGTAGCGCCTGGTGGGAGCCCTCCCTCGCGTGTTTGCACATGCGTTCTGACCACGCGTGCGGTAACTGTGGACCACGAGCGCTCGAGCGGGGGTTCACATGGATGACGTCGACGCAGGTTCGCTGACCATCGCGCTGCTCACGGCGTGCTCGGAGCCCGACGGACCCGGCATCCACTCGCGCATCGTCCAGGAGCTGCTGGACGAGGCGAGCGCCGACCCCGTCCTCGCCCGCGCCGTCCTCACCACGATGCTCACGGCGTCGGTGGTGTCCCTGCGCGCGTTCACCGACGCCACGCACCGCGACCGCGAGGCCGTTCTGCACTCGCTCGGCGTCGGGTGGGAACGTCGCCGCCTCGCGCTGTAGCGCAGGCCGGCGTCGGCTCGACCGCGCCGGCTCAGGCGGCGTGCGCCGTCCCCGTGTGCACCACCAGCACGGCGCACGGCGACGACCGCAGCAGCGAGTCCGGCACCGACCCCAGCAGCCGCCCCGCCGTGCGCAGGTGCGACCGCCCGCCGACGACGACGAGGTCGTCCGGGTGCAGCCTCCGCATCAGCGCGTCAGCCGCGCGCGCTTCCTCGACCCGCGTGGTGAACGGCACCTGGGGGTGCTTCGCCGCCCAGCGCTCGACGTCCTCGCGCACCGCCTCCGTCGTCGACGCCCGCCACGCCTCTCCCCAGCCTTCGTAGGCCTCGAGCACCGCCTCCAGCGGCCCGGGGTCGACGGCGTGCACCACCTCGACCGACGCGCCGAGCAGCTCGGCCTCGTCGAACGCGACCTCGAGCACCGGGCCGGGGTTCTCGTCCGACGCGACGCCGACGACGACGCGCCGCGGTGCCGTCCCGGTCGCCGACGCAGGGACGACGGCCACCTGGCCGTGCGCCATCGCCGCGACGGCCGAGGACACGGAGCCGGCCAGCATCCGGTCGACCGCGCCGAGCCCTCGACGCCCGACGACGACGAGGTCCGCGATGCGCGAGCGCTGCACGAGGACGTGCGCGGCGGCGCCAGGGACGATCTCGGTCCCGGTGTCCCGCCCGCCCGGGCGCCGCGTGCCCAGCCGCGCGAGCGCCCGGGCGACGGCGTGGTCCGTGCCGGCGTGCAGGCTGCCCGAGCCCATCAGCGCCCCCGCGGGCACAGGCGACAGGGGCACGACGTAGGTGCCCACCACCGTCAGCCGCGCCTCGTGCCGGTCGGCCGCCGCGGCCGCCCAGTCGAGCGCCCGGTATCCCTCCTCCGAGCCGTCGATCCCGACGACGACCCCTTGGCACCACCTGACCATGACGACCTCCTTCAGGCCGGCCCGTCCCGGCGCGGGGTCGGCACCCGCCGACGCACCCAGTGCACCCCGCCCGCGTCGCCCGCCCCAGGGGCCGCAGGCCCCGCCGGAGGTGTCGAAGGTCCCGGGGCCGAGTCGCTCCGGTGCCGGATAGGTTGGGACCGTGCCCGACCTGCCCTCCCCGGCCGAAGCCCGCAGCGACGTCGACGTGCTGCTCGAGGCGGTCCTCACCGTCGGGCGCGGTCTCGAGCTCGCCACCACGCTTCAGCGGCTCGTCCAGGCCGCGGCCGACCTCGCCGATGCGGAGTACGCCGCGCTCGGCATCCTCGACGCTGGTGGGCGCATCGGCCAGTTCCTCACGGTCGGCATGGATGCCGGGCAGATTCGGGCCGTCGGGCACTACCCGACCGGGCGCGGCATCCTCGGGGAGCTCATCCGCCACCCGCACCCGCTCCGCCTCAGCGACCTGCAGAAGGACCCGCGCGCCGTCGGCTTCCCGCCGAACCACCCGGAGATGCACTCGTTCCTCGGGGTGCCGCTGCGCGTCCACGGAATCCCGTTCGGCAACCTGTACCTCACGGGAAAGCGCGGCGGCGGTGACTTCACCGACGGCGACCAGCGCCGCATCGAGGCTCTGGCCGCGGCCGCGAGCGTGGCGGTCGAGAACGCCCGCCTCTACGACGATGCACGCCTGCGCGAGCGGTGGGCGGTCGCGAGCAACGAGATCTCGCGCCGGCTGCTCGCCGGGGACGCGCCCGACGAGGTGCTGGACCTCGTCGCGCTGCACGCCGCGCAGGTTGCCGGGGCCGACGTCGCCGCGCTGACCGTCCCGGGCGACGCGGGGCTCGAGGTCCGCGCTGCGGTCGGGGCCGCGGGCGTCCGCGGGACGCTCGTGCCGCCCGACGGCTCGTTCGCCGCGGAGGTCTACGACTCGGGTCTCCCGATCGTGACCGTGGACGCCGCGACCGACGCCCGCGCGGCAATCGCGTTCGGCGCGGTCGCCGACGAGATCGGTCCGTTCGCGGCGCTGCCCCTCGGCGAGCCGGGCCGCACGCGCGGTGTGCTCTCGGTGGGCCGCAAGCAGGGCAAGCTCGCGTTCCCCGACGCCGTCATCGAGGCGCTGCAGGCGTTCGCGTCGCAGGCGGCAGTGGCCCTGGAGCTCGCCGAGCGGCGGAGCGACGCCGAGCGGCTCGCCGTCGTCCGCGACCGCGACCGCATCGCACGCGACCTGCACGACCTGGCGATCCAGCGGCTCTACGCGACGGGGCTCGGTCTGCAGGGCGTGGCGCGGCGCCTGGAGCGCAGGGGCGACGCCGACGACGCCGCGCGCGTGGCGTCCGCCGTCGACGAGGTCGACGAGACGATCGGCCTCATCCGCACAACGATCCGGGGCCTTCAGCCGCCCGTGGACGACGCCCGGCGGGTGGGCCTGCGCTCACGCGTGATCGCGGAGGTCGAGGCGGCGTCGCGGAGCCTGGGCTTCGCACCGGCGCTGCGGTTCGAGGGTCCCGTGGATGCGCTGGTGCCGCCGGCGACCGCGGACCACCTCGTCGCCGTCGTGCGCGAGAGCCTGTCCAACGTGGCCCGGCACGCGCACGCCGGGTCGGTCGATGTGCTGCTCTCCGCCACGGACGCGGTGGTGCTGACCGTCTCGGACGACGGCGTCGGCATCCCGGCGGACGCACGCCTGAGCGGGCTGGAGAACATGCGCACCCGCGCCCGCGAGCAGAACGGGACGCTGACGATCGGCCCATGCCCGGAGGGGCGCGGCACCCGCCTGTGCTGGCAGGCTCCGCTCCCCACGAAGTAGCGAGCACCTCCGCCGAGGGAGAGAAGTCTCCCTACTTCGGCAGCTCGGCGCGACCCAGCTTCGTCGCGAGGACGGCCGCCTGGACCCGGCGCTCCATGCCCAGCTTTGCGAGCAGGCTCGAGACGTAGTTCTTCACCGTCTTCTCCGCGAGGAAGAGCTCGGCCCCGATCTGCCGGTTCGTCATGCCCTGCCCGATCAGGGCGAGGATCTTCTGCTCCTGCTGCGTGAGCGCCGCGAGCGGGTCCACGTGGTGCGCCTGCGAGCGCATGCGGGCCATGACCCGCTCGGCCGCGCGCGGGTCGAGCGTCGACCCGCCCGCCGCGACCGTCCGGATCGCCTCGACCAGGTCCGTGCCCCGCACCTGCTTGAGCACGTAGCCTGCAGCCCCGGCGAGGATCGCGTCGAACAGCGCCTCGTCGTCGTCGAACGACGTGAGCATGAGGCACGCCACGTCCATCGACGCCTTGAGCTCGCGGCAGACGGTGACGCCGTCCCCGTCGGGCAGCCGCACGTCGAGGACGACGACGTCGGGGGCGAGCGCAGGCACCCGCGCGAGCGCCTCGGCGGCGGTGCCGGCCTCGCCGACCACCTCGAGGTCTGGCTCGGCACCGAGCAGGTCGGCGACGCCGCGCCTGACCACCTCGTGGTCGTCCACCAGGAACACCCGTACCGCGTTCATGGCGCCCACGCTAGCCCCCTCCGACATCCTGTGTGCCTCAGCGCAGCCAGGTGTTCTTGCGGACCAGGTCCAGGCCGGCCCACTGCTTGCCAAGACCCCACACCTCGCCGATGTTCGCCCAGGCCAGGCCGACGATCGCGACAGCGCTGATCCAGTGCTCGTCGAGGAACGGGTTGGTGGCGATGGGTAGCGAGGCGCCCCACATCATGAGCAGCAGCACGACGGCGGACACCGCCGCGACGCGCATGCCGATGCCCAGCGCGAGCGCGAGGCCGATGCCGAGCAGGGCCATCATGAAGAGCACGTCGATGAAGGCGTTGCCGGCCATCCCGTTGTAGAAGCCGTGCAGCGGACCCTCGACCCCGCCGAGGAAGCCCTTCGTCGGGGAGCCGCCGTTGATCCAGGCGCGCTCCGAGGGAGTCGCCTTGCCGAGACCGAACGTCTTGTCGAAGAAGGCCCACAGGAACTCGAAGGCCAGGAGCAGCCGCAGCACCGCGAACGCGTAACGCGCGATGGGGGACAGGGGGGTGGGGGCGGCGGCTGAGAGCGCACCCTCGCGGCGCTCGGTCACTGCACTCATGACGACCTCCATGGTCGATGGCCAGGTGGTTCCCGGCACTACGACCAGCGTCGTCATTGCGGTCGGACCTCCCCAGGGTGCGCAGTCCCGCGTCTGCGGGCCCTTCGTCCCGCTCGCAGCGGGACTCCCGGCCGCCTGGTCGCGCTCAGCCGTCCAGGTCGCCGATGCGCGCGGTGCTCGGGCGGCGCTCCCGCCGCAGCCGGGCCGCGACCGCCTCGGCGTCGCGCAGCGTGCGCAGCATGTTCCCGCTGGTCAGCAGCGCGAGATCGGCGTCGGACCAGCCGCGGTCGGCGAGCGCTGCCAGCAGCGCCGGGTAGCCGGAGACGTCGGCGAGCTCGGGCGCGAAGCCGGACGACCCGTCGTAGTCGCCGCCGAGCCCCACGTGCTCGACGCCGGCGACCTCACGGATGTGCTCCACGTGCGCGACGACGTCGGCGAGCGTCGTCGGCGGGACGGGGTGGGTCTGCTCCCAGTCGGCGCTGAACTCGGAGAACGCCAGGTAGTTCGCCGGGTCGATCCCCTGGGCCCGCGCCGCCTCGGACGCCTCGGTGCGCCATGCCCCGACCGCCGGCGTCACGAAGCCGGGCACGAACGTCACCATGCACACCCCGCCGTTGACGGCGAGGCGCGCAAGGACGTCGTCCGGCACGTTGCGGGGCATGTCGCAGACGGCCCGGGCCGAGCTGTGGGAGAAGATCACGGGCGCCTCGGAGGCGTCGAGAGCGGCGCGCATGGTGCCGGGGGCCACGTGGGACAGGTCGACGAGCATGCCCAGCCGGTTCAGCTCGCGGACCACCTCGACGCCGAACCGCGAGAGGCCGCCGTGGGCGGAGGGCGCGTCCGTCGCGGAGTCGGCCCACGGGGTGTTGTGGTTGTGCGTGAGCGTCAGGTATCGCACGCCCAGGGCGTGCAGCATGCGCAGGGCGCCTAGCGAGGAGTCGATCGACTGACCGCCCTCGGCGCCCAGCAGCGAGGCGATGCGGCCCGACGCCCACGCGGCCTCGACGTCGTCGGCCGTGAGCGCGAGGGCGAACGTCTCGGGCCAGGTCTCGACCATCCGGTGCACGGCGTCGACCTGCTCCAGCGTGGCGGTGACCGCTCCCGGCCGGTCGGAGGGCACGTAGACCGACCAGAACTGCGCGCCGACGCCGCCCGCGCGCAGGCGCGGGATGTCGGTGTGCGTGCGGCCGTCGGTGCCGGCCGCGAGGTCGAGCCCCTGCCAGTCGTAGCCCACCTGCATGCGCGCCTCCCACGGGAGGTCGTTGTGCCCGTCCCAGACGGGGTGCCGGGCGAGCAGGGCGGCGATGCGGGCAGCGGTCTCCGGGCTGGTCACCAGGGCACGGTAGCGCGAGAGCTAGCCGCGCCGGTCCCCGCGCAGCCGGTCGATCTCGCGCCGCTCGCGCTTCGTGGGACGCCCGGCGCCCCGGTCCCGGACGCCGACGGCGAGGCGCTCCTCGCGGGGCGGGACCGCGGGGCTGTGGTCGATGTAGGCCTTGACGGCGAGCGGTGCACCGACGCGCTTGGGCACCAGCTCGACGACCTCGACGTCGCGCTCGCGCAGGGTCTCTCGCCACGTGACGCGGTCGCCGGCCTTGACGGCGGTGGAGGCCTTGGCGGGAAACCCGTTGACCCGTACCCGCCCGGCGCGCAGCAGCGTGGCAGCCGACGACCGCGACTTGAACAGCCGCACCGCCCACAACCACACGTCCACCCGCACGGCCCCACCCTAACGACGAGATGGCACCCTGCGGCCGCGAAGCAGTGCGGCCCGACGGCGAGACAGTGCTTTCGAGAGCACTACCTCGCGGCCGGGCCGCACCTGCTCGCCGTCGGCGAGGACTATCTCGCCGCTTCGGTCAGGACTGCGTCGCCTTCACCCAGCGGGCGTCCGCGTTCGTCACCTCGTGGAGCGGGCCCGCGATCGCGACCGTCGCGCGCGGCGTCGCCGTGCCCGGGATCTCGATCTTCGTCGCCGCCTTCTCGTTGGTGATCGCGCCGCCCGTCGACTCCTCGGTCGACGCCGACTCCGACGACGCCGAGGCGTGCGAGCCGACCCACACCTGGACGTCGCCCGGCTCGACGATCTTGACCATGCGGCGGTCGCTGAACGCGAAGCGGGTGGTCGGGACCTCGAACGTGAGCCGCACGGAGGCGCCGGCCTCGAGCGATACCCGCTGGTAGCCGAGCAGCTGGACCACCGGGCGGGTGATCGAGCCCTTGACGTCGTGGCCGTAGAGCTGCACGGGCACGGCACCCGCGACGTCGCCGGTGTTGGTCACCGTGACCGACACCGTGAACGTGCCGCCCGCGGCGACCGACGCGTCCACGGAGAGGTCCGAGTACGCGAACGTCGTGTACGAGAGGCCGAAGCCGAACGGGCGCAGCGGCGTCGAGTCCGTCGACGTGACGTCCGACGGCCCGCCCAGGATCGGGTGCAGGTATGAGTACGGCTGCGAGCCGGTCGAGCGCGGCAGCGACACGGGCAGGCGGCCCGACGGGTTGACGCGGCCGGTGAGCACGTCGGCGATCGCGAGACCGCCGCCCTCCCCGGGGAAGAACGCCTGGAGCACGGCGCCGGGCTTGGCGCCGGCGCCGTCGAGCGCCCAGTTGATCGCGTACGGACGGCCGGTCAGCAGCACCATGACCACGGGGGTCCCGGTGGCGAGGACGGCCTCGACCAGCTCGCGCTGGACGCCCGGCAGCTCGAGCGACTCGGAGTCGTTGCCCTCGCCGACGGTGCCACGGCCGAACAGTCCGGCCTGGTCGCCGACGACGACGACGGCGACGTCGGAGCCCGACGCAGCCTCGACGGCGGCGGCGAAGCCGGAACGGTCGTCGCCCTCGACGGTGCAGCCCTCGACCTGGACGAGCTCGGGCTGGGGCAGCCCGGCCTCGGCGAACGCGGTGCCGAGCGCCTCGTGGACGGTCGGGATGTGGAAGCCGGGCTCGTACTCGGGGAAGTGCGCCAGCACGTGGTTGGCGAACGAGTAGCAGCCCTGCAGCGCCTCGGTGCGGTGCGCGTTCGGGCCGATGACGGCAACCTTCGACACCCCGCCGACGAGCGGCAGCAAGCCGTCGTTCGACAGCAGCACGACCGACTCCTCGGCCAGGCGGCGCGCGATCTCCTGGTGGCGCGGCGAGTCGAGGTCGATCGACGTCGGCGGCTCGCCCTCGAAGGCGTCCGGGTCGAGGAGCCCGAGCTCCTCCTTCTGGCGCAGCGAGCGCAGGACGGCACGGTCGACCAGCGCCTCGTCGACCTCGCCCGCGCGCACCTTCGCCGCCAGCGGGGCCAGGTAGGCGTCGCCGGTGGGCAGCTCGATGTCGATGCCGGCCTCGAGCGCCAGCGCCGCAGCCTCGCCGCGGTCGGCGGCGACGGCGTGCATGACCTCGAGGAACGCGACGGCGAAGTAGTCGGCGACGACGACGCCGTCGAACCCGAGCTTCTCCCGCAGGATGCCCGTGAGGTAGTCGACGTTCGCGGCCATGGGCACGCCGTCGAGGTCGGTGTAGGAGTTCATGACCGACTTCACGCCGCCGTCGAGGATGGCCATCTCGAAGGGCGGCAGGAAGACGTCGGCCACCTCGCGCGGGCCGGCGTACACCGGGGCGTGGTTGCGGCCGCCGCGCGAGCCGGAGTAGCCGACGAAGTGCTTGAGGGTGGCGTGCACGCCGGCGTCCTGCAGGCCGCGGACGTACTGTGTGCCCACGGTGCCCACGAGGTAGGGGTCCTCGGAGATGCACTCGTCGACCCGGCCCCAGCGCGGGTCGCGGACGACGTCGAGCACGGGCGCGAGGCCCTGGTGCACGCCGAGCGCCTTCATCGACTCGCCGATGACGTGGCCGGCCTCGTAGACCAGCTCAGGGTCGAACGACGCGCCCCAGGCGAGGGGCGTCGGGAACGTGGCGGCCTGCCAGGCCGCGAGGCCGGTGAGGCACTCCTCGTGCACCAGCGCGGGGATGCCGAGGCGCGTCTCCTTCTTGAGACGGCGCTGCTCGTTCCACAGCCACGAGGCGCGCGAGACGGGGTCGACGGGGCGGGTGCCGTACACACGGGTGTACTGGCCGAGCCCGTGCTTGGTGATCTCGCTCAGCGGGGTGCCGGCGGTCTCGGCCGCCATCTCGCCCTGCATCGGGGCGACGACGTTGCCACCCTGGTCGAGCCAGTAGCCCACGATCTGGGCGAGCTTCTCCTCGAGGGTCATCCGGGCGTGCAGATCGCGCACGCGCTCTGAGACCTCGGGCATGGCGCGCACGGGCGCCGGGTTCTGGGCGGCGTCGGTCACGGGTGGATCTCCTTTGACGCGGTCAGGTCACGGGGGTGGCCCCGTAGCGGTCCACGCTACGGGGCCACCAGGCGGCTCGGGTGCAGTGTGGCGCTGCCGTCAGCGGTGCGGTGGCACCATGTCGGCGTTGCCGGGGATCAACCCTTCACGGCACCCTGCAGGCCGTTGACGATGCGCTTCTGCATCGCCAGGAAGAACACGAGCGCGGGGATCATCGCCAGGCTCGTGAAGGCGAAGACGCCTGCGGTGTCGGAGCCGTGCTCGGACGAGAAGTCCGCGACACCGAGCGGCAGCGTCTTGTTGTCCTGGCCGAGCAGGAGCAGCGGCAGCAGGTACGCGTTCCACGAACCGACGAACGCCAGCACGCCCACGGTCACCATGCCCGGGGCCGAGAGCGGGAGCAGGATCCGCCAGAAGAACCCGATCCGGCTCGCGCCGTCGAGCTGCGCGGCCTCCTCGAGCTCCGCGGGCAGCGCCTGGAGGAACGGCCGCAGGATCACGACGGTGGTCGGCAGGGCGAACGCCGCCTGCGGCAGTGCGATGCCGAGCCACGTGTTGCCGAGGTGGAAGTTCTGCGTGATGAGGATGAACAGCGGGATGATCGCCACCGACACCGGGAACAGCAGGCCGACGACGAACACCATGAAGATGCCCTCGCGGTACTTGAAGTCGTACCGGGCGAGCGGGTAGGCGGCCATGACGCCGCAGATCACGACCAGCGACGTGGTGATGATCGCGATGCCCGCCGAGTTGAGCGAGTACCGCCAGAAGTCCGGGTTGGTCAGCACCCCGGTGTAGTTGAACAGCACGAACGGGTGCGGGAACGCCGCCGGGTTCTCGGCGATCTGCGCGTTGGTGCGGAAACCACCGAGCACGCCGTAGATCACCGGGCCGAGAGTCATGCCGACGACGATGAGGGCGATGAAGTACACCACCGCCGTCGAGGCCTTCATCTCGAACTTCTTGCTCCGCCGGACCTGCGGCGGGGCGTCGTTGCGGGTGAGAGTCGAGGCGCTCATCGCTTGGCCTTCTTTCGCCGCGGCTGGTCCGGGTGCGTGTCACGGCGCAGGATCGTCTGCTGGTACAGCACGGCGAGGACGAGCGCGATCACGAACAGGATCACGGAGGCCGCGCTGGCGATGCCGAACTGCTGGCTCTTCGTGCCCTGGTAGACGAGGAAGGTCGCCATGGTGGAGGTCCGGTTGACGGGGCCGCCACCGGTGAGGATCCAGACCATGTCAAAGACCTGGAGCGCGCCGATCATCGACAGGAACGCCCAGGTGCGGATCGTCGGGCCAAGCAGCGGCACAGTGATCTTGCGCTGGACCTGCCACCACGAGGCGCCGTCGAGCTGCGAAGCCTCGTAGAGCTCCTCGGGGACGCCCTGCAGGCCGGCGAGGAACAGGATCACGGCCAGACCCAGGTACTTCCAGGTCAGCACGAAGATCACCGTCGCGAGAGCGAGGTCGGGCGTGCCGAGGAAGCCCTGCTGGGGGGTCGGGATGTGCAGCGCGTGAGCGATCGCGTCGATGCCGCCGTAGTCGGGCACGAGCAGCTGGCGCCAGATGACACCGGCGACGACCTCGGCCAGGACGTACGGCACGAAGATCAGGGTGCGCAGGAGGCCCTGGCCCCACATCTTGCGGTTCAGCAGCAGCGCGATGCCGAGGCCCAGCGGGAGCTGGATCGCGATCGACGCCACCACGATGATCAGGTTGTGCGTCAGCGCCTCGGTGAAGAGGTTGTTCTGCAGCACCGAGACATAGTTCTTGAGGCCGACGAAGTCGACCAGAGGGCCGATGCCCTTCCACTTGTACAACGAGATCTGGACGGCCGTGACGATCGGCCAGACCACGAACAGAAAGAACAGCACCAGCGCGGGCGCCACGAAGAAGGTGATCTCCGCGCGCTTGCGCCATGCAGCGGCACCACTCTTGCGGCGTCCGCCCGGGGCGGAGCCCGCCACCCTCGCAGGAGCGAGGGTGGCGGACTCGACCGGGGTGGAGGACGACGCAGGCGATGCGGCCACGGGTGGAGTGGTCACGTCGTCTGCCACGTCATCACTCCGAAGCGGCTGCGTTGGTGATCGCGTCCACGATCTCCTGCGGGCCAGGGTTGCCGGCGAACACCTGCTGGATGGCGTCGTTCATCGGGTTACCGACGGCCGAGCCGAGGCGGGTGTCCAGGTACAGCTGGACGTTGCCGCCAGCGTCACGGACCGGGATGAGCTGCTTGAGCGTCGCGTTCGAGATGGAGTCGGTCGCGGCCGGGTTGGTCGGCAGACCCATGTCGTTCTTCGCGAAGCCCTTCTGGACCTCGTCGGAGAGCAGGTACTTGGCGAAGTCGACAGCGGCGTCGGGGGCGCTGGTCGAGACCTCCCAGGCGTCACCGCCACCCATCTGGTCCTTCGGGTCGCCGCCCTGGCCCGGGAAGGTCGGGTAGGCGAACCAGCCGAGGAAGCTCGGGACCTTGCCGTCGGCGGTGAGGCCGCTGGCCACGCCGGGCTCCCAGTGACCCGCGAGCTCCATGGCGACCTTGCCGGTCGCGAGGAGGCCGGAGGCCGACGTCGGGCCTTCCTGGGCCTTGGTGGACAGGAAGCCGTCGTTGAACGGCTGCTTGGCCACGAGCTCCTGCAGGTGCTCACCGGCCTTGACGAAGCACGGGTCCGAGTAGTCCTTCGACGAGATCGCCTTCTCGACGGTGTCGAACGGGCACTCGCGGACCACGTTGTAGTACCAGTAGTGCGCCGCCGGCCACTTGTCGCCGGCACCGACCGCGGCGGGGGTGATGCCCGCAGCCTTCAGCTTGTCGATGTAGCCGTAGAACTCGTCGATCGACGGGGCCTGGTTGACGTCGGTGATGCCGGCCTGCGCGAACAGGTCCTTGTTGTACCAGAAGCCGACGAGGCCCATGGAGAACGGCAGCGCGTAGACCTTGCCGTCGACCGTGTACTGGCCGGTGAAGCCCGAGATCTTCGAGATCGTGTCGGAGGCGACGTCGGTCAGGTCGCGCGTGACGCCCGAGCTGACCTCGTTCTTGAGCTCGCCGCCACCACGGGACATGAAGACGTCCGGGATCTGGTCCGGGTCACCGGACTGCAGGGCAGCCGAGAGCTTGGTCAGCATGTCCTCGTGCTGCATGGCGCTGACCTCGACGTGGACGCCGGTCTTCGCCTCGAAGTCCTTGGCAACCTGGTCGTAGTAAGCCTTGCCGTCACCGGTGTTCGAGTTGTGCCACCAGGTGATGGTCTTGGCGTCCGCGTTCGTCGCCGAAGGCGTGCTGCCACCGGCGTCGTTGCTACCGCCCGAGCCGGCACAGCCCGCGGCGAGCAGCGCGATGGTCGCGCCGAGGGCGACGATCGCCGCCCCTCCGCGAATCTTCCTCGTCATCGTGGAAACCCCTTGATTGGTCGTCGTCGACGGGATCGACAGGGAACTCTGTCAACGGGACTGTCGCAGGATCCGGCCTCGAGTGTCAATCGTTGTCGATAACGATTTCGTCTCGTTCGGCCCTGGGTCGGTCACGATTCGGGAACGGCGGGCTACGGTGCCACCGTGAGCACCGACGCCCACCCCATGAACCCTGTGCACACGACCGTCGGTCGCGTGACGATCAACGACGTCGCACGCGCTGCCGGCGTCTCGGTAGCCACCGTGTCGAAGGTCGTCAACGGCCGCTACGGCGTGGCCTCGACGACCGCCGAGCGGGTGCTGGAGGTGGTCGCGCGGCTCGGGTACGAGACGTCCCTCGTCGCGAGCTCGCTCCGGCGCAGCCGCACCAATGTCATCGGCATCCTGCTCGCGGGCTTCGACCCGTTCGCCGCCGAGCTGCTCAAGGGCATCTCTGCCGAGGCCGTCGGCAAGGGCTACGAGCTCCTCGCGTACTCGGGCGCCATCAGCGACGACAACGCGGTGGGCTGGGAGCGCCGGTCGCTCTCGCGGCTCGGCGGGACGCTCATCGACGGCGCCATCCTGCTGACCCCCACGGTGACCCTCCCGACGGCGAGCGTGCCGGTCATCGCGGTCGACCCCCACACGGGCACCGGCGGTCCCTCGACCATCGACTGCGACAACATCGAGGGCGCGCGCGCTGCGACCCGTCACCTCATCGAGCTCGGGCACACACGCATCGCGCACGTGCGCGGCCGCACCGACCTCGAGTCGGCGCGCCTGCGCGAGCAGGGCTACCGCGAGTCGCTCGCGGCCGCGGGCATCCCGTTCGACCCGGAGCTGGTGCGTGACGGCGGCTACCGGGCTGCGTGGGCCACGGACGCGGCCCGCGAGCTGCTGACACTGCCCGACCGGCCCACCGCCGTCTTCGCCGCCAACGACCTCTCGGCGTTCGGTGTCATGGAGGTCGCGCGCGAGCTGGGGTTGCGCATCCCGCACGACCTGTCGATCGTCGGCTTCGACGACATCCCCGAGGCCGCGAGCGCCACCCCGCGCCTGACGACGATCGCGCAGCCCTTGCAGGAGATGGGCGCGCGCGCGGTGAACATGCTGATCGCCCTGCTGGAGGGGCGCGAGACCGAGGCCCACGTGCAGCTCCCTTCCAGCCTGGTGGTGCGCAAGTCGACGGCGCCGCCCCCGGGCGCGTGAGGATCGCCGAGTGACCATCGCGCCGCTCCCCGCCGGTCAGGCGGGGAGCGGCGCGTTCGACGTCAGGACCGTGCCGCCGCGGTGATCGCGTCCACGACCTGCTGCGGGCCGGGCTGGCCCGCGAACATCTGCTGGATGGCGTTGTTCATCGGGTCGCCGATGGCCGAGCCGAGGCGCGTGTCCAGGTACAGCTGGGTCTTGCCACCGGCGTCACGCACGTCGACGAGGTCCCGGAGTGCCGGGTTCTCGATCGCGTCGGTCGCGGCCGGGTTGGTCGGCAGGCCCATGTTGAGGGCGGCGAAGCCCTTCTGGACCTCGTCCGAGAGCAGGTACTTGGCGAGCTCGACGGCCATGTCCGGCGCGGTCGTCGAGACCTCCCAGGCGTCACCGCCACCCATCTGGTCCTTCGGGTCGCCGGCCTCGCCCGGGAAGGTCGGGTAGGCGAACCACTTGAGGAAGCCCGGCGTCTTGCCGTCGTCCGTCAGGCCGCTGGTCACACCAGGCTCCCAGTGGCCCGCGAGCTCCATGGCGACCTGTCCGCGTGCGAGGAGGCCGGAGGCGGACGTCGGGCCCTCCTGGGCGCCCGTGGTCATGAGCCCCTCGTTGAACGGCTGCTTGGCGATGAGCGACTGCAGGTCCTCGCCCGCCTTGAGGAAGCACGGGTCGGAGTAGTCCTTGTCGGCGATGGCGGACTCGACGGTGTCGAACGCGCACTCGCGGACCACGTTGTAGTACCAGTAGTGCGCCGCCGGCCACTTGTCGCCGGCGCCGACGGACAGCGGCGTGATCCCGGCCGCCTTGAGCTTGTCGATGTACCCGTTGAATTCGTCGATCGTCGGCGTCGGGCTGACGTCGGTGATCCCCGCCTTCGCGAACAGGTCGGCGTTGTAGTAGACGCCGACGATGCCCATCGAGAACGGCAGCGCGTACGTCTTGCCGTCGATCGTGTACTGGTCGGTGAACCGCCCGACCTTGGCCAGCTCTTCCTTGGCGACCTTGGTGAGGTCCCTCGTGAAGCCCTGCTTGACCTCGTTCTTGAGCTCGCCGCCGCCGCGCGACATGAAGACGTCGGGGATCTGCTCCGGGTCGTCCGACTTGATGGCCGCGTCGATCCTGGTGAGCATGTCGGCGTGCTCCATCGCCTGGACCTCGACGTTGACACCGGGGTGCAGCTTCTCGAAGTCGGTGGCGACCTTGTCGTAGTAGTCCTTGCCCGAACCGGTCGCGGAGTTGTGCCACCACGTGATGTTCTGCACGTCGTCGAGACCACCGGGCGCGTGGCTCCGGGCACAGCCGGAGGCGAGGGTCGCGATGACCGCACCCAGGGCGACGACCGCCGCCGCACGCATCTTTCTCGTCATTCGAAAACCTCGAGTCGTGTTCGACGGGGATCGACAGGCGCACCTGTCGCGCGTGAGGGTTCCAGCACACGCGGATCGGTGTCAAAACGCCCGTCCCGCACCGCGAGACGAAATCGGCGTGACGTGCGTCTCGGCGGGGCACACGCTGAGAGCATGAGCACCACCGGCTGGCAGGTCGTGGAGGTCGCTCCTGGGGAGGACCCCGACGGCTGGGCGCACCGCGGGCTCGAGCGTGTCTCGCGCGCGGTCACCGTCGAGCGCGACGGCCACGACGACGTCGCGTGGCGCGCGATCGACTCGGCGACGGACCTGGCCCACCAGGAGGACGAGGAGCGGACGCTGCTGCTCGCCGTCGACGACGCCGTCGTCGACGGCTCCCCGGAGTCCGTGCTGGGCTGGGTGCGCGTGGACCGGCAGACGACTGCGAACCAGCACGCCGCCTGGGTCCACGTCGAGGTGCACCCCGGGCACCGCGGCCGCGGCGTGGGCTCGGCGCTGCTCGCCCGCGGGGAGCAGGTCGCGGCGAGGGCGGGCCGAGGCACGCTCCAGGGCGAGGCGTCGTTCGCCGAGGTCGTCGACGGGCCCCAGCTGCCCGCGCCGACGGGCTCGGGCAAGGCGCCGGCCCGGGCGCCGGGGGTGCGGTTCGCGCTCGCGCACGGTTACGAGCTGGTGCAGGTCGACCGCCGGTCGACGCTCGCGACGCCGGTCCCCCCGCAGCGCCTCGACGCGCTCGAGGCCGACGCCGTCCCGCACGCCGACGACTACCGCCTGCATGCCTGGCACGGCGAGCTGCCCGAGCAATGGCTCGACGCGTTCGCACTGCTCGAGACCCGGATGTCGACCGACGCCCCGATGGGCAAGCTCGACTTCCGCGAGGACGTGTGGGACGCCGAGCGGGTGCGGCGCTCGCACACGGCGCTGGCAGAGTCGGGCCACGACTTCGTCATCACCGCCGCCGAGCACGTCGCGACCAGAGAGCTTGCCGCCATGACGATGCTCACCTGGCACCGCGACCCGGATGCGTACGCGTTCCAGTGGGACACCATCGTGCTCAAGCCCCACCGCGGGCGCCGGCTGGGGATGCTCGTCAAGAGCGCGAACCTGCGCCGGCTCGCCGAGCTGCGGCCCGGCACCCTCCGCGTGCACACGTGGAACGCGGAGGAGAACGACCACATGCTCGCGATCAACGTGGCGCTCGGGTTCCGCCCTGCCGGAGGTGCCGCGATGTTCCAGAAGCGCCCCTGAGCGCCGCGGCCGCCGCCGCGACGACGTCGGCGTCCGTGACGTCGTAGCCGCCGTCGCCGCCGCCCGGCCCGCCGTCGCCCGGCACCGGCCGCCGCGCCGACAGGTGCACGGCGTCGACGCCGGCCGCGACCAGCGGCGCGACGTCGCCGGGCCGCACGCCGCCACCGGCCATCAGCTCGACGCCCAGGCCGGCGGCGATCGGCGCGAGCCGAGCGAGCTCTGCGATGCCCCCCGCGGCCGACGGAGCGCCGCCGGAGGTCAGCACCCGGCGCACGTCGGCCCGACGCATCTCGCCGAGGGCCGCGACGCGGTCGCGGGCCATGTCGAAGGCCCGGTGGAACGTGAGCTCGGCCCCGCCGGCAGCGTCGGCGAGAGCGGCGAGCGCGACGTCGTCCACGTCGCCCGACGGCGTCAGCGCCCCGACGACGACGCCGTCCGCCCCGGCGTCGAGCACCGCGCGCACGTCCCGCACCTGGACGCCGACCTCCACGTCGTCGTACACGAACGCGCCAGGACGGGGGCGGACCAGCACGTGGACACCCACGCCCGTGCCCGCGAGCGCGTCGGCGACGGCGGCGACCAGCCCGGCCGACGGCGTGAGGCCGCCCGTCGCGGCGAGCGCGGCGCACAGCTCGATGCGCTGGGCGCCCCCACGCGCGGCGACCAGCGCGCCGGCGACGTCCTGCACCGCGATCTCCAGGGCGACGGAACCGGTGGCGGGGTGGATCACGGCGGGCATCCTCCCTCCGCACGGGCGCGTTGTCCACGAGGCTGCCCACGCCCCCGCGCGCGTCACTAGGTTGGTCCCATGACGACGCCCCCTCCTGTCGACCCGACCACCACCAGCGCCTGGGCCGACCTCACCACCCATCACCAGAGCCTCGACGCCGACCTGCGCGCGTGGTTCGCCGCGGACCCGGAGCGGGCCGAGCGGCTCTCGCTCGAGGCCGGCGAGCTGTTCGTCGACCTGTCGAAGAACCTCGTCACCGACGAGACGCTCGCGCTGCTGGTGCGGCTCGCCCAGGAGGTGAACCTGACCGAGCGCATCGAGGCCATGTTCACCGGCGAGCACATCAACGTCACCGAGGACCGCGCGGTCCTGCACACCGCGCTGCGCCGTGCCCCGGGCACCCAGCCACCGCTGGTCGTGGACGGCCAGGACGTGGACGCTGACGTCGCCGTGGAGCTCGACAAGGTCAGCGCGTTCGCGAACGAGGTCCGCTCGGGCGAGTGGACGGGCGTGACGGGCAAGCGGGTCGAGACGGTCGTCAACATCGGCATCGGCGGCTCGGACCTCGGCCCGGTGATGGTCTACGAGGCGCTGGCCCCGTACCGGCAGGAGGGGTTGACCGTCCGGTTCGTCTCGAACATCGACCCCACCGACGTCGCGCTGAAGACGGCGGACCTCGACCCCGAGACCACGCTGTTCATCGTCGCGTCCAAGACGTTCGGCACGCTCGAAACCCTCACCAACGCCCGCCTCGCGCGAGCCTGGCTGCTCGACGCGCTCGTGGGGCGCGGCGTCGTCAAGGACACGGACGAGGCCCGCCGCGCCGCCGTAGGCAAGCACTTCGTCGCCGTCTCGACCGCGCTCGACAAGGTCGCCGCGTTCGGCATCGACCCGGCCAACGCGTTCGGGTTCTGGGACTGGGTGGGCGGCCGCTACTCGGTCGACTCGGCCATCGGCACGTCCGTGGCGATCGCCATCGGCCCGGAGCGCTTCCGCGACCTCCTGAGCGGCTTCCGTCTCATCGACGGGCACTTCCGCACGACGCCGCTCGAGCGCAACGTGCCCGCCCTCATGGGCCTGCTCAACGTCTGGTACGTCAACTTCCTGGGCGCGGCGACGCACGCCGTCCTGCCCTACGCGCAGCAGCTGCACCGCTTCGCGGCCTACCTGCAGCAGCTCACGATGGAGTCGAACGGCAAGTCGGTGCGCTGGGACGGCACGCCCGTCACCACCGCGACCGGCGAGGTCTTCTGGGGCGAGCCCGGCACGAACGGCCAGCACGCCTTCTACCAGCTCATCCACCAGGGCACGCAGCTCATCCCGGCAGACTTCATCGCCGTCGCCAAGCCGGCGTACCCGCTGGTCGACATCGAGGGCGACGGCGGGGCGGTCCAGGCCGGGGCCGACGTGCACGAGCTGTTCCTCGCGAACTTCTTCGCCCAGACCAAGGCGCTCGCCTTCGGCAAGACGGCGGACGAGGTGCGCGCCGAGGGCACGGCCGAGGCGATCGTCCCGGCCCGCGTCTTCAGCGGCAACCGCCCGACGACGTCGATCCTCGCGCCCGAGCTGACGCCGTCGGTCGTGGGCCAGCTCGTGGCCCTGTATGAGCACATCACCTTCACGCAGGGCATCGTCTGGGGCATCGACTCGTTCGACCAGTGGGGCGTGGAGCTCGGCAAGAAGCTCGCGCTGGAGGTCGCCCCGGCGGTCTCGGGCGACGAGGCCGCGCTGGCCACGCAGGACCCGTCGACGCAGTCGCTGGTGAGGCGCTACCGCGAGCTGCGTCGCTCCTGACCCGCTCTCCGGGTGGTTGAGCCTGTCGCGACCACCCTGCGTTCCGACCGGCGGTGGCCGGGCAGCGTCGAAACCGCTCGCCGATTTCGACGATCCCGGCCACCGCCGTCGACGCCTTCGATGAAACTCCTGGTCAAAGCGGAAGTCCGCCCGTTGCTTGCGCGATGTTCCTCCCCTACGTTCCCCAGGGAAGCGCTGAGACCCACCGTCTTGGCCCGCGGCCCGGCCGCGTCCTCGGGGCATCGTCGCCCCACGGCTCGAGGGAGAGCACCCGCATGTCACGACGCCTGCGGACGAGCGCGACGGCGCTCGTCGCCGCGACGGCGCTAGGGGTCGGCATCGCCGGCCCGGCGGCAGCCGCACCCGACCCCCAGCACAGCAACGCGCCGCTGTCCGCGACCCAGGTGGTTGCCGCGATGCAGCCCGGCTGGAACCTCGGCAACACCTTCGACGCGCTCGGCGCGGACGAGACCGCGTGGGGCAACCCCCGCGTCACGCCCGAGCTGTTCGAGTCGCTCGCGGACAACGGCTTCCACAGCGTCCGCATCCCCGTCACGTGGGGCCAGTTCCAGGGCCCGGCCCCCGACTACACCATCGACCCGGCCGAGCTGGACCGCGTCGAGGAGGTCGTCGACGAGGCGCTCGACGCCGGCCTGTACGTGCTGCTCGACGTGCACCACGACTCGTGGATGTGGGTCAACCAGATGCCCACGCAGCACGACCAGGTGGTGGCCCAGCTCACCGCGGCGTGGCAGCAGGTCGCCGAGCGGTTCCGCGACCACCCGCGACAGCTGCTGCTCGAGAGCCTCAACGAGCCCCAGTTCGCCGGGATCAGCGACGACGCCGCGTACCCGCTGCTCGACGAGCTCAACGTGGACTTCACGCGGACCGTCCGCGCGACCGGCGGCGAGAACGCCGATCGCGTCCTGGTGCTGCCGATGCTGCACACCGACTCCGGCCAGGCTCGCCTCGACTCGCTCGCCCAGACCATCGGCTCCCTGCACGACGCCAACGTCGCCGCGACGTTCCACTACTACGGCTACTGGCCCTTCAGCGTGAACATCGCGGGCGGCTACCGGTACGACGCGACCGCGCAGGCGGACACCGAGGGCGCGTTCGCGCGCGTCCACGACACGCTCGTGGCCCGTGGCATCCCCGTCATCCTCGGCGAGTACGGCCTGCTCGGCTTCGACCGCAGCACGGGCACCATCGAGCGCGGCGAGAAGCTGAAGTTCTTCGAGCACCTCGGCGCGCTGGCCCGCTCGACGGGCGTCACGACGATGCTCTGGGACAACGGCCAGCACCTGGACCGCACGTCGTTCCAGTGGCACGACCCGGAGCTGTTCGCGGCGATCTCCTCGAGCTGGACCACACGGTCCGGCACGGGCTCGACCGACCAGGTGTTCGTCCGCCCGGGCGCCGTGACCGACCAGCAGGTGCAGCTCGACCGGCACGGCAAGCAGGTGACCGGCGTGTGGCTCGCCGGCCGCCGCCTGCACGACGACGAGTACCGCCTCGACGGCGACGTGCTCACCCTGTCGGCGTCGTTCCTGGCCGGCCTCGTGACCGATGGCGCCTACGGCTCGCACGCCTGGGTCGGCGTGAGGTTCAACCAGGGCCTGCCATGGCGCGTGGAGGTCGTTGCGGCGGACGCGCCGACGCTCCAGGCGGCGTCGGGCACCACCGCCGACTTCGCGATCCCGACGGCGTTCCGCGGCGACCGGCTCGCGACCATGGAGGCCCGCTACGCCGACGGGTCGGGCGCCGGCCCGAACTCCTGGACCACGTACAAGGAGTTCGACGCGACGTTCCTTCCGGACGCGGCGGCGGGCGAGATCGTGCTGCGCCCGGCGTTCTTCGCCGAGATCGCCGACGGCGCCCAGGTGCGGCTGACGTTCCACTTCTGGAGCGGCGAGACGGTCGACTACCTGGTCACCAAGTCCGGCGCGACGGTCACGGGCACGCCCGCCTGACACTCCGAGTCCCGGCGGTCGAGCTCGGCGAGACCACGTGCCCCCCGGGGCCGTCTCGGCGGGCTTGACCGCCGGCCCACCCTAGCGACGGCCCTGCGTCTGACAACTCGTCGGTGGCGTAGGGTCGGCGTCGGAACGATTCGACACCGGAAGGACCCCCATGCAGACCCGCACCCTCGGCAACCGTCAGGTCGGCGCGATCGGCCTCGGCGGCATGCCGATGTCCATCGAAGGCCGCCCCGACGAGGCGCGCTCGGTCGCCACGATCCACGCCGCGCTCGACGCCGGCGTGAACCTCATCGACACGGCCGACTCCTACCACCGCGACGCCGGCGAGGTGGGCCACAACGAGGAGCTCTTCGCCCGGGCGCTGCGCTCCTACGGCTCGGACGTCTCCGACGTGCTCGTCGCGACCAAGGGCGGCCACCTGCGCCCCGGCGACGGCTCGTGGACGCAGAACGGCGACCCGGCCTACCTCAAGGACGCCGCGAAGGCGTCAGCGAAGCGGCTCGGCGTCGAGGCGATCGGCTTGTACCAGTTCCACCGGCCCGACCCGCGCGTGCCGTACGCCGACTCGGTGGGCGCGATCCGGGACCTCCTCGACGAGGGCGTCATCGAGATGGCCGGCATCTCCAACGCCAACCCGGACCAGATCCGCGAGGCGCGGTCGATCCTCGGCGGGCGCCTCGTCTCGGTGCAGAACCAGTTCTCGCCGCGCTTCCGCTCGTCGCTCCCCGAGCTCGAGCTGTGCGCCGAGCTCGGCATCGCGTTCCTCCCGTGGAGCCCGCTGGGCGGCATCTCGCTGGCCCGCTCGGGCGAGCTCGGGGACTCGTACGCCCCGTTCCTCCAGGTGGCCGAGGCCCACGGCGTCTCGCCCTTCCAGGTCTGCCTGGCGTGGGAGCTCGCCCTGGCCCCGGTGGTGATCCCGATCCCGGGCGCCTCACGGCCGGAGTCGATCGAGGACTCGGCCGAGGCGGTGTCGCTGACGCTGACCCCGGAGGAGATCGCCCGCCTCTCGGCGGCCTGACGCGCCCCAGCGCCTCTGCCTCCGCGTTCTGCGGAGGCTGCTGCTGCGTGCCGCGCCTCCCTCCCTTTCGGCGTAGCAGTTGCTGGCGCTCTGCACGGCAGAGCGCCAGCAACTGCTACGCCGAAAGGGAGTCGCGCTGAGGCGAGGAGCCGACGAAGGCACAGCCCGCCGCGTCGAGCCCCACCGTGACCGTCGCCCCCGGCGCCGGAGGCGCGACACCGTCGAGCTGCGCGACCAGGCGTTGCGGCCCCGCCCCGAGGTCGACGTCCACGGTCAGCTCCGTGCGCCCCCGCCGGAACGCCCCGGCGACCACGCGAGCACTCCACGACGTGTCAGCCCCACCGCGCGCTCCGGCACCCCCTCGCCCTGACAGGTCTGTGGGAAGCACGCGCAGCCCGTTCGGCCCGACGGCGAGCCAGCCACCGGCATCCGTCGCGTCGGCAGGCCGTGTCCCGCCGTCGTTCGTGGCGCCCGCGGTGCCCCCGGCCACCTCGCGCGGCACGAACGCCTGGTAACCCAGGAACGCCGCCACCGCGCGCGACGCCGGCGCCCGCCACAGCTCCTCGGGCGGCGCGACCTGCAGCAGGTGCCCCGCCTGCATCACCCCCACGCGGTCGGCCACCGTGAACGCCTCGTCGTGGTCGTGCGTCACGAAGACCGCCGTCGTCCCGGTGTCGCGCAGCACGTCGCGCACGTCGACGGCCAGCCGCTCGCGCAGCGCCCGGTCGAGCGCGGAGAACGGCTCGTCCAGCAGCAGAAGCCGCGGGCGCGGGGCAAGCGCCCGTGCGAGAGCAACGCGTTGCCGCTCGCCCCCGGACAGCGTGGACACCGAGCGCCGCCCGTACCTGGCGAGCCCGACGGCGTCCAGCAGCTCGCGCACCCGCTCGCCCCTCTGCGCGCGCGGCACCCGGGCCGTCTCGAGCCCGTAGGCGACGTTGCGCGCGACGTCGCGGTGCGCGAACAGCTGCCCGTCCTGGAACAGCAGCCCGAACCCGCGGCGATGCACCGGCACCCCGGCGAGGTCCTCGCCGTCGAACGCGACGGTCCCGGCCGCGAGGGGCTCGAGGCCGGCCACGGCTCGCAGCAGCGACGACTTTCCGCAACCGCTCGGGCCGAGGAGCGCGAGGATCTCGCCGTCGGCCACGTCGAGGTCGACGCCGGCCACCGCCGTCGTCGCCGTCTCCCCGGAGCCGTAGCGCACGACGGCGCCGCGCACCGAGAGCCCGCCCATCAGAACTCCCCTCCGGCCGCACCGGACGCACGGTCCCCGCGCAGCTGCTCGGCCACCATCATGACGACGGCGGTCAGCACCGCCAGCACGACCGACGCCGCCAGCGCCATGCCGTAGTTCTGCGCGCCCGGCCGGCCGATGAGCCGGAAGATCACCACGGGCAGCGTGGCCGCGTCAGGCCGCGCGAGGAACGCCGTCGCCCCGAACTCGCCGAGCGACACGGCAAACGCGAACCCGACGGCCAGCCCGAGCGAGCGCAGCGCGATCGGCAGGTCGATGTCGCGCAGCACGCGCCCGGGCGCAGCGCCGAGGACCCCGGCCGCGTCCCGCAGCCGCGGGTCTATGGCGCGCAGCACGGGCAGCACGGTCCGCACGACGAGCGGGGTCGCGACCACCGCCTGCGCGATCGGCACCAGCAGCCCGGACGTCCGGAGGTCCACGTTCAGGCCCAGCGGCCGGTCGAGCGTGACGAGGAACCCGAACCCGACCGTCACCGCGGACACGCCGAGCGGCAGCATCACGACGGCGTCGAGGGCACCCACGGCCCGCCGCGCGGCCCGTGCACGCGGCCGCCGCGAGACGACGAGCGCCACGAGGCCGCCGACGACGATCGCGATCGCCGTGGCGATCAGCGCCGTACGCAGCGAGGTCGCCAGCGCCTCCCAGACGGTGACGACCAGCGCGTTGCGGCCGCCCGTGGTGCCGAGCGCCACGTAGTTGTCGAGCCCCCAGGTTCCGTCGGCCGTGCGGAACGACCGGGCCACCAGGACGGCGAGGGGCAGCACGATGAGCCCGCCCACGACCACCACGGTCGCAAGGGCCGCAGCGGCGTCGGGCAGGCTGCGAGGGCTCCACCGGTGCGCGGCGACGTCCTCGTGCTCGAGGTGCAGCGCGCGCTCGCGGCGTGCGCGGGCGCGCCCTGCGACCCAGAGGGCCGCGGTCACGACCACGAGCTGGAGGATGGAGAGGACCGCCGCCGTCCGAAGGTCGAGGAACTGCGTGGTGCGCCGGTAGATCTCGGTCTCGACGGTGTTGTAGCCCGCACCGCCGAGCACCATGACGACGCCGAACGCCGTCGAGCAGAAGAGGAAGACCACGGCGGCGGCCGAGGCGATCGCCGGCGTCAGAGCGGGGAGCGTCACGGTGCGGAACGCACGCGCGGGCGACGCGCCGAGCGCGCGGGCCGCCTGCTCGGCGCGGGGGTCCAGCCGCTCCCACAGCCCACCGACGGTACGCACCACGACGGAGACGTTGAAGAACACCAGCGCGACGACGACGGCCGCGAAGGTCTCCTCGAGCCGGGCGAACCCGAGCAGCCCGCCCTCCTGGAACAGCGCCTTGAACGCGACGCCGACGACGACGGTGGGCAGGACGAACGGCACCGTGACGACGCCGCGCAGCACGGCCCGGCCCGGGAACCGCGTGCGGTAGAGCAGGTACGCGACGGGCATCCCGAGCACCACGGAGCCGACCGAGCCGGCGGTCGCCTGCCCGAGCGTCACGCCGACGAGCCGCCACGTGCGGGTGCTGCCGAGCACGCCCCGCAGCCCGGTGAGATCGATCCCGCCGCCCTCGGCGACGAACCCGCGCCCCACGATCGCGACGAGGGGCCACACGAAGAACACCCCGAGGAACAGCAGCGGCACGGCGACGGCCACCGCCCATCCAGCCGCCGCGGGCGCAATCCTGGGGGCCTTGCGGTGCCTCAGTCCCCCCAAGATTGCACCCACGGTGGTGGACGTCAGCCGACGACCGTCGTCGTCCACTTCTCGATCCAGGCGTCGCGGTTCGCAGTGATGTCGGCCGGCGACACGGCGAACGGCTGGTCCGCCAGCGGGGCGAACGTCGTCCACTCGGCGGGCAGCTCGACCGAGGAGTCGGCCGGGTACATGTACATCTGCCCGGGGATGTCGGCCTGGAACGGCTGCGAGACGAGGAAGTCGATGAGCTTCTTCGCACCGGCCGGGTTCTGGGCACCGTTCAGGATGCCCGCGTACTCGACCTGGCGGAAGCAGGTGCCGAGCAGCGCGCGTGTCGTGGTCGACGAACCGTCCTTGGTCACCGTGTAGGCCGGCGACGTGGAGTACGAGACGACGATCGGGCGCGTACCGCCCTGGCCCGCGCCGGAGAACTCCGCGTAGTAGGCGTCCTCCCACGAGTCGGAGACCTTGACGCCGTTGGCCTTGAGATCGGCCCAGTAGCCGGTCCAGCCCTTGCCGCCGTAGCCGTCGTCGCCGAAGGCGCCGATCGTGGCGAGCAGGAACGCCATGCCCGGCGACGACGATGCCGGGTTCATCGCGACGAGAAGGTTCTTGTACTCGGGCTTCGCGACGTCCTCGAGGGTCTTCGGCTCCGACAGCCCGTGCTTCTCGAACCACGCGATGTCGGTGTTGAGGCAGACGTCGCCGAGGTCGATCGGCGTGAGCGCGCCATTGCCGACGACGTAGGGGTGCGCCGACTTCGACAGCCCCGCGGGCGTGTACGGCTCGAGCGCGCCGGCGTCGACCACCCGGGACGCGAACGTGTTGTCGATGCCGAAGACGACGTCGCCGAGCGGCGAGTCCTTCGTGAGCACCATCTGGTTGGCGAGCGTGCCGGCGTCGCCCATCGGCACCTGCTTCACCGTGAGGCCGCTCTCCTTCTCGAACGCGGCGAGCACGTCCTTCGACACCGCCCAGGAGTCGTGCGTGACGAGGGTGACAGTGCCGGACGCAGCGCTCGCGCTGCTCGCGTCGCCGTGCGCGGAAGCGTTGCCACAGGCAGCCAGCACAGGCAGCAGCCCGACGGCGACGACAGCGGCCGCGGCCCTGCTCGTCCTGGTGCGGCGGGTCGTGGTGGTCATGGTGGTGTTCCTCCTCTGACGTCGAGAAGGGGGCCCGCGCCCGCCGCCTCGAAGCCCGAGGGCGCGACGGACGAGCACAGGGATCGAGAAGCCCGACTTCCTCCACCGGTGCTAACCGGATCAGGTTCGAGGGTCTGCGGTGGTCCGCACTCTCAGCGCCCGCGGCGCTCCCCTGTCGTTCCGTGCCAGCCTACCGCCGCCAGGGTGATGGCTGTGAGCCCCCGACGGCTGGGTGCGTCACAGGCTGGGTGCGTCACAAGTGCCAGGCAGCGGCACGGGCGATACGGTGGTGCGGCACCGAGAGACTCGAGCTGGGAGGACGCACGTGGCCAAGTACGAAGCCCTCGCCGTGAAAGCGGGCGCGATGGTGCTCACGCTCGCGGCCGGATGGCTGGCGCAGCGGGCCGTCGTCATGATCTGGCAGAAGAGCACAGGTCACGCGGCACCGAGGGACCTCGACGACGACCAGATCACGGTGATCCAGGCAGTCGGGTTTGCCGCCCTGTCCGCCGGCGCCGCGGTGCTCGCCCGCCGGATGACGTACAAGGGAACGAACCGCGCCATCGATCACTTCGTCGCGAAGGACCGCTTCGCCGAGGAATCGTGAGCCTGAGATTGTCTG